>OZ245765.1:2702010-3004021 GCA_965227655.1 Rhodoglobus sp. | reverse complement strand
TGCGCAGGCTGTCGCCTTCGGCCTCGAAGTCGAGGTAGGCGTCGCTGTCGACGTCTTTCTCGAGGATGTCGGCGTAGCTCAGAGCGAGGTCGTCGGGCGAGATGCGCAGCACGGCGCTGTCGTCCGCGATACGGGAAGTACCGATGGACGCGGGTGCGACCTTCGGCAGTACGGCGGAAGGCTCGAGCGTGATCGCGTAGGCCACCTTGTAGTTGGCGCGAGCGTCGTCTTGCACGAGGAACAGGGCGAGCGGAGGGATCGTCGAGTCCTTGTCATCCTGGATGACCGCGAACACGGTGCGCGGCCACGTGTCGGTCTGCTGCGGCAGCGTCACCTTCACAGGGCCGGCGGGGATCGCGGCGAGGGCGGGGAGCGACGGGTCGGCGGTCGTGATCGCGTAGTTGGCGAGACGCAGCTGTAGGGCGGCCCCCGAGAAACGCGTCTCGAGCAGCGTCTTGTCCTTCGCGGCGTCGGCCTTGGCGGCTACCGTGCTGATGTCGGCGACGATGCGCTGCACCTGGCGCACAGTGGCGGCCGGCGGGGTGTCCTGTGCGGCGGCGGGCACCGCGGACTCGCTGGGCGTCGGTGACGCGGCCGTGCCCGTGCCGGGCCAGAAGTCCGCGGTGCAGCCGGTGAGAGCGAGCGCGCTGACCAGCAGGATCGGCATGGCGATCATGCCGCGCACGGCGCGACGACCACCTGTCGCCGGCTTCTCTATCGCGACCTTGCGGCTGGGCTTGTAGAGGCGCTTGCGGGGAACCTTGGGCATCTTCTGCGGCTTGCGGCGCGGGCCGCGCGAGCTGCGCATGTGGTTGATCGCCCACAGCAGGAAGGCGAGGCCGAGCAGCAGCGCGACAGCGCCGCCGACGATGAGCGGACCCGCCCACGGGGTGGAGTTGTCAAGCGGCCAGGAGATGCGCAGATCGGCCGGGGCCGGCTTCTCCCCGTCGGAGATGATGATGAACGAGACATCGCTCGGTGCCTTAACCGTGAGCTCGAGCGAATCGGCACGGGTGTACTCGTCGAGCCAGAGGTCGGAACCCTTGATCGTCGGGACCGTCTTCTCGGTACCGGCGACCACAGCGCTCGTGAGCTCCTGTTTGTCGGCGTCGTACGAGATCTCGGTGTACTCGGTGTCACCGATCCAGGCGAGCACGTCGCTCGTGCGACCGTAGGCCGCGAGGATCTCGGGCGAACCGGAGATGCTGAGGGTCTGCGAGCCGTCGTAGGCGTTGAGCGCGGCGCCGTCGACGACGGTGACCGCGGTGCCGGTGGTCGAGGTGCTCGAGAGCGCGACCTCGTCGGGCTCGAGGAGAATGGTGCGCTGGGCGATGCCCGCACCGATCATGACGGCGGCAACGACGAAGCTGATGATGGCGAGAACGAATCGCACGGGTGGACTACTCCTTTCGTGCTGCCGGCCGAACTGGAAGTCCGCTGCACCCTCCGCCGCTCTCAACGCGGCCGCTCGCACTAGGGACGAGAGGAGGAGCCCCTGCGCATGCAGGGAGTGGCAACAACAAAGACGTTCAAGAATACCGGATGCCCGTGGAGCGACCTAACTGTTCGTCTGGGAAGTAACTGGGAGTCCGGTGAATGAAGCCCCTCTTCAGGGGCCGCTAAAGTGGCAGTCATGGCTGCAGATGACATGACTTTCGGCACAGAGATGCGCGGCTACCGGAAGGACGAGGTAGACGCCGCACTGCAGGAATTGCGCCGCGAAGCCATCAAGGCAGCTAACGAGCGCACCGAGTCGGCCAAAGAGGTCAAGCGCCTCCTCGCCGTCAACGAAGATCTGCAGGCCGAGCTCGACGAAACCGGTAGCCCCACCTACGCGGGCCTCGGCACCAAGCTCGAGAACACGCTGCGGGTCGCCGAGGAACAGTCGACGCGCCTCATCAGCCAGGCCGACATCGACGCCGAGAACCTGCGCACCACCACGGCCGCCGAGATGGCCAAGCTGCGCGCCGAGACCGCCGAGCAGGCGAAGAAGATCACGGATGAGGCATCCGCCGCCGCCACGAAGCTCCTCGCCGAGGCCCGCGAGCAGGCAGACACGCTGCTCTCGCGCACGCGCGCCGACGCCGAGGCCCTCACCCAGGATGCGACCCGTGAGGCAGCAGCCCTCCGCGGTGCGGCATCCACCGAGGCAGCGGATGCCCGCGCCACCGCCAAGCGCGAGGCCGCCGCCGTGCGCGCCGAGGCCGAGCGAGAAGCAGCCGACCTCAAGGCCGCCGCCTCCCAGGAGGCCACCGCCGCCCGCGAGGCCGCAGCCGAACTCGCCCGCGACTCGGAGAAGGGCCGCGCCGACTACGAGAACGAGAACGCCCGCCTGCGCGCCGACCTCGCCCGCGACCTCGAGCAGGGCCGCACGGACCTCGCACGCGAGCTCGAGACCGGCCGCGCCGAGCTCGAAGCCGAGCTCCGCACGGGTCGTGAAGCTCTCGCCAACGAGACCGCCGCCGCCCAGGAGAAGCTCGCCAACGACACGGCAGCGGCCCAGGAGTCCCTGCGGGCCGAGACGCAGGCCGCCCGTGCAAAGACGCAAGCCGACGCCAAGGCGGCAGCCGACGCCCTCGCCGCCGACACGGAGGCCGCACGGGCAGCTCTCGAATCCGAGACCACGGGCGCCCGCACGGCGCTCGAAGCGGAAACCTCCGGCGCCCGCGCCGCCCTCGCCGCCGAGATCTCGGGCGGCCGCACCGCCCTCGAAGCCGAGGTCTCGGGCACCCGCGCGGCTCTCGAGGCCGAAGTCACCGCCCGCCGCGCCGAGCTCGAGGCGGAGGTTGCCAGCACGAAGGCCGCGCTGCAAGCCGAGGTCGAGTCGACGCGAGCCGCGCTGGAGCAGGAGCTGACGTCCGCACGGGCCGAGCTCGAGCACGAGCTCTCGTCCGGCCGCGCCGAGCTGGAGGCTCGCACCTCCGCGGCGCGCAACCAGCTGAACGCCGAGAGTGCTTCGGCGCGGGCATCCCTCGCCGCGGAGATCGCCGAGAAGCAGTCGGCCCTGAACGCCGAGATCACCGAGCGCAGGGCAGCGCTCGAGGCTGAGGTGTCGGAGACGACGGCTCGCCTCACGCACGATGTCGAGAAGCAGACTGCAGACCTCGCCCGCGACATCGCTCGCCAACGTGCCCAGCTGGCCAGCGAGACCGAGACCACTCGCGCGGCTCTCGCCCACGAGCGCGATGAGACCCGCTCGACCCTCGAGCGCGAAGCCGTGGAGGCCCGTGCCGCCCTCGACGCCGAGCTCGCCGCGGTGCGCGAGGAGGCAGAGAAGGAGGCGCTCGCGCGCCACCAGGAGGCGGCCGCGCAGACCCAGCAGTTCCTCGACGAGGCGCAGGTCCAGCTCGCGGAAGCTGTGCGCCAGGCCGCGTCGAAGCGTCAAGAGGTGGCGAACCTCGACACCACCGCGAAGAACGAGGCGCGCAGCATCCGGGAGTCTGCCGAGTCGCACGCCAAGAGCGTCACGGACGCCGCGGAGGCCCGCGCCAAGGCCCTCCTCGAGGAGACCGAGCAGCGCACGTCTCAGCTCGTGTCCGACGCTGAGGAGCGCCTCGCGAAGATTAGGATGGAGCGCGACACGGTGGCCGGATACTTCGAGAACCTTCGGGGTGTTCTGTCGCAGGCCGAGAAGGTCAACTCCGAGTCGTAGACCAGTCTTTTTAGACAAACAGAGTCCGCCCCGACGACAGAGGTGCCGCCGTGAAGATCCAGAATCCGTTCCGCCTCGGCCTCTTCGGTGGGCTGGGAGTACTTGTCGCCGTGGCCATCGGTGCGACAGTCGGCAACCTCGCGACGATCCTCACCTACGTCGGCGCGGCCCTCTTCCTCGCGCTCGGCCTCGACCCCCTCGTCACGTGGCTCGAGAAGCACAAGTTCCCGCGGCCGCTGGCCATCGTCACGGTGCTCGTGGCCGTGCTCGGCATCTTCGTGGGACTCGTGTTCGCGATCATCCCCGTGATCACCGAGCAGGTGAACAAGGCGATCAAGGCTGTTCCCGGTCTCATCAACGGGTTCCAAGACGGCAGTATCGCGAAGAACATCCAGGATGCGCTCCCGTGGCTGAACGTCGCGGACATCACCAAGGGCATCCAGGACTGGTTCACGACCCTCGACTTCACGAGCATCGGCGGCGGTGTGCTGACGGTCGGCATCGGCATCGCCACGGGAGTCACCGGCGGAGTCGTGGTCATCATCCTCACCATCTACTTCACGGCCTCGCTTACAAGCCTCAAGCGCGGGCTGTACCAGCTCGTTCCAGCCTCGAAGCGACCCACGTTCATCGACCTCGCCGAGCAGGTGGCCTCGGCGGTGGGCCGCTACGTCATCGGCCAGGGCTCTCTCGCCCTCGTGAACGGCGTGCTGTCGTTCCTCTTCCTCACCCTCATCTTCCCGGCGTTCGGCCTGCCGATCAGTTACTCGGCGCTGCTCGCGTTCATCGCGTTCCTCGGCTCGCTCATCCCTCTCGTCGGCACGGTCTCGGGTGCCGCCGTCATCACGCTGCTCGTTCTCGTGTTCAACGGGGCGCCGAGCGTCATCGCGGTGGGCATCTACTACCTCGTCTACATGCAGGTCGAGGCCTACGTGCTCAACCCGCGCATCATGGCGCAGGCCGTGAAGGTGCCCGGCGCGATCGTCGTCATCGCGGCCCTCGCGGGCGGAACTCTCCTCGGCATCCTCGGCGCGCTCATCGCGATCCCGGTCGCCGCGGCGATCCTGCTGATCATCAACCAGGTGCTGGTGCCCCGGCAGAACGAGCTGTAGCGCTCAGTACTCCGTGGGCAGCGGCAGGGCCGCGGGGTTCAGCCGCGCCACGATCTCGCTGAGCACGCGATAGGTCTGAGCCTCCCCCACCCACAAGTGGCGCCCGCCCTCCACGGCGACGAACTCAGTCTCCGGCACGACGGAGAAGCGCGCGGCGGCCTCGGGCGGTCGCAGGAAGTCGTCGAGCTCGGGCACGACGGCCACGAGCCGCTTGCCGCTGCCCGCCCAGCGCGCGAGCTCGTCATCCGTGGTCCTGCGCAGCGGCGGGGACAGCAGGATGGCGCCCTCCACGGGCTGCGCGAGTCCCCACTTGAGAGCGACCTCCGTGCCGAAAGACCAGCCGAGCAGCCACGGATGCGGCAGCCCGCGCTCGGCCACGAACGACATCGCCGCCGCGAGGTCGTACTGCTCCAGAATCCCGTCGCCGAACGAGCCCTCCGACGTTCCGCGCGGTGAGGTGACTCCGCGGAAGTTGAACCGGAGCACCGCAAGGTCGGCGAGGGCGGGCAGTCGCAGCGACGCCTTGCGCAGGATGTGGGAGTCCATGAATCCGCCGTGAGTGGGCAGCGGATGCAGCGCGACGATGGTCGCGAGCGGCTCCCCCGACTCGGGCAGCGCGAGCTCGCCCACGAGGGTGAGGCCGTCGCTCGTGTGCAGTTCGATGTCCTCGCGAAGGGCGGGAAGCTCGGTGGCGCTCTTGATCTCCATGGAACTACGGCCTTATCTTCCAGCAGTGCAGGTGCCAGTGGCGGCGGCCCGCGAGGTCATCGGCCTCGCCCATGATCCCGTCGGCGCGCCACGTAACGGTGTGGGCGATGCCGGGCTCGATCTCGAGGCCGCACCCGGGGCACACGTAGACCTTCTGGGCGTTCGCTGCCGTGAGCGGCTGCACGTTCCACAGGCCGTCGCGCTTGGCCTGGGTGGTCTTGGCTCCCATCAGAACGCGCGAGATGTCGAACTCGTCGTCATCGCTCCCCCGGCGACCGCGGGGATGATTCGAGCGAGGCATGACTCCAGCTTACGAGCCGCCGGGGTTGTCCACCTGCTCGAGCCGCGTCTCCTCCAGGTCGATCATCGCCTGGGCGCGCGACAGGATGCGCGACGGGTACGTGCCCTCGGAGCGCGCCTCCAGCAGAGCCTCCCTCTCGGCCTGCAGTACTTCGCGGCGCAACTCCCGATACTGGCGTTGCGGCGACCTCACGAGACCCTCGTCGCCCGCGCCGTGCTCGGCGCGCTCCCACGCCGACTCCGCGCTCAGCAGCGTGTCGTGCCGTACGCGCTCGATGACCTCCGGGTCGATGGTCGAGCCGTCGGGCAACTCGAAATCGGGGTTGTCGAGCACGGAGACGCCCGCGGCGCTGAGCTCGTCGAGGAGACCGGCCAGTTCGCGACGATCGGCGGCTTGGTCGGTGCCCCGGATGCCCGTGAGGCGGATGAGCAGGGGCAGCGTTCCGCCCTGCAGGAGAAGCGTCGTGACCGCCACCGTGAACGCGATGAGTACGAGCTGCGCCCGGTAGGGCGTGGATTCGGGGAGCGACTGGGCTGCCGCGAGCGTCACGACCCCGCGCATCCCGGACCAGCCGAGCACGACCCCGCCGCGCCAGCCCAGGCCTTCCGCCTTCAACTGGTTCACGTCGGCGGTGCTGCGCCGGTGCGACTTCTCGACGCGCTCGCGCCGGCGCTTGAGCCGCTCGTTGTCCGCGAGTTTCGCGTCGGAGTCGATGCGCTCGCGCACCCGGATGAGCAGTGCGCCCCAGCGACGGTTCCGCCGTTCCTTCACCGCGTCCTGGCGCCTCAACAGCAAGAGCAGCGGCACGAGGAAGGCGAACCGGATGACGAGCACGACGAGGGTCATGAGCAGGCCCAGGTAGATCGCCTTGTCGGCGCTCAGGTCGTCCTTGTGCACACCGGTCAGGAGCGAACTGACCTGGATGCCCATGAGCAGGAACACGCCGTTCTCGAGCACGAACTGGAGGGTGCGCCAATTGATGCGCTCCGACATCCGTGACTGCGCAGAGAACTTCTTGGCGCTGTTGTGGCCCGAGTAGAGGCCCGCGACGACCGTGGCGAGCACGCCGCTCGCGTGCACGTACTCGGCGGGGATGAACGCGATGAAGGGCACGGCGAACGAGATGGCGGTGTCGAGCACCGAGTCGTGGAGCTTCGACCGCACGAAGACGGTGAGCCAGCCGACCACGAGCCCGATCACGAGCGCGACCCCCACGGCGAAGACGAAGTCGCCCACGACATCCCAGAAGGCGACGGATGCCGCGGTCGCCGCCACCGCGGAGCGCAGCAGCACGAGCGCCGTCGCGTCGTTGACGAGGCTCTCGCCCTCGAGGATCGTCACGAGCCGAGGTGGGAGGCCGAGGCGCTTACCGAGCGCGGTGGCAGCGACAGCGTCCGTCGGGCTGATGACGGCGCCGATCGCCACGCCCGCGGCGAGGCTCAGCTGCGGGAAGATCAGGTACAGGATGAACCCCGTGATGAACGCCGTCACCACCACGAGCGCCACACTCAGGAACGAGATGCTCGTGAGGTTGCGGCGGAAGTCGACCACCGGCACGTTGATCGCCGCGGAGTAGAGAATCGGCGGCAGCAGCCCCAAGAGGATCACCTCGTGCGGCACGGTCACTGGCGCTCCGGGGATGAAACTGAATCCGACCCCGACGACGATGAGGATGAGGGGCGCTGCGACGCCGAGCTTCTTGCTGAAGGCCCCCGCGGCGACGATCGTGATGAGGGCGAGGACGCCGAGCAGGGATATCCGGATGACGTCGTCGACAGATTCGCCCATCCGCCGAGTTTACGCGGGCCTCAGTACCAGCCCTTCTCCTCCGAGTGCGCCCATGCGCCGCAGGGGGTGTCGTAGCGACCGGAGATGTAGCTCAGACCCCACGTGATCTGGGTCGCGGGATTGGTCTGCCAGTCCGAGCCGGCGGCCGCCATCTTCTCCCCCGGCAGGGCCTGCGGGATGCCGTAGGCACCGCTCGACTCGTTGAACGCGTAGATGTTCCAGTGCGACTCCCGGTCCCACAGGGCGACGAGGCAGCTGTACTCGTCGTCACCCCACCCCCGCGCCTGCAGCATCGCGTAGGCGATAGCTTGGGCAGTTCCGGGGTCGGGCACGCCCGCTGCGGGGGCCGAGGCCGACGCCGGGGCCTCGACCACCGGCTCGGTGACGGTGAAGCCGTCACGCCCCGAGGCGTTCGTGTACTCGCCGTCGACCGACAGGGTCTGCCCTTCGCGGGACACACCCGGAGCGTAGGCGTAGGCCTGCGACGTGTTCATGGGCGGTGCGAGCGACACCGCGAGGAATGCGAAGGTGACGAAGGAGGCGAACGCCGGAAGCGACCACGACGCCCTCACATGGCGCCCGGAAACGTCCCCGCCCGCGCTCTTCAGCTGGGCGCGGAGTTCGTTGACCCGCGCGCTGTTCCCCACAATCAACCGATTTTAGCCGACGGGACTGATAAACGCCGGAAAGTGCTCAGCGAACCGCGAGCATGACGTCGATGACGGCATCGAGAAGCAGGTCTACCTGGGTCTCGTTGTAGCCGCGCTTGACGCTGCGGAACACGACGGTGCGCACCTGGTCAACGCTCATGGGCTTGCCATGCTGGAAGTAACCCACGAGACGGTCCGCGAAAGCGTCGACGTCTTTCGGGCTGTATCCGGTGGTCAGAAAGCTCACTCGCGAGAATCGATGACCCGGCTCGCGCGCGAGGCGGTCGAGGATCGACTGCGCGGAGCTGCGGGCCTTCGCGTACCAGGCGGCGTCGCCGACCTGGGCGAACGCGCGCTCGCGCTCCCGTGCCGCGAAGGCGTCTTCGAGCCGCTCGAGGGCCGCGTCGACGTGGCCTGTCGAGTAACCGCCCTTCTGCATCCTGAACGCCATGGTCCGGATGCTCTCAGCATCGAGCACGGCGAGCTGGCCGGGTTCGGCGGTGTAGGCACGACGGGCCTCTTCGAGGAAGTCTTCTACCTGGTCGACGTCGTAGCCCTGCCGGGACTTTCGGCTGCGGGGAAAAGTAGTGCTCACGCCCCCTATTGTGCCTTACGTGAAGATGAGAAACAGCGCATAGGCCACCGCGCCGGAGAGCAGCGCAGAGTCGAGGCGGTCGAGGAATCCGCCGTGACCGGGCAGGAAGCTCGAGATGTCCTTGATGCCCAGGTCGCGTTTGATGAGCGACTCAGCGAGGTCGCCGGATGTCGCGGTCAGCACCATCGCGAGCGCGAGGATGATCCCGACCCACCACGGCTGCTGCAGCATGAAGATCGCCAGCAGGATGCCCGACAGCAGTGCCGCGGCCACGGAACCGGCGAACCCCTCCCACGTCTTCTTGGGGCTGATCGTGGGCGCCATGAGGTGCTTTCCGAACGCGAGGCCACTCGCGTAGGCACCGGTGTCGACGGCCACGACCACGATGAGGAAGGCCAGGGTCCACCACTGGCCGCCATCCTGCGCGGTCAGGAGCACGGTGAATCCGGCCATGAAGCCGACGTAGACCATGATGAACGCGCCGGCTCCGAGATCGAGCAGCACATTCTTGGGCGTCGCCCGCGCGCCGGGTCGCACGAGCTCCACGAGCCGCCACAGGCTCACGACGGCGATACCGCCCAGCGTTACCCACCAGTGGCCCTCGTCGAGCCAGTAGAACGTCGCCGGAACGATCGCGACCGCCGCCACGACCGTGGGTACTCGCGGAACATCACGACCCGCCGACCGCAGCGCCGTGACGAGCTCGTAGGCGACGAACGCCACGAGGGCGCCCGCGAACACCATGTACAGCTCTTTGATGATCAGGAGGCTGACCAGCAGGGATCCCCCGAGAAGGAGGCCGACGCCTATCGCGCGCAGGAGGGGTCGCCCGGTGCGCGCGTTGATCTTGTCGTTCGCCGCGCGCGCCTGGGTCTCGAAGTCCGATGCCATTAGACCTCGAGCAGCTCGGCTTCCTTTTTCTTGAGCGCGTCGTCGATGGCGTCGACATGCTGCTTGGTCGAGGCGTCGAGTTCCTTCTCCGCGCGGGAGATCTCGTCCTCGCCGACCTCCTTGAGGGCGTCGAGGTCGTCCTTCGCCTTGCGACGGATGTTGCGCAGGCTCACGCGCGCCTGCTCCGCCTTGTCGCGCACGATCTTCACGAACTCGCGGCGGCGCTCCTCGTTGAGCTCGGGCAGGGTCGCGCGGATCACGTTGCCGTCGTTACCGACGCTCGCGCCCAAGTTCGCGGCACCGACGATGGCCTTCTCGATGTCCTTGAGGGCGCTCTTGTCGAACGGCGTGATGAGGAGCGTGCGCGCCTCCTGGTTGACCATGGAGGCCAGCTGCGCGAGGGGCGTCGGCGTGCCGTAGTAGTCGACGAGCACCTTCTGGAAGAGGGCGGGGTTCGCACGGCCCGTGCGCACGGTCCCGAAGTCTTCTTTGGCGGCCTCGAGAGCCTTGTCCATCTTCTCTTTGGCTTCGGCTAGTACATCGCTAATCATGTTCCGAGTTTAGAGGGCAAGAAGGGCCACACCCGCAAGCACAACGCCCGCGCCCACCAACCGCTGCACGGGATGCGGCTCGCGGAACAGCAGCCAGCCCGCGAGCCCCACGAGCACCACGCTCACCTCGCGGCCAGGAGCGACTATGGAGACCGGCGCGAGCTGCATGGCGAACAGGATCGCGATGTACGAGACAGGCGAAAGGATGCCCACGACCAGCGCATCGCGCCAGTGCTTGGTCGCGACCTCCGTCAGTCTGACCGGACGCGCCAGCGCGATCGGGGCGAGCAGTACTGCCTGCCCCACGGTGCTCCCGAGACTGAGAACGACGGGGGCCACCGCGAGCGTCGTCACCGCGTGCGCGTCCCACAGCGTGTACGCCGCGATCATGCAGCCGGTGAGCAGGCCGTAGGCCACGCCGGGCCCTGCGGCGCGCATCCCGTGTAGGCCGCCCGCGAAGCCGATGACCATGACGCCGGCGATCACGATCGCGGCGCCGATGATCGCGTGCAGTCCGGGCCGCTCCCCGAGGAACAGGATCGCGACGACGACAGTGATGAGCGGGCCGGTACCGCGGGCGAGTGGGTACACCACCGAGACATCCCCCGCCCGGTACCCGCGCTGCAGCAGCAGGAAGTAGGCGATGTGCAGCACCGCGCTGACCGAGCCGGCCAGGAGCACGGAGTTCCCGTTGACGTCGTCGTGCAGGAGAAACGCGAACGGCAGGATGAAGACGGATGCCACAACCGCCTGAAGCCACACGAAGGTCGGGCCGCCGGCGCCGCTGCGCTTGACCCAGAGGTTCCACGCGGCGTGGGTGACCGCCCCCACCGCGATGAGGGCGAGGACCGCCGGGGTCACGCGCTGACGAGAGTGCCGATACGGTCGCCGCGGATCGCCTTGGTGAGGTTGCCCGCGGGCTCCATGCCGAACACGACCATGGGCATCCCGTTGTCCATGCACAGGCTGAACGCCGTCGAGTCGACGACCTTGAGGCCCTTCACGAGCGCCTCCTGGTAGGTGATCTCGTCGATGCGCTTCGCGTCGGGGTTGTGGCGTGGGTCGGAGTCGTAGACCCCATCGACGCCGTTCTTGGCGACGAGCACGACCTGGGCGCCGATCTCGAGGGCGCGCTGTGCGGCCACGGTGTCGGTGGAGAAGTAGGGAAGGCCGGCGCCCGCGCCGAAGATGACCACGCGCCCCTTCTCGAGGTGACGCTCGGCGCGCAGCGGGATGTACGGCTCGGCGACCTGCGTCATCGAGATCGCCGACTGCACGCGCGTGGCGGTACCGGCCTGCTCGAGGAAGTCCTGCAGGGCGAGCGCGTTCATGACCGTGCCGAGCATGCCCATGTAGTCGGCGCGGCCGCGGTCCATGCCGCGCTGGCTGAGCTCCGCGCCGCGGAAGAAGTTGCCACCACCCACGACGATCGCGATCTCAACCTCGGCGGAGGCTGCCGCGATCTCCTTGGCGAGCGCCGACACGACATCGGGGTTCACGCCGAGCGAGCCCCCGCCGAACGCCTCACCCGAAAGTTTGAGGAGTACCCGTCTCTTGCGGTCTGACATGGATGCTCCTTCTCGCGTGCAACTCACTACAGATTACCGGCCCGCGCGAGGCCTCCGGGTACGCAGAAGGGGCCCGGATGCGCGCATCCGGGCCCCTTCTGATGAAACTGCTTGTTACGCGCCGACCTTGAAGCGGGCGAAGCCCGTCACGGTGAGCTTCGAGTCGGCAAGCACCTTGCTGATCGTGAGCTTGTTGTCGCGCGCGTAGTCCTGCTCGAGCAGGGCAACCTGCTTGAAGAAGGCGCCGACGCGACCCTCGACGATCTTCGGAAGGGCGGCCTCGGGCTTGCCCTCGCCGCGGCTGATCTCCTCGACGATGCGACGCTCGTTCTCGACCTCGGACGCGGGAACGTCCTCCTTCGAGAGGTACGTCGGGTCGGCGAACGAGATGTGCTGAGCGATGCTGCGAGCGGTCTCGACGTCGTCACCCTCGAACGCGAGAACAACGCCGACCTGCGGAGGCAGGTCCTTGTTGGTGCGGTGCAGGTAGACCGAGAACTTGTCGCCGGGGATACGGACGATGCGGCGAAGCTCGACCTTCTCGCCGAGGATCGCGGCCTCGTCGTCGATGATCGACCCGATGGTCTTGCCCTCGAGCTCGACAGCGAGCGCTGCATCCAGCGTCTCGGCACCGGAGTCGGCGAGAGCGCCGAGCACCTTGTCACCGAGCGCGACGAACTTGTCGCTCTTGGCGACGAAGTCGGTCTCGCACGCGAGCTCGATCATCGTGGTCGCGGTTGCACTCTCGACGGCGGCGATGAGGCCCTCGCTCGTGGAGCGGTCGGCACGCTTCGCGTTGCCCTTCGCACCCTTGAGGCGCAGGATCTCGACGGCCTTCTCGAAGTCGCCCTCGGCCTCGACCAGTGCGTTCTTGGTGTCGACCATGCCGGTGCCGAGGCGCTCGCGCAGGGCCTTGATGTCAGCGAGACTGACGTCTGCCATTGTTCTGTGTCCTTTGTTAGTTACTTCGCGGCGGGCTTCTTGGGAGCAGCAGCCTTGGCGGGCTTCTTCTCCGCGTCGGTTGCCTCGGCCTCGATCTTGGCCTCGGTGGCGTCATCCGACTCGACGTGGTGCTCGGCGACGACGGTCTCGTCTGCGGCGGCCTCGTGCTCGGCGACGACGGCGTCTGCGTCGTTCTCCTCGGTGGGAGTCTCGGCGGCGACGACCTCGGCAACGGCTGCGGCATCCGGAGTACCGGCGACCTCACCGTCGACGGCCTCGATCTTCTCGGCCTCGGTGGACGGGGTCTCGGAGGCTGCGAGCAGCTCCGCCTCCCAGGCGGCCATCGGCTCGACCTCTTCGCCGGCTTCGGGCTTCTGGTGGCGCTGGATGAGACCCTCGGCAGCGGCATCCGCGATGATGCGGGTCAGCAGGCCGACGGAGCGGATCGCGTCGTCGTTTCCGGGGATCGGGTACTGAACGTCGTCGGGGTCGCAGTTGGTGTCGAGGATCGCGATGACCGGGATGCCCAGCTTGTGCGCCTCGTCGATCGCGAGGTGCTCCTTCTTGGTGTCGACGATCCACACGGCAGACGGGGTCTTCGTGAGGTTGCGGATACCACCCAGGCTCTTCTGGAGCTTGATGAGCTCACGCTTCTGGATGAGGAGTTCCTTCTTCGTGTAGCCGCTCTTCGCGGTGTCGTCGAAGTCGACCTCCTCGAGCTCCTTCATGCGCGCGAGGCGCTTGGAGACCGTCTGGAAGTTGGTGAGGAGGCCACCGAGCCAACGCTGGTTGACGTAGGGCTGGCCGACGCGCTGGGCCTGCTCGGCGATGGAGCCCTGAGCCTGCTTCTTGGTGCCGACGAAGAGGATGGTGCCGCCGTGGGCGACGGTCTCCTTGACGTAGTCGTAGGTCGCGTCGATGTGCTTGAGCGACTGCTGCAGGTCGATGATGTGGCTGCCCGAGCGCTCGGTCAGGATGAATCGCTTCATCTTCGGGTTCCAGCGGCGGGTCTGGTGTCCGAAGTGGACGCCGCTGTCGAGCAGCTGGCGAATGGTGACGACGGCCATGGCCGACTCCTTCTCGGCACGCGTGCGCGTGCCTGTTCTCAGTTGTTATCCGCTACCGGTCGGTGCGGAACCTGGTGCCCGGCACACGTCCGCCTATTGCTAGGACTGAATGGAAGTGGAGGCCAGAGGTGCTTCTCGAGGAAGCACGGGCACGCGTAGTCGCCCGGAATTCACCGGACGCTTCGAAAATGATAGCACCGCTCCTCCTCCCGCGGGTTTTCGGGCACCCCTCCCCCGTTCCCGTCACGCCGCGGTCGCCGCGCTGCCACCTTCGCCACGATTGCCGGATGCTCCCTCTCCAGCCCCTCGTCATGCTCCCGCTGCTCGCGCTCGCGCTGCCGTGGGTGTGGCCCGTGGCCGCACCCCACTCGATCGTGCGCCCCTACCTCGCCCCGGAAACGCCCTACGCTCCCGGCCACCGCGGCGTCGACCTCGCGGCGCCCGACGGCAGGGTCTACGCCCCGGCCGACGGAATCGTGCACTTCGCGGGCACGGTCGTGGACCGCCCGCTGCTGTCACTCGAGCACGCTGGCGGGGTGCTGACGAGCTATGAGCCCGTGATCACCGACCTCGCCGTGGGCGATGTCGTCGCTCGCGGGCAGGTGATCGGCGAGGTCATCCCCGGCCATTGCAGCGAGTTGTGCCTGCACTTCGGTGTCAGGGTGCACGGGCAGTATGCCTCGCCGCTCGCCTGGCTGGGCGGGATCGAGAGGGCGGTGCTGCTGCCGACGCGTCGGGCGGAGCGAGAGGCGCGAGCGCTCGCCCGCTGCCGAGAGTCACGGATCAGGGTCAACTCTCGGAACCTGCGGACGAGCGCTCACCCCCTGCAAGCCGCAGAGGGCGTGAAGCGCCGCGCTCTGCGATCCATCAGTTACCAGCTGCACGACCGTCAAGCGCGTAACCACATGTTATTAGAAAAACTAGATATACGCTACCCAAATTACTGGGAGTATCGTGAAGGTGATGGACGACGACGCTTCCCCCGATTTTGGCGACACCTATCGGTTCGTCCTGAGGCCGCAAACGCTGCTCGTGCAGCAGATGATCTCACTCAGCAAGCAGTTCGAGATCTCCACGAGCCGCAACCTCGGGCTCAACGCCACAGACACGGCGGCGCTCGGCGAAGTGATGATGTCGGGGCCTCTGAGCCCCACGGAGCTCGCCCGCCGCCTGCAGATCTCCACCGCGGCGGTGACGACCGTGGTGGACAGGCTCGAGACCGCCGGCCACGTCACGCGCGGAGCGCATCCGACCGATCGCCGCGGCATCCTCGTGGCCGCCACACCCGAGTCCGTGCAGCGCGCCCTGGCGGAGCTCATCCCCGTCGCGCAGGCCATCGATTCGGCGCTCGACCAGTTCGACGAGGCGGAGTGCGCGGTCATCCAGCGCTATCTCGAGACGATCACGCAGCGACAACAAGAAGCCCTCTCAGAGGACTGAGCCCGCGCCGTCCGGGTGGGAACGCACGGATCAGTCCGCTCCCGCCCGTGACGACGCTGCTGCCCCGCGTGTAGCGGAAGCAGCGAGGGGTGCGACGCATTCCAGAGGAACAGCCGTACGCACTCCTGCACAGTGTCACGGAAAGCTACGAAGATCTAGATAGAACCGCCGGTCTGTCGCCCTTGGCGCTAACGTTGCGGCATGGCGATCCCACCCGTGTCGCAGCCCGCGGGCGCGCCCTACCGCGTGGGCGTGCGGCGTCCGACCCAACTGATGCGCGACATCCTCGAGATCAGCAGGGATTTCCAGATGTACGTGGGCCGCGAACTGACGGTGAACTCCACAGACCTCGCCGCCATGGAACTCATCCTGATGAACAGCGACATCGGTCCTACCGAAATCGCCAAGCGCCTGGGGTTGAGCACTGCGGCGATCACCACGGTCGTCGACCGTCTCGTCGCCCTCGGGCATGTCACGCGAGAGAAGAATCCGGATGACCGCCGCGCGACGATCGTGACACCCACACCCGCCGCGACCGCACGCGCGATGACGACGATCATGCCGGTCGTGCAGGCCATCGAGTCGACGCTCGACGAGTTCGACGAGGCCGAGCGGGAGACCATCGCCCGCTACCTGGAACTCGTCGCCACCGCCTACCGGGGCCTGCTGCCGAACTAGGCGCGTGGATGCGCGAGCCGGTAGCTCTCCTTGAGACGCTCGGTCGACACGTGCGTGTAGAGCTGTGTGGTCCCCAGGCTCGCGTGCCCGAGCATCTCCTGTACAGCGCGGAGATCGGCACCCCCGTCGAGGAGGTGCGTCGCCGTCGTGTGCCGGAAGGTGTGGGGGCCCGCGGGGCCAGAACCGGGCACGGTGGCGAGGAGGCCCGCGACGAGCTCATACACGGCTCTGCTCGTGAGGCGCCCTCCGCGAGCGCCGACGAACAACGGCGACCCGGCGAGGTGTTCCTGCGCGAGTGTCGGGCGGCCGTTCTCCATCCACTCGATGATCGCCGTCCGGGCGGGGACACCGAAGGGCACTACGCGCTCCTTCGACCCCTTGCCGAGGACGCGCACGGTGAGTCGTCCGAGATCGACATCCCCGATACCGAGTCCGGTGAGCTCGCTCACGCGGAGGGCTGAGGCGTAGAGCAGTTCAACGATGGCGAGGTCGCGGAGCGCGACGGGGTCGCCGGTCTCGGCCCTGTCGGCGACGCGCTGGAGGACCGAGTCCATGCTGTCGCGCGACAGCACTCTCGGCAGGTGGCGATCGGACTTGGGTGCCCTGAGGCGAGCCGCGGCATCCGTCGGCGCGTTGTTCGTGTGTGCGAGCCATGACGTGAAGCTGCGCGCGGCGGCGGCCCGGCGCGCCAGCGTGGACTTGGCGAGGCCCGCCTGCGACGAGTGCCACAGCCAGTCGCGCAGCAGCTCGAGGTCGAGGTCGGTGGGCTGCACGCTGCCGCGGTCGAGGGCGAACTCGACGAGTTGGGTGAGGTCGGAGCGGTAGGAGCGCACGGTGTGCTCGCTGAATCCGCGGTCGGCGGCGAGGTACGACGTGAAGTCGTCGACGGCGCGCTGGAGGTCCACGGGACCATCGTCGCGCACGGCCCGCGCGTCGGTCGCGCGCGCTGTGGCGTTTCGGGATGCCCGCGAGAGCTAGTTCGAGCTCTCCACTTCCGCTGCGTTGAACGCGGAGTTCTTCGCCGAGAGCACTTCGAGCCTCTGCTCGTGGGTCATCGCCTCGATCTGGGCCCACGCTGCGGCCGGTTGTCCGGTGACTTCGGGGGTGTCCCCCACGGGGATGATCGAGTGCACGAGCTGCTCCTCGTACACGTGCACGACGTTCACCGACTGGCCGAAGTCGACACCGGAGAGGAGACGGTCTTCCGCGCTGAGGTCGAGGGTGTAGCACGTGGCCGAGGCCACCGAGACGGGGATGCCCGCGAACGTGCTGTGCGTGGAGTAGTGGAGGTGGCCGGCGAGGATGCCCCGCACGTCCGACCCACGGAGGACCTCCGCGAGGCGCGGCTGGTCTTGGAGCTCGAGGATACCCATGGCCTCGAGCAGCGGGGTGGGGATGGGCGGGTGGTGCAGCGCGAGGATGGTGCCGTGCGGCGCGGGGCTCGAGAGCACGTCGGCAAGCCAGTCGAGCTGGTCGTCGGTGATGGCGCCGTGGTGGTAGCCGGGCACCGTCGAGTCGAACGAGATGATCCGCAGACCGTCGATGTCGTACACCCGGTCCTGCGGGGCGTCCGACTCCTCGTCGAACAGCAGGCGCGAGTAGTCTGGCCGCTCGTCGTGGTTGCCCATGACCCAGATCACCTGGGCGTTCATCCGCGCGGCGACCGGCTCGACGATCTCGCGCAGGCGCACATAGGCATCGGGCTCGCCGAGGTCGGCGAGGTCGCCCGTGAAGACGATAGCCTGCGGTTTCGCACTCGACCGCTCGAGCTGCGCGAGGGCCTGCCCCAGGTGCTCGATCGTGTTGACCTTGCCGTAGAGCTGGCGGCCTCCCGCAAGGAGGTGGGTGTCGCTGACGTGGGCGATGACGTGGGAGGGGGCGGGGTACTGCCCGAGCTGAATCACGCGTCCAGACTACGGGCGACGACGCGTCCCGCCTACGGTTCACGGCGAGCACCACGCTTTATCCAACCGCGCTCCCCCAGCCGCACAGCGCCCTCCACCTCGAGGCGGCCCAGCTCCGCCTGGGTCTCGACAACGCTCAGGCCCGCGAGGGCCGCGATGGCGTCCGGTGTGCGCGGTGATTGGACGCTCAGCGCGTCGAGCACGCGAGTCTCCCGGCGAGGCGCCGATAGCTCGGGAACGGGCTCGATACCGCCCGCGAGCTGCGCCATCTCGTCAGCGGTGGTGACGAGTGTGGCTCTTCCCTCCCGGATGAGCCTGTGGCATCCGGCCGATGCGGCGCTCGTGACCGGGCCGGGCACCGCGCCCACCTCGCGATTGGCGTCGTTCGCGTGCTTGGCGGTGTTGAGGGAGCCCGAGCGCCACCCCGCCTCCATCACGATCGTCGCGAGGCTTGATGCGGCAATGAGCCGGTTCCGCTGCAGGAATCTCCACTTGGTCGGCGCGAAACCGCACGGCAATTCGGACGCGACGAGACCCTGCTCGACGATGCGGCCGAGCAGCGCGTCGTGACCACTGGGATAGAAGCGGTCGACACCGCCCGCGAGGAAGGCGACGGTGCTGCCGCGGCTCGCGAGAGCCGCGCGATGGGCCATGCCGTCGACGCCGTAGGCCGCGCCGGACACGATCGCGAACCCGCGGTCGACGAGGCCCGCCGATGCCTCCATCGTGACGTGCTCGCCGTAGCCCGTGGCGGCTCGTGCGCCCACGAGGGCAATCGAGTGCGAGAGGGACGCGCAGGCGTCATCGCCGCCGCGCGTCCACAGCGCGAGCGGCGCGTGCTCCTGGAGATCGACGAACCCGGCGGGCCAATACTCGTCGTGCGGCGTACGCAACCTCGCCCCGGCGCGCGCGGCCTGCCGCAACCACTGGAGCACCATGGGCACCTGCAGCCGGGGCATCCACCGGTCGAGGCCCTGCTGCATCACTGTGGGCGAGATCAGCTCCGAAGCGAGTTCGGTTGCGGGTCGCCCTTCCACGAGGGCGGTGAGCGCACCAGCGGCACCGAGCCGCTCCACGAGCAGTCCCGCGATTCCGTCACCCGGCTCGGCGATGCCCGACCACGCGGCGTGCGCGAAGCGGGTCTCGATCTGCTCGCGGTCGAGGTTGCCCGAGGAGACCGCCCGAATCAGCTGCGCCACCTCGGCCTCCTTCACACCGAACATGCTCATAGCGATATCGCCCTTCGTAGGTAGAGACCCTGGTTGATGTGGTCGACGGTCGGGCGATCGGCGCCTGCGAGGTCAGCGATGGTCCATGCGACGCGCAAGACCCTGTCGTAGCCGCGCATGGTGATGCCTCCCCGTTCGAGCGCGCGGTCGAGGGATGCGGTCACCGACGTCCCGAGGCGAGCGGCAGGGCCGCGCAACCACGAGCCGGGAACCTGCGAGTTGAGCATCCACGGTGTCGCCGCGAGTCGTTCGGCGGCGCGGGATCGCGCGGCAACCACGCGCGCCCGCGCCTCCGCGCTCGACATCCGCGCGGTATCCGCCGAGACCCGCAACTGTGCCGCGGTGATCCGCTGCACCCGGAACTGGATGTCTATGCGGTCGAGCAGCGGGCCCGAGAGCTTGCCCACGTACCGCCGCCGCGCGTGGGGCGGGCACGTGCACTCCGAGTCGCGTGCGCCGTACTGCCCGCACGGGCAGGGGTTCGCCGCCATCACGAGCTGGAAGGAACCGGGAAAGTGGGCTACCGCGTTCGCTCGATGGATGGAGATCGTGCCCGACTCGAGCGGCTGGCGCAGCGCGTCGAGCACCGAGCTCGGAAACTCGGGCGCTTCGTCGAGGAAGAGCACGCCGTGGGAGGCGCGGGCCGCGGCTCCGGGGCGGATCTGGCCGCTGCCGCCACCCACGAGCGAGGCGGCGGTTGCCGTGTGGTGGGGCGCCTCGAACGGAGGCCTCGACGACAGGGCCCCACCCACGGGCATCCCGGACAGCGACCTCAAGGAGCTGACCTCGAGGGCCGCGTCGGCGCTGAGGTCGGGCAGCATGCTCGGAAGCCGCGACGCCAGCATCGTCTTGCCCGCCCCGGGAGGCCCGAGCAGGAACACGTGGTGGCCGCCCGCCGCGGCCACGAGCATCGCCTCGACGGCGTCGTCGCTGCCGACGATGTCGGCGAGGTCGGGCGGCTCGGCCTCCGCCACCGCCGGGGTCGCGCGCAGGATCGTCTCGACGGGCTCCGGCTCGAAGTCGCCGCCGTGCCAGATCGCCGCGTCGCGCAGCGACGCGACGGCAACCACTCGCACCCCCGGCACGAGCGACGCCTCGTCGGCGTTGCCCGACGGAACCATGATCGTGGTGAAGCCGGCGCGCGAAGCGGCGAGCACAGCAGGCAGCACGCCGTCGATGGGGCGGACGCGCCCGTCGAGCCCCAGTTCACCGAGGTGCAGCACGCGGCTGATGGACTGCGCGTCGACGAGGTCGGCAGCGGCGAGGGCCGCGAGGGCGATCCCCAGGTCGAAGCCGGAGCCGTGCTTCGGAAGTGCCGCAGGCGAGAGGTTCACCGTGATCTTGCGGCCCGGAAGGGAGCATCCGGAGTTCGTCGCCGCAGACCGCACGCGGTCTTTGGCCTCGCCGAGCGCCGCGTCCGGCAGGCCGATGAGCACGAAAGCGGGGAGGTTGCTCGAGATGTCGGCCTCGATCTCGATGACCGCGCCGCGCAGCCCGAGCAGCGTCACCGACCAAGTGCGCCCGATCGCCATCAGAAGACCCGCTCGAGGTGCTCGACCTGCACCGGCTCGCCGCGAGGAGCGATGACGGCGACCGCATCGATGCGGATGCGCCCGGCAACACCCGGATGCGCGAGGCACCACGCCCCCGCGAGGCGCCGCAGCCGCGCGAGCTTCTGCGGGGTTATCGCCTCCAACGGATGCCCGTACGCGACGCTCGACCGCGTCTTCACCTCCACGAACACGACCTCGTCGCCGTCGCGAACGACAAGGTCGATCTCGCCCTGCCCGCACCGCCAGTTGCGGTCGAGGACCGCAAGCCCCCGCTTCACCAGATGCTGCTCGGCTATCGCTTCACCCCTGCGCCCGAGGGCGTCTTTTGCTGCCATGGGTCAAGGGTCGGGGGCAGCGGCCAGCGGCGGCCACGACGGGAGCAGAACGGTACAGCGGCGCGAGGGACTTACTTCTGTGGAGGAGAACTGATGACCTGCCGGATCGCTGCGATCGACGCGGGCGTGGACTCGTGCAGGATCGCGTGCCAGCCCGCGGCGCGAGCACCCTCGACGGCCGTGGCGCGGTCGTCGAGGAACACGATCTCGTGCGGCAGCACCCCGAGGCGCTCCTGGGTGAGCGCGTAAATCGTGGGGTCCGGCTTCTCCACCCCGACCTCGTGCGAGTAGATGAGCAGGTCGAAGAGCTCCTCGAAGCCGTAGCGCAGCTGCTCCTGCTGCCGAGCACCGTCCGCGGAGTTGCTCAGCAGTGCGA
The DNA here is from genome assembly GCA_965227655.1 of Rhodoglobus sp. Lineage (GTDB taxonomy): Bacteria > Actinomycetota > Actinomycetes > Actinomycetales > Microbacteriaceae > Rhodoglobus. The sequence continues at coordinate 2,982,681 of OZ245765.1, read as the reverse complement.
CGAGCATCCGCCCGCGCAGGGATGCCACTAAATCGCGCAGCGGAACGTCCAGTTCGCCGCAGTACGCGTCCCAGAACTCGGCGAGCGCGAGCTCGGCCCGCACGGCACCGAGGGTGTTCGCGAGATACGTGGCCAGATCGGCATCGCCCCGCGGTGACGACCGCAGCGCCCAGCGATCGACCCACTGGTCGAGCCAGGTGTCGTCATCGACGATCTCGAGCACTCCCCCGATATCGAAGACCGCGGCCCTGATCACGTCGGGCTCACTCGTCGAGGGCGAGTTCCTTGGGAAGCTCGAGCTCCTTCGACGAGAGCTCCTCGACGTTGACGTCTTTGAACGTGAGCACTCGCACCGACTTCACGAAGCGGTCGGAGCGGTACACATCCCACACCCACACGTCGTTCATCGTGAGCTCGAAATAGAAGTCGTGCTCCGTGTCTTGGCGAACGAGTTCTACCTCGTTGGCCAAGTAGAAACGACGCTCGGTCTCGACGACGTAGCGGAACTGGCCCACGACATCGCGGTACTCCTTGTACAGCGCAAGCTCGACCTCGCGGTCGTAGTCTTCGAACTCGTCTTCATCCATGCTGCGGCCCAGTCTAAGCCGTTCGCTCGTGGAGCCAAGTCTGCCTGTGCAGCTCCGAGGGCCCCAAGGTGCTGATCGCGGCGTAGTGCTCGCTCGATCCGTAGCCCTTGTTGCCGCTCCATCCGTAGCCCGGAATCGCCGCATCGGCGTCGATCATCAGCCGGTCGCGATGCACCTTGGCGATGACGGATGCCGCTGCCACAGACGCGCAATCCCGATCGGCCTTGACACGCGTACGCACGCGGGGTGGCCTAGTGAGGCCCGGAGTGAGCCAGTCGTGCGAGCCATCCAGCAGCACGACGCTCTCGTGGATGGCGAGGCCGGCCTCGTGCAGCTCCATGAGGGCGCGCTTGCCCGCGAGGGCGAGGGCCGGGATGATCCCGATGGCGTCGACCTCGAGCGCCGACGCGAGCCCCACCGCCGAGAAGTGCGACCACTTCTGGGCGAGCGGCGCGAGCTCCTCGCGGCGCTTCTCGCTCAGCATCTTCGAGTCTCGAAGGCCCGCCGGATGCTTCGCAATGCCCACCCCGACGACGGAGAGCCCCACGGCCACCGGGCCAGCTATCGCACCCCTGCCCACCTCGTCGCAGCCGATCACGTACCTGATGCCCTCGCGGTGCATGGACCGCTCGAGCCTCAGCGTCGGGTCAGCGACGGTCATCGGGCGCGCCTCACGGGGTCTTGGCGGTGTCCACGTCGTGGAACGTCACCGGGTAGTTGTCGAGCCAGGTCCACCTGTCGATGGGCCAGCTGATCAGCAAGGCCCTGCCCACGACGTTGTCGATGGGTACGAACCCGCCGCTCGGGTCGCCCTGGGCGTTGTGGAACGCGGAGTCCGCGGAGTTGTAGCGGTTGTCGCCCATGACCCAGAGCTTGCCCTCGGGAACCGTCACGTCGAAGTCGAACTTCGTCGCCTTCGTGATGTCGGGCGGGAGGTTGATGTACGGCTCCTCGAGGGGCACCCCGTTGACCGTCAGCTGCCCGAAGTCGTTGCAGCACACGACCTTGTCACCGGGCAGACCGATGACGCGCTTGATGAGGTGGTCGTTGCTGTCGGGGGCGCTCAGGCCGACGAAGGCGAGCGCCGCGTCGACGGCACCGACGAACCAGTTGACGGGCGCGCTCGTGTCTGGCGGAAGCCAGCCGCCCGGGTCTTTGAAGACGACGACGTCGCCGTGCTCGATGGGCATGAGCTTCGGCTCAAGCTGGTTGACGATGATGCGGTCGTCAACGTGGAGGGTCTCCTCCATCGACGACGACGGGATGTAGAACGAGCGGATCAGGAACGTCTTGATGAGGAACGAGATCAGCAGCGCAGCCAGGAAGATGAGCAGGATGTCGCGCAGGAAGATCTTCCAGCCGCGCTTCTGCTTCGACTTCGGTGCGCGAACCGGTCGGTCGCCGGCTGTCGGATCGAATTCCGTACGATATGTCACTTAAACCCCTGAGCTCCCAGCAAGCATATGCGTGCTGGGAGCTCAGTAAGTCGTGAAACGCGTGTGACCGCGAGCCGACTAGGAGAAGTCGCGCTTCTCCTTGATCTTGGCCTTCTTGCCGCGCAGACCGCGCAGGTAGTAGAGCTTCGCGCGGCGCACGTCACCGCGGGTGACGAGCTCGATGTGATCGATGATCGGGGAGTGCACGGGGAACGTGCGCTCGACGCCGACCTGGAAGCTCACCTTGCGAACGGTGAAGGTCTCGCGCACACCCTCGCCGGAGCGGCCGATGACGACACCCTGGAACACCTGGATACGCGAGCGCGTACCTTCGATGATGCTCACGTGCACCTTGACGTTGTCACCGGCGCGGAAATCGGGAATGTCGCTCTTGAGGGATGCTGCATCGACGCTGTCGAGGATGTGCATGGTGTTTCGCTCTCTGCGCCCGCCACAGGTCGAACGCGTGCTTGGTTGTGATGAAGAATGGAGTGTGCGCCTTGGCGTGAGAACCGGAACCCCTGTGGCAGAGCCGTTACGCAGGCACGAACGGCAATTCTCGCACAGAAATACCGCGCGGTGCCACTCAGCAGCCCCAAAGGTGCGGCAGGCTAACTTCTGGGATCGCCACAACACTGAAAGCAGATCACTTACCCATGAATGACAAGACCGACTTCGTGCCGGCTACCGTCCGCACAGAGCCGGTACAGCAGCGCAGCACCGAGCGCATCACGAGCCTGCTCGACGCCGCGGCGGAACTCATCGACGACAACGGTATCGACGGTCTCACGACGAGCGATGTGGCGACCCGGTCCGGCTCGTCCGTCGGTGTCGTCTACCGCTACTTCCCGAACATCCAGTCGCTCCTGCGCGCCCTCGCCTCCCGCAACATGGAGAAGTTCACCGCCCGCATCTTCGGCACCATGAGCGAGCAGCACGACGGCTGGATGGCGAGCATGAACGCCGCCATCGACGCCTACGCCGACCTGCTGCGCACGGAGCCCGGATTCCGCGCCCTCGGTTTCGGCGACGTCATCGACAAGCGCTTCATCCAGCCCGACATGTCGAACAACTCGGTGCTCGCCAAGGAGTTCACTGCGCTCTTCACCAGCAAGTACGAACTGGTGGCCTCTGACGAGCTGTCGCTCGACCTCGAGATCATCATCGAGATCTCCGACGCACTGCTGCACCGCGCGTTCCTCTACGAGCGCGACGGTGACGAGCGCTTCATCGCCAAACTGCGCACCATCGTGTACGAGTACATGAGCAAGCACGAGGCGCGCGCAGCGTGATCGAACTGCGCACCCCCGCCGAGCTCGTCCAGATGCGGGCTGCTGGCGCGTTCGTCGCGAGCGTGCTCGACGCGACAAAGGCCGCATCCGCTGTCGGGACCAACCTGCTCGAGCTCGACAGGCTCGCCCACGACATGATCCGCAAGGCCGGCGCCGAGAGCTGCTACATCGACTACCACCCGTCGTTCGGGGCATCCCCGTTCGGCAAGGTGCTGTGCACGTCGGTCAACGACGCCGCCCTGCACGGCCTGCCCCACAGCTACCGCCTGCACGACGGCGACCTCGTCACTCTCGACTTCGCGGCCTCGGTCGGAGGGTGGGTCGCCGACTCGGCGGTCAGCTTCGTCGTCGGGACGCCCCGCGACGAAGACCTCGCACTCATCGACGTCACCTCCCGTGCCCTCGATGCCGGGATCGCCGCGGCGGTCGTGGGCAACAAGATCGGCGACATCTCCGCGGCGATCGGCGACGTCGCGCACGCTGCCGGATACCGCGTCAACACCGACTTCGGCGGGCACGGCGTGGGGCGCACGATGCACGGCGACCCGCACATCCCGAACGACGGACGCGCGCACCGCGGGCTCCCGTTGCGCGCAGGACTCGTGTTCGCGATCGAACCGTGGTTCATGATCGGCACCGACAAGATCTTCACCGACCCGGATGGCTGGACTCTGCGCAGCGCCGACGGCTCACGGGCCGCGCACTTCGAGCACACCGTCTCCGTGACGGACGACGGACCCTTGGTGCTCAGCGCGCGCTAGCTAGGCCAGCAGGTCGGGCCGACGGTCACGCGTGCGCTCGAGCTGCTGCTCGTGGCGCCACGCCGCGATCGCGCCGTGGTTGCCGCTGAGGAGCACGGGCGGCACCTCGAGACCGCGCCACACGGCGGGCTTGGTGTAGCTCGGGTATTCGAGCAGGCCGTCGGAGTGGCTCTCCTCCACGGCGCTCTGCGGGTTGCCCATGACACCGGGCACGAGGCGGCCGATCGCCTCGATCATCGCCATGACGGCGACCTCTCCCCCGTTGAGCACGTAGTCGCCGAGGCTGATCTCACGCACCTCGACTCGGGATGCCGCGTCATCCACCACCCGTTGGTCGATGCCCTCGTACCTGCCGCAGCCGAACACGAGGTGCTCGGCGGTCGACAGCTCCTGCGCGGTCGCCTGGGTGAACGGGATGCCCGCCGCCGAGGGGAACACGAGGATCGAGTCATCCCGCAGGGTCGCGTCGAGGGCCTCACCCCAGGGCTCGGGGCGCATCACCATTCCCGCGCCGCCACCGTAGGGGGTGTCATCCACCGTGCGGTGCCGGTCGTGCGTGAAGTCGCGCAGGTCGTGCACACCGACGTCGATGATGCCCGACTGGCGCGCTTTGCCGAGCAACGAGATGTCGAGCACGCCGAAGAAGTCGGGGAAGATCGTGACGATGTCGATCTTCATGACTACTCGGCGGCGGTGTCTGCGGTCGCGGTGTCTGCGGTCGGTGTCTCGTCGTCCGCGATCTCCTCGAAGAGGCCGAGCGGCGGTGTGACCGTCATGGTTCCGGCCTTCACGTCGACGGATGCCACGATCGCCTTCACGAACGGGACGAGTACGTCGCCCGTGCTCGTCGCCACGGTGATCAAGTCCTGGGCGGGGAAGTGGTCGATCTGGGACACCGTGCCGACCTTCACGCCGTCACGGAGCACCGTGAGGCCGACGAGCTGGTGGTCGAACCACGCGTCCTCCTCGTCGGATTCCGCGGCGAGGTCCTCGTCGATCCAGAGGATCGCCTTGATGAGGGTCTCGGCCGCCGTGCGATCGTTGACGTCCTTGAAGAACGCGACAGGCTGGGCGTTGTAGAACTTGAGCTCGATGAGCTCGAGCTTCTTGCCGTGCCACGACGAGCTCGTTGGCACCTGCAGCGCGAACGTCGCACCCGGCGTGAAACGCTTCTCGGGAGCATCCGTGTAGAGCTCGACCTTGATGGCGCCCTTGAGTCCGTGTGCCTTGGTCAGCCGTCCCACGCGCAACTGCGTGTGGGACGGCTGAGGAGCCTTTGGCTCTGCCAACGGTTTAGTAGTCGGTGTCGACCACGTCGACGCGCACCTTGCGGCCGTCGGCGAGAGCCGAGACCAGGGTGCGGAGCGCCTTCGCGGTGCGACCGGCGCGACCGATAACGCGACCGAGGTCTTCGGGGTGCACGCGCACCTCGAGAACCTCGCCACGCTGGGAGTTCTTTGCCACGACCTGAACCTGGTCAGGGTGATCGACGATCCCCTTGACCAGGTGCTCGAGAGCGGGAGCGAGCAACGCCTACGCCTTGTCTGCGTCGGCGGCGGCCTCTGCAGCAGGAGCGTCGTCGGCAGCTGCCTCGTCGGCAGCGACCTCGGCGACGGGAGCCTCGGCGGCCTCGTCAGCGACAACGGCCTCGTCGGCGGCGGGCTCCTCAACGGGGGCCTCCTCCACCTTCGCGACGGGCTTCTCCGACTTGGGCTTGAGAACCGGCTTCTTCTTCTCGTCAGCCTGGAAAACTTCCTTGGCTTCCTTGGTCTTGACCGTGCTCTTCGCGTTCTTGTCGCCCTTGAAGATGCCCCAGTCGCCCGTGAGCTTGAGGATGGCCTCGACCTGCGGGCTCGGCTGCGCGCCAACGCCCAGCCAGTACTGCGCACGCTCCGAGTTGACCTCGATGAACGACGGCTCCTCGGTCGGGTGGTACTTGCCGATCTCCTCGATGGCGCGGCCATCGCGCTTGGAGCGCGAGTCGGCAACGACGATGCGGTAGTACGGTGCACGGATCTTGCCCATGCGCTTGAGACGAATCTTTACAGCCACAATTCTCCTGAATTCGTGTTTGTCTTCTTACGGACAATGTTTTGGTGGCGAACCGCTAGCCGTGAGCGTGGGGGCACACTCGGCACAAAAGCTCTGAGGGAATCCGTCGCGGCAGATTAGAGGGTCGGCGCGACAGGACTCGACTGGCTATTCTGCCACGTTTTCACGCTGACAAGGAATCGCTCTGAGCCGTTACGGGATTACGCGTCCTGCGGCGGGAGAGTGCGACCCCCACGAGACAGATGACGCCGCCCACGATGGCGAGCACGTGGGGCACCTCGCGGAAGGCGATGACACCCATGATGATCGCCAGCGGCGGCACGATGTAGGTGGAGACGCCGAGCTGGCCGGCGGGCATCCGCGAGAGGGCATACGCCCACGTGCTGAAGGCGAGAGCCGTGGGAATCGCGCCGAGATAGAGCATGCCGAGGATGCCCTGCAGGGGTGCCACGGAGAGCTCACCCACGAGGCTGCCGGCGAAAGGCAGCGTGACCACCATGCCGATGGCGCACCCGAGCCACGTCACCTGCGCGTTCGGGAGCCGCTTGAGCGCGGGCTTCTGCAGCAGCACTCCCGCGGCATACGTGACCGCCGCGACGAGGGCGAGTGCGACACCGACGCCGTTGCCGAGCGACGACGCACCCGTGCCGAAACCGATGAGGATCACACCCAGGAACGCGACCCCCGCGCCGATGGCCAGCCATTTCGGGATGCCCTCGCGCAGGAACACGCCGGCGCCGAGCGCGATGAGGATGGGGCCGACGTTGACGATCATGGCGGTCGTGCCCGCGTCGAGCGACTGCTCGGCGGTGTTGAGCGCGACGTTGTACGCGCCGAACCACAGCACGCCGAACCCGATGATCTGAAGCCACTCACGGCGGTTGGGGGCCACCCACGTGCGACCGAGGAGCACGACGATGCCGAGCAGCACCGTGCCCACGATGAGACGACCGAGGGCGAGCGAACCGCCCGTGAAGTACTGCCCGGTGCCGCGGATGACGATGAAGGCGCTCGCCCACGCGAGGATCGTGACGGCGATGGCAACGAAGACCAAGGGGGTGGGGCGGAGCTGGTTCACGTCCCCACGTTAGCGGCGGCCCCCGACGCTGGCGCCCCTGCCGGAGCGCGATGGCCGAAAGCCGCCGGAACTATGGCAGCCCTAGCTGTTGGCGTCGCGCCAGGCGAGCCAGCGCTTGACGGGCTCGAGATCGTAGTCGGGACCCGTGATGCCGAGGGTGAAGAGCGTGACGCCGAGCTCGAGCATCGCATCCGCCTCGCTCTCGTCGCGGTTGCGCAGCTCGTTCGACAGCTCGATCTCGCTGATGTCGCGGCCGACAGCTGCGCCGTGCTCGGCGAGGATGCCGAGCTTGCGCGGCAGGTCTTCCGGCGACGTGAAGCTGTGCCAGATGTCCGCGTGCTGGGCGACGATACGCAGGGTCTTCTTCTCGCCGCCACCACCGATGAGCACGGGGATCTTGCGCAAGGGCGCGGGGTTCAGCTTCTCCCAGCGAGCCTCGATACGGGGCATGGCCGCGGCGAGGGCATCCAGCCGCTGGCCCGCCGTGCCGAACTCGTAGCCGTACTCGTCGTAGTCGCGCTCGAACCAGCCGGAGCCGGTGCCGAAGATGAAGCGGCCGCCGCTGATGTGGTCGAGGGTGCGGGCCATGTCGGCCTGCAGGTCGGGGTTGCGGTAGGTGTTGCAGTTCACGAGTGTGCCGAACTCGACGCGGCTCGTGAGCTCTGCCCACGAGCCGAGCTCGGTCCACGCCTCGAAGTGCAGGCCGTCGGGCTCGCCGCTGAGCGGGAAGAAGTGGTCCCAGTTGAACAGGATGTCGACGCCCAGCTGCTCGAGCTCGCGAACAGTGTCGCGCACCTTCGGGTAGAGAGCGTGCTGGGGCTGGACCTGGACACCGAGACGGAGAGCGCGAGAAGTCATGCTTTCACGCTACCTCTCCGCGAGAGGGTCCGAGACCGCTAGCGGCCGAGGAACTTCTGCAGCGACGCGAGCTCTTCCTCGCTCGGTCCGCCGGGCTTGGAGCCGAGGCCGAAGCCGGAGCCTGCCACTGCTGCGGGCTTGAGCGATTCGCCGGCCGCCAGTGCCGCGTTCTCCGCGGCACGCTTGGCGGGGTTGCCCGACTTCGAGCCCTTCTTCTTGGGCTGCTGCTTGGCGGCCCCGAACTTCTGGCCGGGGATCGGCCCCATGCCGGGCACCTGCGGAACACCGCCGCGCGCTACCGTCTTCATCATCTTCGCGGCCTGCTCAAAGCGGTTGACGAGCGCGTTGACCTCGGTCACGGTCGTGCCGGAGCCCTTGGCTATGCGCACGCGGCGCGAGCCGTTGAGCACCTTGGGCACGCGGCGCTCCTGCAGCGTCATCGACTGGATGATCGCCTCGGTGCGCGTGATTTCGGACTCGTCGAAGTTGTCGAGCTGCTGCCGCATGCCCTTGGCTCCCGGGAGCATCCCGAGCATGTTCTTGATCGACCCCATGTTCTTGAGCTGCTGCATTTGCCCGAGGAAGTCCTCGAGGGTGAAGGTGTCGGTCGCGAACTTTTCCGCGACCTTGCGCGACTCCTCCTCGTCGAAGTTCTTCTGGGCGGTCTCGATGAGGGTGAGGATGTCGCCGAGGTCGAGAATGCGGCTGGCCATGCGATCCGGATAGAACGGTTCGAAGTCGTCGAGGCCCTCACCGGTGGAGGCGAACAGGATGGGCCGACCCGTCACGGAGGCCACGGACAACGCTGCACCACCGCGAGCATCACCGTCGAGCTTCGACAGCACGACGCCCGTGAAGTCGACGCCCTCCTGGAAGGCGCGGGCGGTCTGCACGGCGTCCTGGCCGATCATCGCATCGATGACGAACAGCACCTCGTCGGGGTCGACAGCCTTACGGATGTTCGCCGCCTGCTTCATGAGCTCGGCGTCGACGCCGAGACGCCCCGCGGTATCGACGATGACGACGTCGTACTGCTTGCGCTTGGCCTCCTTAATGGCCTCCTTGGCGACCTTCACGGGGTCGCCCTTGCCGTTGCCGGGCTCCGGGGCGTAGACCGGTACGCCGGCCTGCTCGCCCACGACCTGTAGCTGGGTGACGGCGTTGGGGCGCTGGAGGTCTGCGGCCACGAGCATCGGGGTGTGACCCTCGGACTTCAGCCACTTCGCGAGCTTGCCCGCGAGGGTGGTCTTACCGGCACCCTGCAGACCCGCGAGCATGATGACCGTGGGCGGCTGCTTAGCGAACTCGATGCGTCGAGCCTCGCCGCCGAGGATCGTGATGAGCTCGTCGTTGACGATCTGCACGACCTGCTGGGCGGGGTTGAGAGCCTTCGAGACCTCGTCGCCGAGGGCTCGCTCGCGCACGCGGCCCGTGAAGTCCTTCACGACCTCGAGGGCGACGTCGGCGTCGAGCAGCGCCCGGCGGATCTCGCGGACCGTGCCGTCGACGTCCGCGGGGCTGAGCTTGCCCTTGCCGCGCAGGTTCTTGAAGGTATCTGCGAGACGGTCTGTCAGGTTTCCGAAGAGTGCCATGGTGGGGCCAGTTTATAAGCTCGCCCTATGCGCTTCGGTATCGTCATCCTCCCCCAAGACCCCTGGGCTGTCGCCCGACACCGCTGGTCCGCGGCCGAGACGCTGGGGTTCGACCATGCGTGGACGTATGACCACCTGTCGTGGCGCAGCCTCGCGGATGAGCCGTGGGGCGCCACGATTCCGACACTCGTGGGTGCGGCATCCGTGACCTCGACGATCCGGTTGGGCACCTTCGTGTCGTCGCCGAACTTCCGCCACCCGGTGCCATTCGCCAAGGATGTGGCGACGCTGGACGACATCGCCGGCGGCCGCGTACTGCTCGGCATCGGCTCGGGCGGCACGGGTTTCGACTCGACGGTGCTCGGCCAGCCCGCGCTCACGCCCGGCCAGCGGCACGCGCGCTTCGCCGAGTTCGTCGACCAGCTCGACGAACTGCTGCGCTTCGAGCCAGCAGGCTCCGGTGGCATCACGCGACGCGGCGAGTGGTTCGAGGCGGTGGGCGCCCGCATGGTCGGGATGCCCGCGCAGCAGCCACGCGTGCCGTTCGTGATCGCCGCGAACGGGCCCAAGGGCCTCGGCGTCGTGGTGCGCCACGCCTCCGCCTGGGTCAGCACGGGACCGGACGGCCTCACCGGCGACGAGTGGTGGAACGGGGTCGCCGCCCTCGTCGAGCGGCTGGACGTCACCGCACAGGCCGCGGGCCGCGACCCAGCGACCATCGACCGGCACCTCTCGATCGACTCGGGCGGCCTGTACTCGCTGTCGAGCGTCGCGGCGTTCGAAGACACCGTGGCGCGCGCCGCATCCCTCGGATTCACCGACGTGATCGCACACTGGCCGCGCGCCGACGGCATCTACGCGGGCAGCGAGGACGTGCTGCGGGAGGTCGCGGAACGGCTGCCTTCACTGGCGTAAAAGCTCGGCTTCGCTAGCGTAGGGACATGGCTCTCATCGTTCCCCTCGCCGGCAAGATCCCCTCGGTGCCCGCGTCCGCGTGGGTTGCCCCCAACGCGACGCTCGTGGGCTCCGTGACACTGGCGGAGAACGCGAGTGTGTTCTACGGCGCGGTGCTGCGGGCGGATGTCGACTCCATCACGCTCGGCGAAGGCTCGAACATCCAGGACAACGTCGTCGTGCACTGCGACGCGGGCGTTCCGACGATCATCGGCGCGAACGTGAGCGTCGGGCACGGGGCGGTGCTCCACGGCTGCACGGTCGACGACGGCAGCCTCATCGGCATGGGGGCGACGGTGCTCAACCGCGCGGTCATCGGCGCGGGCTCGCTCGTCGCGGCGGGCGCTGTCGTGCTCGAGGGAACCGTGGTGCCGCCGGGATCGCTCGTCGCCGGGGTACCCGCGAAGGTGCGACGCGAGCTCACCGAGGAAGAGCGGGAGGGCATCCGCGAGAACGCGCAGCGCTACCTCGGCTACCGCGAGGTGCACCGCAGCGCCGCGAAGAACTGGACCGCGCCGAAGCCCTAGGCGCTACCGTTGGCGGCATGGTGTACTCCCTGACCGCGACAGACATTCCGGCGCTCGTCGCTACCCTGCTGCTCGGCCTCTCGGCGGGGCTGTTCTTCGCGTTCTCGGTGGCCGTCATGCCGGGCCTGCGCCGCACCGACGATGCGACATTCGTCGCCGCGATGACCGCCATCAACCGCGCGATCCTGAACTTCCCGTTCGGGCTGGTATTCGTGGGCGCGTTGATCGCGCCGGTCGTCGCCGCGATCCTCGCCTTCATCACGGGAGCGTCGTCGCCCTGGCTGCTCATCGCGGCCGCCGTCGTCTACCTTCTAGGCGTTCTCGTCGTGACCGCCGGAGTCAACGTGCCACTCAACGAGGCGCTCGACCGCGACGGGAAGCGTCGGGCGTTCGAGGAGCGTTGGGTGCGGTTCACCACCATCCGCACGATCTCGGCGATCGTCGCGTTCGCGCTGGCCCTGCTCGCTCTCTAGCCCACCAGCCCCTGCACGAACACGTGCGGGGTGAAGCCCGTGAGGTCGTTGATGCCCTCGCCCTGGCCGACGAGCTTGATCGGGATGCCCGTGCGCTCCTGAACCGCGAGCACGAAGCCGCCCTTCGCCGAGCCGTCGAGTTTCGTCAGCACGAGGCCTGTGACCCCGGCGCTCTCGATGAACGCCTCGGCCTGCGAGAGACCGTTCTGGCCGGTTGTCGCGTCGAGCACGAGCAGCACCTCGGCGATCTCGGTCTGCTTCTCGATCACGCGGCGGATCTTGCCGAGCTCGTCCATGAGACCGCTCTTGGTTTGGAGCCGGCCCGCCGTGTCGATGATGGCGATGTCGATGCCCTCGCGCTGGGCGCGCTCAACGGTCTGGAAGGCGACGGATGCGGGATCCTGCCCCTGCCCCTGCGGTCGCACGATCTCGGCTCCCCCGCGCTCCGCCCAGGTGGCGAGCTGCTCCACGGCGGCGGCACGAAACGTATCGGCGGCACCCACCACCACGGTGCGCCCGTAGCCCGTGAGGAACTTGGCGAACTTGCCGATGGTCGTGGTCTTTCCGACGCCGTTGACGCCGACCACGAGCACTACCGCCGGGCGGGCTGTGAGCTTGAGCGTGGGGTCGAGTTTCGCGAGCCTCTCCTCGAGCGTCTCGCGGAGCATCCGGCGCAGGTCGGCGGGGTCTGTCGTGCGGTACTTGGCGACGCTCGCGCGCAGCTCGTCGACCACGGAATCGGTGATGTCGGGCCCGAAGTCAGCAGAGATCAGCGCGTCTTCGAGGTCTTCCCACGTGGTCTCGTCGATCGTCGCCCGCGCGAACATGCCCTTGAGGGCGTTGGACAGTGACCAGCTCGGTGCCATGGTTCAAGGGTAGCGTCGCCCCCTCGGCGAACCGTGCGACCGCACCGCAGCTGCTCGAGGCGGCTAGCTCGCCCTCTCGGCGGTCTCTCCGACGACCCGCTGGCCCACGACGGCGCTGATGCCGTCGGCGCGCATGCTCACGCCGTAGAGCGCATCGGCGATCTCCATCGTGCGCTTCTGATGCGTGATGACGATGAGCTGGGATGTCTGGCGCAGGTCTTGGAAGATCGTCAGCAGGCGCCCGAGGTTGGCGTCGTCGAGGGCGGCCTCGACCTCGTCCATGATGTAGAACGGGCTGGGGCGCGCCTTGAAGATCGCGATGAGCAGGGCCACGGCCGCGAGAGACCGTTCGCCACCGCTGAGCAGCGAGAGGCGCTCGATCTTCTTGCCCGCGGGCTTCACGGTGACCTCGATGCCCGTCGTGAGCATGTTCTCGGGATCCGTGAGGTGGATGCTGCCCGTGCCGCCGGGGAACAGGATCGGGAACACCTGGTTGAAGGCGTTCTTCGTGTCTTCGAAGGCGCTGCCGAAGATGTCCTGCATCTTCTCGTCGATCTCCTCGATGATCGTGAGCAGGTCTTTGCGGGTGTTCGTGAGGTCGGTGAGCTGCTCCGTGAGGAACTTGTGGCGCTGCTCGAGCGCCTCGAACTCCTCGAGCGCGAGCGGGTTGACGCGACCGAGCTGGGCGAGCTTGCGCTCCGCCGCAGCGAGACGGGCCTGCTGCTCGATGCGCACGAACGGGATGGTCGCTGAGGCACTCGGAGCGCCCTCCGGGTCCTGCTCGTCGAGAGCCTCAGGACGCGTGTCGACGGGAACCCCGACCTCGGGTCCGTACTCGGCGACGAGCACATCCTCGACGAGACCGAGCTCCTCCCCCGCGCGCTCGAGCAGCGTGGAGAGGTGCAGCTTCTTCTCGTAGATCTGCATCTCGAGGCCGTGCACGTTCTCGCTGATGCCGAAGAGGCGCTCTCGTAGCGACGACTCCTCGCGGCGCAGGGTCGCGAGCTCCTCGTTCTGGGCGCTGCGCTCCGACTCACGCGCGGCGAGGCGCACGCGGGCTTCCGACACTGAGCGGTCGACGGAGTCGAGAACCGCGGGCAGGGCGGCGATCACCTGGTTGGCGGCGGCGACCTGGCGCTGACGGATGACCGTGAGGCGGGCCTGCTCCTCGGCGGCCTCCCGCTCGGCGACCAGCTGGGCGGCGAGGGACTCTGCGCGCGCACGTTCCGCCCGCACACGCTCGCGGATGGTCTCCAGCTGGATGCGCAGCTCGAGCTCGCGGGCGCGGGCTGCCTCGACCTCGGCGAGAACGCCGTCGCGGGCCGAGGCATCCAGCATGGGCTTGGGCGCGGACTCGAACGACGCGCGGTCGGCCTTGGCCTTCTCGACCACCTGTTCGGCCTCGCGGACGTTCTCGCTCGTGGCCTCGAGGGTCGCCGAGAGGCGCTCCCACTCCGCCTGCGCTGCCTCGAGCTGGATACGGAATCGCGAGAGCTGCTCAGACTGCGCAGCCAGCGCGGCGTCGTACTCGCGCAGGGCGGTGAGTGCCGCTGCGGCATCCGTCTTGGCGGTCTCGAGATTGCCGCGCTTCTCGGCGAGGGCGAACGTCGTGCGCTCGATCTGCGTCGTGACGGTCGCGAGCTTCGCGGCCGCCGCGTCGCGCTCGGCGACGAGCTCGACACGCGAGCGTTTGGCACCGGATCCGCCGCGCAGCACGTAGCGCGTGAGCACATCGCCCTGGCGCGTAACGAACGTGGCGTCACCGATCGACCGGTAGGCCGCGCGCGCGGACTCGAGGTCTTCGGCGATGTACACCCCGGCGAGCAGGCCGAGCACGCCGCCGGGGGCGGTCACGACGTCGGAGGCGGCGCGTACGCCGTCGACCTTCTTCGCGGCCGGTGCTGCACCGTTGGCCACGATGACCTCGACTCGGCCGAAGTCTTTCGAAGCCGACTCGGCGAGCGCGTCGAACGCGCTCTCCGACGTGTCGGCGAGCACGGCATCCGCGAGCGAACCGAGGGCCGCGGCGATGGCGGCCTCGTAGCCGGGCTCGATCTTCACGTGCTCCGCGACGAGGCCCCGGATGCCCGCAAGCCCAGCCGCGACGAGGGCGCTCGAGCCGTCCTTCTGGTCCACGGCGAGCGACAGCGCGGAGTTGCGCGCGGCGAGGGCATCGCGCTCGCGCTCGGCGGCGTGGAGATCGTCGCGCAGCCCCTCGATCTCGGCCTGAAGCCCCGCGACAACGGCCTCTGCTGCCTCGTACGCGGAGTCGAGCGATCCGTCGCCCTCCTCGCTCGTGGCGGCGACGGCCTCGAGCGCGACGAACTCGGTGCGCGTGGCATCCCGTCGCTGCTCGGCCTGCTCGAGGGCGTTCTGCTGGCGCAGGAGTTCGCCGCGGGCGGCGGCGAGCTTGGAGCCGGCGACATCCACGCGAGAAGCGAGGCCGGCGAGCTCGAGTTCGTGGCGCGAGACGAGGGCGCTCTGCGCGGAGATCTCCTCGTCGAGGGAGTCGAGCGACGCTTTCGCGGTGGCGGTTCCGGCGGCGGCCTGGCCCACGAGCTCTTCCGCCTCCGAGACTCCGGCCTGTAGGCGATCCGCCTCGTCGCGGGCCTCCTGCACGGAGGCTTGGCTGATGGTGCTGCCGACACTCGGGCCGTCGCCCTGCTGGCCGAGCAGCGCGAGCCGCTGGTTGGCGAGCGTGTAGAGGTTGCGCAGGCGCTCCTGCGCAGACTCGAGCCCGAAAGCTGTACGGCGTGCAATGTCGACGGCGTCGCCCACCTGGGCCTGCTCGAGGCGACCCTCGCGCAGCTTGTTCTGGTCGAGCTGCTCCTGCAACACGATGCGCTCGGTCTTGCGCTCCGACTCGCTGCGGCTGAAGTCGGTGATGGCGGCGCGCAGCTCGACAACCTCGTCGGCGAGGAGGCGGGCTCGGGCATCCCGCACCGTCGCCGCAATGGATGCGGCTTCCTTGGCGACCTCCGCCTGCTGGCCGAGGGGCTTCAGCTGGCGGCGGATCTCGCCCGCGAGGTCGGAGAGACGCGTGAGGTTGGCCTGCATGGCGTCGAGCTTGCGGAGGGTCTTCTCCTTGCGGCGGCGGTGCTTGAGAATGCCCGCGGCCTCCTCGATGAACCCGCGGCGGTCCTCGGGGCTCGCGTGAAGCACGGCGTCGAGCTGGCCCTGACCCACGATGACGTGCATCTCACGGCCGAGGCCGGAGTCGGAGAGCAGCTCCTGCACGTCGAGCAAGCGGCACTGGTCGCCGTTGATCGCATACTCGCTGCCGCCGTTACGGAACAGCGTGCGCGAGATCGTGACCTCGGAGTATTCGATGGGCAGCGCACCATCCGCGTTGTCGATGGTGAGGATGACCTCGGCGCGCCCGAGCGGGCCCTTCGTCGCGGTCCCGGCGAAGATGACGTCTTCCATCTTGCCGCCGCGGAGGGTCTTGGCCCCCTGCTCACCCATGACCCAGGCGAGGGCATCCACGACATTCGACTTGCCGGAGCCGTTGGGCCCCACGACGCACGTGACGCCCTGCTCGAAGGCAAAGGTGGTCGGCTGCGCGAAGGACTTGAACCCCTTCAGGGTCAGGCTCTTCAGATACAAGGCGCTGCCCCTCCCGTCGCGTGCGTGATTGCTCAAAGGTACCCGACTGGCCGACCTAACGTTTCCGTCTCGATCACGTGACGGATTCGGACCCAGTTGTAGTCTGGTCGGCTGCTCATCCGCGGCACCCACCACTCCCACAAGGAACTGCCATGGCTGACTTCACGATCGACGAACTCACGATTCCCGACACCCTCGACGGGCCGGTCGCCGCAGACTTCATCCGCGCCATCGAGGTCGGCAACGAGGTCGAGGCGATCGGCTACGGCACCCCCGACCTCGCCTACGAGCCCGACGAAGAGCTGCCGATCTTCCACAACCCGCATGAGCCGCAGCGGATGCTCGTGGCGCGAGTAGACGGACAGATCGTCGCTCGCGCCACCCACGAGACCACAGTCGGCGACGACGCGGACACATCGTGGCTCGCCACCGAGGTGCTCCCCGCGTTCCGCGGGCGCGGCATCGGCACGGCGCTGGCCGACGCCGTCGAGCAGATCGCGCGCGACGCGGGCAAGGCGAAGGTGGTGGTCTACGCGCCGATCGCCGACGGCCCCGGCGAGCGCATCCCGTCGCCCACCGGGTTCGGCTCGATAGTCGCCGATCGCGAGGAGGTGCGGTTCTTGCAGGGGCGCGGCTACCGGCTCGAGCAGATCGAGAGACTGAGCCGCCTCGCGCTTCCCGTCGCCGACATCGAGGCTCTCGTCGTTGCCGCGCAGGAGCGCAGCGGCTCGGACTATCGCCTGCACACCTGGGTGGGCCGCACACCGGAACACTGGATTGCCGACATCGCTCACCTCGCGACGCGCATGAGCACGGATGCCCCCACCGCGGGCCTCGAGGAGCCCGAAGACCCGTGGACCGTCGAGCGTGTCGTCGAGGCCGACGACCGCTCCGCGCAGAGTCCGCGCGTGCGCCATGCGGCAGCCGTGGAGCACGTGCCCACCGGCAGGCTCGTGGGCTACACGATCCTGTCGGTGCCGAAGCAGCTGCACCGGGCCGTCGACCAGTACGCGACGATCGTCGTGAGGGAGCACCGCGGCCACAAGCTCGGCATGCTGCTCAAGGTGGGCAACATCGCGCACCTGCAGGGGGTGCGGCCGGGGCATCCGTCGATCATGACCTTCAACGCCGAGGAGAACAGGCACATGCTCGATGTGAACGAGGCCGTCGGGTTCGTGCCGGTGGCGAACGAGAGCGCGTGGCGGAAGGACCTGTCGTGAGCTTCACCATCGACCGGATGCCCATCCCCCACACCCTCGACGGGCCGGGCGGGGCTGCCTTCGTCGAGATGGTCACCGTGCGCAACGCGATCGAGGCGGAGACCTCCGGCCTCGCCGAGATCTCGCCGACCCCGCAGGACCTGCTGCCGCACTGGCAGAACCCGTACTCGCCCCAGGCGCTCTTCGTCGCGCGGGTCGACGGTCGGATAGTCGGGCGGATGGTGCTCACCCTGCCGATCGAGGAGGGGTCGCGCCTGGCGCTCATCCGCGCCGAGGTGCTCGAGGAGTTCCGCGGGCGCGGCATCGGCACTGCCCTCCTCGAGGCCGGCGAGAAGTACTCGGCAGACAACGGGCGCACAGTGTTCAACGGTCAGTCGATGGGCCAGCCGGCACCGGGGCCGCAGCTCGACTCTCCGACCGGGTTCGGCTCGGTGCCCGCCGACGATCCGTCGACGCGGTTCGCTGTCAAGCACGGGTACGCGCTCGGCCAGGTGATTCGCGGCAGCCGGCTCGTGCTGCCGTTCGACGCTGCCGCCGCGCTCGACGCTGCCGCCGCGGCATCCGGGAGCGAATACCGCGCGGAGGCCTGGACGGGCGCGATCCCGGATGACCGTCTCGACGACATGGCGTACCTGCACTCGCGCATGAGCACCGATGCCCCCTCCGGCGACCTCGAGACCGACGAGGAGGTGTGGGATGCGGCGCGCGTCCGCGCGCTCGACGACCTGCGCTCCCGAACCGGGACCACCATGCTCACGTCGGTGGTCGAGCACCTCGAGTCCGGGCGGCTCGTCGCGTTCAGCGAGCTCTCCGTGCCCCCGAACACCGCGCTCGCCGTGCACCAGCAGGACACGCTCGTGCTCAAGGAGCACCGCGGCCACCGGCTTGGCATGCTGGCGAAGGTCGCGAACCTCGACCTGCTCGAGCGCGAGCACGCCGGTCACTCCTGGGTGATCACCTTCAACGCGGAGGAGAATCGGCCGATGCTCGACGTCAACGAGGAGATCGGGTTCGCGCCCTTCACGTACGAGGCGATCTGGGAAAAGCGCGCCTAGGGTGGAACCATGATCGCGGGCCGGGTTCTCCTCACCGCTGTCGCCGGCATGGTCGTCCTGGGCCTCGCCGCCTGCAGCGCCCCCGTCGCCGCCCCGAGGCCCAGCCCCACGCAGGTGGCCGACACCACGCCCGCCATCGTGACGTTCACGGCCTCCGAGGTGTCGATCACGACCGAGTCTGGCGACGTGCTCGACTCGTTCGACTACTTCACGGATGCCCCCACCGCGGTCGCCGCCCTCACCGGGGCGTTCGGGGCCGAACCGACTACGGAGCACGTCGAGGGCCTCGAGTCACCGGGCTACACCCGTTACGAGTGGACGGGGTTCCAGCTGCAGTCCCTCGACTCCGGCGCCGAGCACTACCCGCCGCTGCGCGTCTCCACCCTCGTCACGAACGTGGGCGACGTGCTCATCGCAACTGTCGACGGCATCTCGGTCGGCCAGACGTCGGACGCTATCGCCGCGGACAACCCCGCGACCACGCAGCAGTTCTCGCAGCCGGGCGGCGCGACGTACTACGCGATCGAGCTCGACGCGACGACGATCACGGATGCCGCGGGGACGACGTTCCCCGTCTACGTCGGGCTCAGCGCCGAAGTCGGCAAGGCGCTCACGTCGATCACGGCGCCGCAGGTCGCGTCGGGCTGACCGGATCGTTATCGTTATCCACCCGTTGTGAGGGATTCTCTAGGATCGACTCATGGGATCGAGACTGGTTGGCCTTGCTGTCGCGGTGCTTCTGCTGGCGGGGTGCTCGGCCGCCCCGGAGGCCGTCCGCAGCCCGTCCCCCTCGCTCACGGTTGCACCGACACCCACACCGACGCCCACCCCGTACGTCGCGACGATCACACTCAATGCCGAGTCGATGGTCGCCACCGACCAGAACGGCCAAGTGCTGGCGAATATCGACCACTACACGGGACGCGGAGGCGACGTGGCCGCGCAGCTGACGGCCCTGTTCGGCTTCGCCCCTACCGTCGAGGTAGTTCCGCCTATCGCGTCGGACTTCACGTTCTCCGGTACGGAGTACACGTGGGAGGGCTTCGAGCTGAAGTGGTATTACGGCTACGAGGATGACCCGACGACGACCGGTCGCACCCTCATCACGGTCTCGGTCCCGGCCGTTCGCGGGGTATCGATCCAGGGCCCCGATGGAGTCCATGTCGGCGAGGGACTGGGCGACCTTTCCACTCGCTACCCCGACCAGACGGGCAGTTTCGAGTACGACGGTCGGACAATAGAGACCGCCACCGTTTCGTGCGTGGAACACCCGGAGTACGCCGACGAGGGCACCGAGGGAACCCCGAGGAACTGCGTAGCTGTGCGGGCAGACCCCGCCGAGGGTCCCATCACCGGTCTTCAGGTTCCGGCGCGCGTGGATTACGGGATGTAGCCGAGGATCAGCGCACCCGCTGGCACCACGGGCAGAAGTGCGAACCGCGGTTCATGAACTGCTCGCGCACGATCATCCGGCCGCAGCGCGGACACGGCTCGCCCTGCTGCCCGTACGCGTTGAGCGAGTGGGCGAAGTAGCCCGACTGCCCGTTGACGTTGAGGTACTGCGCGTCGAAACTCGTGCCGCCCTCCGCGAGCGCCTTCGTGAGCACGGCGCGCACCTCGGCGAGCAGCACCTTCGCGCGCGGGCGTGACAGAGTGGCGGTCGGCTGCTCGTAGTGCACCTTCGCGAGCCACAGCGATTCGTCCGCGTAGATGTTGCCGATGCCGCTGATGAGGGTCTGGTCGAGCAGCGCGCGCTTGATCGTCGTGTTCTTCTTGGCGAGCCTCGTGAGGAACGCTGCGTCGTCGAAGCGCTCGTCGAGCGGGTCGCGCGCGATGTGCTGCACGGCCGTCGGCACGAGCTGCAGCGGGTGGTCGGGCGTCTGCGCGAGGCTGTCGATCGCCATCGAGCCGAAGATGCGCTGGTCGACGAAGTTGAGCCGCAGCGGACCGTGCTCGGGATGCTCGAGCTCCAGCCGGATCCGCGTGCGGAGGTCGTCGGTGCTGCGGTCGCGCAGCAGAACCTGTCCGCTCATGCCGAGGTGGATGACGACGGCCTCGTCGCCGCCCTCGAGCGGGATCCACAGGAACTTTCCGCGGCGCTCTGGCGCGAGCATCCGGCGGCCTGTCAGCCTGTCGATGAAGTCTTCGCTCGGGCCCGGATGACGGCGCAGTGACCGCTCGTCGTAGACCTCCACAGACACGACAGAAGCACCGGTGACAGCGGGCTCGAGGCCCGCACGGACGACCTCGACCTCGGGCAGTTCGGGCACGGCTAGGCGGGGAGCACGGAGAGCTGCGTCCAGGCGTCGAGCGCGGCGGCCATTTCGGCCTGCTTCTTGCTCGATCCGGTGCCCGTGGCGATCTCGACCTTGCCGAGCAGCACGGTGGCGTGGAAGCGCTTCGAGTGGTCGGGGCCGCTGTCGGTCACCTGATAGTTCGGAAGGCCGCGGCCGAGGCGCGCGGCGAGCTCCTGCAGGCTCGTCTTCGGGTCCATCGCGGCGCCGAAGCGCTCAGGGTTGTCCATGAGCGGCACGATGAGGCGCAACACGAGGGCCGTGGCCTTTTCGCCGCCGAGGGAGAGGTAGGCGGCGCCGATGATCGCCTCGACGGTGTCGGCGAGGATCGAGCCCTTGTCGCGACCGCCCGTGAGTTCCTCACCCTTGCCCAGGCGCACATGGGCACCGAGCCCGATTGCACGAGCGACCTCTGAGAGGGCCGCACTCGAGACGAGGCTCGCGCGGCGCTTGGCCAGCTCGCCCTCGTCGAGGGTGGGGTTCTCGGTGTAGAGCATGACGGTGACGGCCTGCCCGAGGATCGAGTCACCGAGAAACTCGAGCCTCTCGTTGTGCGCCAGGCCACCGTGCTCGTACGCGTACGAGCGGTGCGTGAGCGCCAACTCGAGCAATTCGGGCGCGATGGAAACGCCGAGGATCTCGCTCAGATCTGCCCCGGCGGCTGCATTCTCGTCGCCACTCAACGTGCTACCTCGCTCGAGGATTTATTCGCGCCGCCCGAAGGACGGGCCATAGAGACTAAACGTCTGCGACCTTGCGGCCCTTGTACTCCAGGTACAGGGGGGTGCCGGCGGAGTCCTCGACGACCTTCGCACGGTGCGGGAGGCTGTAGACGGTCTTGCCGTTCTCGATCGACTTGACGAGCGTGGGGGCGTCAGCCTTCCACTGGGCGCGGCGCATGCGGGTGGATGCCCGCGACATCTTGCGCTTCGGAACTGCCATGGTTATCTCTTCTCTTCTGGTTCTGGGGAGTCGTTCAGGCTATCGAGCCCGGCAAGCGCTGCCCACCGAGGATCGACGGGAGCTTCATGCTCATGACCCGGGTTGTCCAGAAGCCGCACCCCACACTCTGGGCACAGGCCGAGGCAATCTTCCTGACAGACCGGTTGGAACGGTAGTGACAAGACCACCGCATCCCTGACCACAGGTTCCAGGTCGACGTGATCGTCGTGAACCATGTAGTCAAAAGCTTCGTCGAAAGAATACGCGAAAAGCTCCTGGAATTCGACCTCGACCGGAACCTTGACGTCGGTAAGGCACCGAACGCACTCCCCCTCGGCCACGGTATCGACCTCGACGGAGGCCAGAATGCCGTCGTGCAACGACTCGAGACGGGCCTCTACATGCACGTTCGTACCCTGGCGAATGCCGATCACGGCGTTGCCGAAGCCCTCCGGCTCCGACACATCGAGGGACTTCTCGCGCATCTCGCCCGGTCGGTGCATGAGGTCGAAGACCGGGATGCTGTACGGGGTCTGGATGTGGTGCGGCATAACGAACAAGCCTACCTTCTGGGCGCGCCCGGTGCCGGGCGCGGGGCCGCAGACCGCGCCCCACCCTTTCACTTCTGCGGAGGAAGTGGGCTTGGGTCACTGTGGTGACAGGTATTCGCGTCGCGTGCCACAACTTCTCCGCAGAAGTGGTCGGGGCGAGGCCGGGGGCGGGGCGGGAAAGTGCAACGGCAGGCGGCGGCCACGGGTGGGACCGAGGCAGACGGGCTAGAGGGCCGCCTCCACCTCGGTGAAGGCCTCGTCGTAGATCGTGAGGGCCTGGGCGACCTCATCCGGAGTCACGATGCACGGCGGCACCACGTGAATGCGGTTGTCTGCCGTGAACGGCAGCAGGCCGCGATCCATGAGGGCCTTCTTGAGCTGCAGGATGACCCCGCCGGAGACCGGCTGGCGCGACTCGCGGTCGTCGACGAGGTCGAGCGCCCAGAAGACGCCGAGGCCGCGCACGTCGCCGATGAGCGGATGCTTCTCCGCCAGCGACGCGAGGCCGGGCGCGAGGTGGTCGGTGCCGATGGTCTTGGCGTTCTCGATCACGCCCTCCGAGGTCATCGCGTCGAGCGCGCCGACGATGGAGGCCATGGCAAGCGGGTGGCCGGAGTAGGTGAGGCCGCCGGGGAACACCTGCGAGTCGAACGCGTTGGCGATCGACTCGGAGATGAGCACGCCGCCCGCGGGCACGTAGCCCGAGTTGACACCCTTCGCGAAGGTCACGAGGTCGGGTGTGACGCCGCCGTCGATGCCCTGCCAGGCGAACCACTCCCCCGTGCGCCCGAATCCGCACATGACCTCGTCGAAGATCAGGACGATTCCGTACTTGTCGCAGAGGGCGCGAACGCCGTGCAGGTAGCCGGGCGGCGGCACGAGCACGCCTGCCGTGCCGGGAACCGTCTCGAGGAGGATCGCCGCGATGCCGCTAGACCCTTCCGACTGGATGACCCGCTCGAGGTGCTGGAGGGCGCGCTCCGACTCCTGCTCGGGCGAGGACGCCCAGAACTCCGAGCGGTACAGGAACGGCCCGAAGAAGTGCGCGTGGCCCCGCGAGTACTCGTTGGGCTGGCGGCGCCAGTCCCCCGTGGCCACGATCGCGCCGCCCGTGTTGCCGTGGTAGCTGCGGTAGGTGGAGAGCACCTTGTCGCGGCCGGTCGTGAGCCGGGCCATCCGGATGGCATTCTCGTTGGCATCTGCACCGCCGTTGGTGAAGAAGACCTTGCCGAAGTGGGAGCCGGCCTTGGAGATGATGCGCTTGGCGGCCTCGCCGCGCGCGAGGTTGCCGTGGGCAGGGGCGACGGTCGTGAGCACGTCGGCCTGGGCCTTGATGGCGTTCACGACTGCCGGATGCTGGTGCCCCAGGTTCGTGTTGACGAGCTGGCTCGAGAAGTCGAGATAGTGCTTGTCGTCGTAGTCCCACACCGTGCTGCCCGAGCCGCCGGCGATCACGAAAGGAGTGAGTGCGCCCTGCGCCGACCACGAGTGGAACACGTGTGCGCGGTCGAGGTCGTACGCGAGCTGGCCGTCGTCTGAAGTCATGGTGGTTCCTTTGTCCCAAGTGGAGCGGGTGGCCGAAGTACGGCCACCCGCTCACTGTATTACTGCTACTTGCCGCCCTCGGTGAGGGTCACGTCGATCGGAGTGTACGAGCCACTCACGTCGACGCCGTCCGCCTTCAGCTCATCGAGAGCCTTCTGCATGTAGTCGTTCGAGTACGCGGAGGCCGCGGGCTCGGCGGTGATGAGGTGAAGGCCGTCCTGGTTGACTGCCGCGAGGGCACCCTTGACGGTCTTGGCCCAGGCTGCCGAGTCGATGAGACCGAAGTCGCCGCCCGTCCAGATGAGCTTGTTGACCTCGTTCATCTGCCAGAGCTGGTGAACCGGGCCGACCGGGAATGCCGCCTCGGCGTTGATCGCCGCGTCGTAGGTGATCTTCGCGGCGTCTTCGGGGTTGTCGCGGGCGTAGAGCCAGCCCTTGGTGATCGCCTTGAGGAAGCGCACGGTGGCGTCGGCGTAGGCCGGGTCGTCGTTAAGGCGCGCGGTGTCGGCCCAGAGGGCATCCTGCAGCATGGCGCCCTCGGTGTCCTCGTAGGAGACGACGTCGAAGTCCGACGGCTGGTAGAGCTTGCCCGTCGTGGGGTTCACGACCTCGAGAATCTGCGCCCACTCGTTGTACGTCATCGCCTGCGCGGCATCCACGTCACCATCGATCAGGGCGTTCATCGAGAAGTCCTGCGTGGTGATGGAGACCGACGTGGAGTCGAGACCGTCGGCGGCCATGGCCGCGAAGATCTCCCACTCGTTGCCGAAGCCCCACGAGCCGATGCGCTTGCCCTCGAAGTCGGCGACCGTGGGAACTCCCTTGTCGGCGAACGACACCTGCAGGGTGCCCGACTTCTGGAAGACCTGTGCGACATCGGTGAGCTCGGCGCCCGTGGCCTCGAGCGTGCCGAGCACCTTCGGAACCCACGCAACAGCGAAGTCGACGTCGCCCGCGACGAGTGCATCCTGGGGAACGATGTCACCGCCCGAGGGGATGATGTCGACGTTGTCGAAACCCTCCTCGGTGAAGTAGCCCTTGTCGAGCGCCACGTAGTAGCCCGCGAACTGCGACTGCGGCAGCCACTGCAGCTGCAGCTTGATGTCGGTGATGGGCGTGAAGTCGCCGGTGTCCGAGCCGGAGTCGGCCGCCGGGGCGGCGCACGCCGCGAGCCCCATGGCCGAGATCGCGGCGATGGACGCGACGGTCAGTGAACGCCTGATGCTGTGTCTCATAGCTGTTCCTTTCGATGGATGGTGCGGTTGCAAGGTGCCGGTCAGGCCGGCGTTCGCCTCGACACGAGCCGCTCGAGCAGCGACGTGACGAGGAAAAGGACGAGGCCGATGGCGATGCCGCCGGCCACATAGGCGAACGCAAGTGCGGCGTGACCCGACTTGGCGTAGCTGGCAATGGCGGTGCCGATGCCGTCGGCGGGTCCGCCGAAGTACTCGGCGACGAGGGCGGCGATGACGGCGATCGAGCTCGCAATGCGCAGGCCCGTCATGAGGTACGGCAGCGCGGTCGGTAGCGTCAGCACGCGGAACGTCTGGAGCCCGGATGCGCCGGATGCCCGCAGCAGGTCCCTGTGCACCGGCCGCGTCTGGCGCAGGCCGCGGAGCACGTTCACGAACACGGGGACGAAGGCGGCGATGCCCGCGACTGCTTCCCGTCCGAACTGGCTCGAGGCGCCGAACATGGTGTTCAGGATGGGGGTCACCGCGACGATGGGGACCACGGCGATGGCCGCGACCAAAGGCGCGAGCATCCCGTCGACCGGCCGGAATGTCGCGGCGAGCGCCGCGAGCACGATCGCGAGGATCGCCCCCACGAGCAGGCCCAGGAGCGCGTTCGTGGCAGTGATACCCATGTCTTCGAGGATGATGTCGTAGTGCGCGGTGATCTCACCCACGATGGCGACGGGACTCGGCAGCGCCCGCGGTGCCGCGTGCAGCACGTCGACGACGAGGAACCACAGGGCGAGCATGATGGCGCCGACAGCGACGGGCGAGACGAATCTCACCCAGTTCGGAAGCGCTGTCGTCATCGTTCGTTCGCCCGCTCGACCGGCGCGCCGTGCAGCGCCTCGCGCACCGCCGTCACGTGGGCGAAATACTCGGGTGACTCACGCAGCGCCTCCCCGCGGTTCGCACCGAGGTCGGTCGTGATGATCTCGGTGATGCGCCCCGGCCGCGGGCTCATCACGACGACGCGGTCCGACAGGAACACCGCCTCCGGGATGGAGTGGGTGACGAAGACGACAGCTGCACCCGATTCGGCGGCGATGCGCGTGAGCTCCGATTGCAGGTACTCGCGCGTCATCTCGTCGAGGGCGCCGAACGGCTCGTCCATGAGCAGCAAGCGCGGCTGCTCGGCGAGCGCGCGCGCGATGGCGACACGCTGCTGCATGCCGCCGGAGAGCTGGTCGGGGTAGCGGTCCACGAAGTCGCTCAGGCCGACGAGCGACGCAAGCTCGGCCACGCGCGCAGCACGCGCGGGCTTCTTCACGCCGTGCAGCTCGAGGGGCAGCTCGATGTTGCCCGCGACCGTGCGCCACGGCAGGAGGCCGGCCTGCTGGAAGGCGATGCCGTAGTCCTGATCGAGTCGCGCCTGCCGCGCGGGCTTGCCGAAGATCTCGAGGGTGCCCGTCGAGGCGGTGTCGAGGTCTGCGATGAGGCGCAGGAGTGTGGACTTGCCGCATCCGGACGGGCCGATGAGGGAGACGAACTCGCCAGCCTCGACCTCGAGATCGACACCGGTGAGCGCGACGACGTCGCCGGACTTCGTGCCGAACGTCTTGCCGACACCCTTGGCGATCACTGCGCTCATACTGTCGCTTCTCCCCTGCGGTAGTTCTTAAGGCCGAGGCCGATGAGGGCGACGGATCCGGCGGCCACGAGTCCGAGCGCTATCGAGCCGAACGTGGGTCCCCACGGCGCTGCCGGGTCGCTGGAGCCCTGGCCGGCCAGCTGGATGAGCATCCGGCCGATCCCGCCACGCATGCCTATCGACACCTCCGCGACGACGGCACCCACCACCGCGTTCGCGGCCGCGAGCCGCAGCGCGGGAAGAAGGTGCGGCACCGCGGCCGGAAGCCGCAGGCGGAAGAGCGTCGACCAGTACCCGGCGGCGTACGTGCGCATGAGGTCGAGATGGATGCGGTCGGGAGCCTCGAGGCCGCGTAATACGCCCACGGCCACGGGGAAGAACGCGAGGTACGACGCGATGATCGCGACCGAGAGCCACTGCGGCCACGGAATCGTCCCCGCCCGATCGACCTGCGAGCCGATGCTCGCAATGAGCGGGGCAAAGGCGATGAGGGGCACGGTCTGGCTCACCACGATCCAGGGCAGCAGGCCCCACTCCGCGAGGCGCCAGCGCTGCATAACGAGGCCCAGGAGCGCGCCGACGGCGACGCCGATGAGCCAGCCGACCGCCGCGATCCCGAGGGTCGTGAGCGCCGCGGTGAGCACGGGAACGACGAGCGGGGGCGTGTTGCCGCCGCTCGTGGACTGGAAGAGGCGCGCCACCATATCCCAGATGTGCGGCATCGCGCGGTCGTTCGTGCGGGGCAGGAGCATCACTCCGGAGCCCGTCTGCCCGCTGATCGCGCCGACGACGAACCCCTCAGCGGGGCCCAGGAACTTGTAGAGCTCCCAGGCCGCGAGAAGGGCGAGCACGCCGAGGGCGCCCCATCCGGCGACCGCCCACCGTTTCGTCACAGCGCTCGACTCACGACTTGGCCACGATGTGCTCGCGCAGGGCGGGCATCACGGTCTCGCCGTACTGGCGCAGCGTCTCCTCCTTGTTGTCGTGCTGGAGGTAGCCCGCGAACTGGTCGACGCCGAGCTCCTTCAGTGCCTTGAGCTTCTCGATGTGCTGCTCGGCGGTGCCCAACACGCAGAACCTGTCGACGATGTCATCCGGAACGAAGTCGACGTGGTCGTTGCCCGACTTGCCATGCGAGTTGTAGTCGTAGCCCTCGCGCGCCTTGATGTAGTCCGTGAGCGCCTTGGGCACGTTCGAGCCCTCGCCGTACTTGGCGACGATGTCGGCGACGTGGTTGCCCACCATCCCGCCGAACCAGCGGGTCTGGTTGCGCATGTGCTCGACATCTGTCCCGATGTACATCGGGGCAGCGACGCAGAACTTGATCGACATCGGATCGCGGCCGGCCTTCTCGGCGGCGTCGCGCACGGTCTTGATCATCCACTCGGCGATGTCGAGGTCGGCCAGTTGCAGGATGAACCCGTCGCCCACCTCGCCCGTGAGCTTGAGGGCGAGCGGGCCGTAGGCCGCGACCCACACCTCCACCTGGGAGCCCTTCGACCACGGGAACTGCAGCTGCGCGCCGTTGTACTCGACGGCCCGCGAGTTGGCGAGCTCGCGGATGACGTGGATCGACTCGCGCAGGGTGGCCAGTGTCGTGGGCGCGCCGTTGGTGACACGCACCGCCGAGTCGCCGCGGCCGATGCCGATCACCGTGCGGTTGCCGTACATCTCATTGAGGGTGGCGAACACGGATGCCGTCACCGTCCAGTCGCGCGTGGCGGGGTTCGTCACCATGGGTCCGACGATGACGCGCTTGGTCTCGGCGAGGATCGCGCTGTAGATCACATAGGGCTCCTGCCACAGCAGGTGCGAGTCGAACGTCCACACGTATTCGAAGCCGTACTGCTCGGCGAGTTTCGCAAGATGGACGGTGCGGGAGGCGGGCGGGTTGGTCTGGAGGACTGCTCCGAATTCCATGGGGTGCGTTCCTTCTAGATCAGGTACTGGGAGAGGCCGCGCTTGACGAACTTGCCGTCACCCTTGGCTCCGAGGTACTGGTTGTCGTCAACGACGACCTTGCCGCGCGAGAGAACGGTGTCGACGTGGCCGTCGATCTCGAACCCCTCCCACGCGGAGTGGTCCATGTTCATGTGGTGGGTCTTGCCCTCGCCGTAGCCGATCGAGGTGTGCCCGTTCGGGTCGTAAATGACGATGTCGGCGTCGGCACCGGGCTGGATGACGCCCTTCTTGCCGTAGAGCCCGAACATGCGCGCGGGGGTGGTGGCGGTGATCTCCACCCACCGCTCGAGGCTGATCTGCCCGTCGACGACGCCCTGGTAGAGCAGGTCCATCCGGTGCTCGACCGAGCCGATTCCGTTGGGGATCTTCGAGAAGTCGCCGACGCCCAGATCCTTCTGGCCCTTCATGCAGAACGGGCAGTGGTCGGTCGAGACCATCTGCACGTCGTTCGTACGCAGGCTCTGCCACATGGCGTGCTGGTGGCCCTCGGCCTTCGAGCGCAGCGGCGTCGAGCACACCCACTTGGCGCCCTCGAACTTTCCCCACTCCTCCGACTCGGCGCCCAGCTGCTCCTCCATCGAAAGGAAGAGGTACTGCGGGCAGGTCTCCGCGAATACGTTCTGTCCGACATCCCGAGCCGCAGCGAGCTGCTCGACAGCCTGCTTGGCGCTCACGTGCACCACGTAGAGCGGGGCTCCCGTGAGGTTGGCGAGCATGATGGCGCGGTGGGTGGCCTCCTCCTCCATCTGCCAGGCGCGCGCGACGCCGTGGTAGTAGGGGTCGGTCTTGCCCTGCGCGAGAAGCTGCTTGACCATGACGTCGATGACGGGACCGTTCTCGGCGTGCATCATCGTCATCATCCCGGTGTCTGCCGAGACCTGCATGGCCTTGAAGATCTGCGCGTCATCCGACATGAAGACGCCCGGATACGCCATGAACAGCTTGAAGCTCGAGATGCCCTCGTCGGGCAGCGCGCGCATGGCCTGCAGTGAGTCGTCGGTGACGTCGCCGATGATCTGGTGGAACGCGTAGTCGATGGCGCACTGGCCCTCGGCCATGCCGTGCCACGTGGCGAGGCCGTCCATAACGCGCTGGCCGAAGGTCTGCACGGCGAAGTCGATGATGGTCGTCGTGCCACCCCAGGCCGCCGCGCGCGTGCCGGTCTCGAAGTCGTCGGAGGCCGCGGTGCCGCCGAACGGCAGCGACATATGGGTGTGCGCGTCGACTCCGCCGGGGATGACGTACTTGCCCTTCGCGTCGATGACAGTATCGACGTTCCCGGCGACGTCGAAGCCGAGGAGGCTCGATCCGGGCGCGAGGACTGCCGCGATGGTCTCGCCGTCGACGAGCACGTCGGCGAGCGAGCGACCCGTCGCGGTGACGACAGTTCCGTTCTTGATGAGCGTCTTTGCCATGGGTGGTTCCTTACGGCTTGGGGATGGACGTGTAGGACTCCGGGCGACGGTCGCGGTAGAACTGCCAGTCGTCGCGCATCTCCTGCACCATGTCCATCTCGAGGTCGCGGATGAGGATCTCCTCGTGCTCCCCCGAACCGCGCTCGCCCACGAAGTTGCCGCGCGGGTCGATGACCTGGCTCGTTCCGTAGAAGTCGACGGCCAGCTCGCCGTACTCGTTGTCCTCGCGGCCGACGCGGTTCGGCTGCAGCACGAAGTAGCCGTTCGCGACGGCGGCGCACGGACCCTCCACCTCCCACAGCCGGTTGCTCAGGCCGGGCTTGGTCGCGTTCGGGTTGAAGACCATGTGGGCGCCGTTCAGGCCCAGCTCGCGCCATCCCTCGGGGAAGTGCCGGTCGTAGCAGATGTACATACCGACCTTGCCGACCGAGGTGTCGAAGACGGGGTAGCCCATGTTGCCGGGGCGGAAGTAGAACTTCTCCCAGAACCTGTCGAGGTGCGGGATGTGGTGCTTGCGGTACTTGCCGAGAATCGTGCCGTCGGCCTCGACGATCACGCTCGTGTTGTAGTACACGCCCGTGATGTCTTCCTCGTAGATCGGCAGGATCATCACGAGGTTCAGCTCTTTGGCGAGTGCGGCGAAGCGCTGCACGATGGGGCCGTCGGCGGGTTCGGCGTAGCGGTAGTACTTCTTGTCCTCGGTGATGCCGAAGTACGGGCCGTAGAAGAGTTCCTGGAAGCAGATGATCTGGGCACCGTCGGCTGCCGCGTCGCGGGCGAACTGCTCGTGCTTGTCGAGCATCGATTCCTTGTCCCCGGTCCAGGTCGTCTGGGTGATAGCGGCGCGTACAACAGTCATGCATTCCTCCGGGAGCTAGACCCTCATCTTCGAGGGCGAACGTTTCCCCATTGTTTCTGTTTGTGACGGCCGCGTAAATAGACTGGGCAGATACAGACCCGTGCGCCGGTTTTGGCGTGGTGTGCTGCCCACGAGTTGGGGCGGCTGGTCCCCTGAGCTGCACTTTTGTGCTGCCGTGACACAGCCCACACCATTCACCCGGAGGTCTTCACCCGTGCTCAAGCGCACCCTGCCCGTTCTGCTCCTCTCCACGCTCGCCCTCGCCGGGTGCGCGACAGCCACCACCGCAGGCCCGTCACCGACGCCCTCGGTCGACACCCCCGTGACCGTCGACAACTGCGGCACCGAGGTCACCTTCGACGCGGCGCCCGAGCGCGTCATCACCATCAAGTCCACATCCACCGAGATGCTGCTGGCCCTGGGCCTCGGCGACCGCATCGTCGGCACGGCCTTCCAGGACGGCCCGGTTCCCGAGCAGTGGGCGACGGATGCGGCATCTCTGACGTCGATCTCGGACTTCGTGCCGAGCGAGGAGGTCGTGCTCGAGAAACAGCCCGACCTGATCTACGCGGGCTGGGAGTCGGCGTTCGCAGCGGACGGCGCGGGCACGCGCGACGAGCTCGCCGGCCTCGGGGTCGCGTCGTACGTGTCGCCCTCCGCGTGCCGCAGCGTGGGCCAGCCGCCCAAGCTCACCTTCGACAACGTGTTCGGCGACATCGAGCAGGTGGCCTCGATCTTCCGGGTCGACCCGACCGAGCTGCTCGCCTCGCAGAAGGCAACCCTCGACTCCGTCGAGAAGTCGGGCAAGGGCCGCACGGCGTTCTGGTACTCCTCGGGCACAGACACCCCGTACGCGGGAGCCGGGATCGGCGCGCCCGAGCTCGTGCTCGAAACCGTCGGCCTCACCAACATCGCCGCCGACGTGAAGGCCACCTGGGCCCCGCTCGGATGGGAGGCCGTGGTCGCCGCCAACCCCGACTTCATCGTGCTCATCGACGCGACATGGAATACCGCCCAGTCGAAGATCGACCTGCTCGAGAGCAATCCCGCCACGGCCAACCTGAGCGCCGTGGTCAACAAGCGGTACCTGCTGCTGCCGTTCGCGTCGAGCGAGGCGGGCGTGCGCACCGTGGAGGCCGCGGCATCCCTGTCGCAGCAGATCACGGAGCTCGATGGCTAGGGCTCGATCGCCGATTCTGATCGGCGCGGCGCTGGGCATCGCCCTCGTCGCGTCGATCATCGTCGCGGTCACAATCGGGCCGGCAGACATCACCTTCGGCGAGGTCTGGGGCTCGATCGGCAGCCACCTCGGCTTCGGCACGTCGCCCCTGCCTGTGCTGCGCGACGGCATCGTGTGGGAGCTGCGGATGCCGCGCGTGCTCACGGCAGCGCTCGTCGGTGCGGGGCTCGCGGTCGCGGGCGCCGTCATGCAGGCGATCACCCGCAACCCGCTCGCCGACCCGTACCTGCTCGGGCTCTCGTCGGGCGCGTCCCTCGGCGCGGTGAGTGTCGTGCTGCTGGGCTTCTCGCTGTTACTGCCCGCCGCGGCCTTCCTCGGGTCGATGGCCGCGCTTGCCCTCACCCTCCTGCTCGCGAGCTCCCTCGGCGCGATCACGCCCACGCGCACGGTGCTCGCGGGGCTCGCCGTCTCCTCGCTCGCCGCGGCCATCACGAGCCTCGTGATCTTCTGGACGGCGACGGGCGACTCCTACCGCGAGATCCTCGGCTGGTTGCTCGGCTCGCTCGCGGGCGCGCGCTGGCCCGCCGTGGCCATTGCGGGTGTCGCGATCGTCGTGGCGGGCATCCCGATCATGCTGTTCGGGCGCCGCCTCGACGCGTTCGCGTTCGGTGACACCGCTGCCGCGTCGCTCGGCATCAACGTCGCCGCGACGCGCTGGGGAATGTTGACGGTCACGGCGCTTCTGACCGGCGCGATGGTCTCGGTGAGCGGTTCGATCGGCTTCGTGGGACTCATCCTGCCGCACGGCGTTCGTCTGCTCGTGGGGCCCGCGCACCGCGCCCTGCTGCCGCTCAGCGCGCTCGTGGGAGCGATATTTCTGCTCTGGGCAGACACTGCAGCGCGCAGTCTCTTCGACCCGCGCGAGCTTCCCGTCGGCATCGTCACCGCGATCATCGGCGCTCCGATCTTCGCGTTCCTGCTGGGCCGCCGCCGGAGTGAGACGTGAGCCTCGACGCCTCCCGCATCGTCATCACCGCGGGCCGGAAACTCATCATCGATGGCGTCGACTGCACGGTCCCCCGCGGCAGCGTGAGCGCGCTCGTCGGACCCAACGGTGCCGGAAAGTCAACACTCCTGCGCACCCTCGCCGCGATACACCGACCGGATGCCGGCACCGTGACCCTCGACGGATCCGACCTGTTCACCACCCCACGACGCGCTCGCGCGCGCCTCATCGCCCTCGTCGAGCAGGACAGCGCCACCGAGACGTCCATGTCCGTGGAGAGTGTCGTCGGCCTCGGGCGCCTCCCCCACGAAGGGCTGTGGTCGGACGGCGCCTCCTCGGAGATCGTCGCGCGCGCCCTCACGACGGCGGGCGCTACGGACTTCGCGCAACGCGAGTTCGCCACGCTCTCCGGCGGCGAGCGGCAGCGCGTGATGCTCGCGCGGGCCCTCGCGCAGGAGCCCGCGCTCCTGCTCCTCGACGAGCCGACCAACCATCTCGACATCGGAGCGCAGCTCGCCACCCTCACCCTGCTGCGCGACCTCGCGGCGAGCGGGATGACCGTGCTCGCCGCCCTCCACGACCTGGGTCTCGCGGCGAGCTACTCCGACCACGTCATCGTGCTGCGTGACGGGCACGTCGTGGCGGCGGGCACCATCGCGCGGACGCTCACCCCCGAGCTCGTGCGCGACGTCTACGGCGTCACCGCAACCGTGCTCACCAACCCGAGCACGGGCCGGGCCGTGCTCGCGTTCAGCCCGCTGGAATAGCCGCGGCCCGCCGCCGCCGCACATCCGCGCCGCCGCCGCACATCCGCGGTGGTTTCTTACGAGGGCGGTCGAAGGTTCGGGCGCGCTCGTAAGAAACCACCGCGGCGGACGGGCGGGCGGCGCGGGGAGGGGCGGCACTAGTCGGTGCGAGAAGGCTCGGGGAGCCATCCGGCGAAGAGCGAGCGGGGGGCGAGGGTCGCGACGAGCACGCGTACGGGTCCGGCCTTGCGGCGCAGCGACCACGTGACCGCCGCGAGATCGCGCGGGTCGGGTGATCCGTCGCGCTCGTGGAATGCCTCCGACTCGAGGGCCGCCCGCAAGCGCGACAGCGCGGCGACACCGCGGTCGTCGAGGTGCGGCGCGAGGTCGTCGGCGAGCTGTCGCGGCGTGCGCGAGACGCTCGTCGCGAGGCCGAGGTCGTCTGCCGTGTCGCGCAGTTCGTCCCACGCGGCGCTCGCGGAGCCTCGGGATGCGGCGGCCATCCGTCGCGCACGACGAATGCCGCGCACTGCCGCAGGAGCAACGAGGAGTACCAGGAGTGCGGCGAGGAGGCCCCAGCCCCACGGGATGACCCGGCTCTGGGCATCCTGAAGCGCGACGCCCGTCGGCGTCGGGGTGGGGGTGACGCCCGGCGCATCGGTGGGCACTCCGCTCGGTACGGGAGCCTGCGTGGCGGCGGAGGTCGGGATCGACTCGTCGACGTCGGGCGTCGTGGGGTCGTCGACGGCGAGCGGCGCGAACGAGGGCGGGCTTCCGCGGCCTGGCGTGGGCTCGAAGCGCACCCAGCCGATGCCGGCGAAGTACAGCTCCGGCCACGCGTGCAGGTTGTGGGTGGTGACGCGGAACTCCGTGCCGCCGCCGGGCAGTCTCGTCGCGTCGCCGGGCGTGAAGCCCACGGCGACCCGCGCGGGGATGCCCAGGGTGCGCGCCATCGATGCCATCGCCGAGGAGAAGTGCACGCAATAGCCGGCCTTCGCCTCGAGGAACGCGGCGAGCACCGAGGCGCCCGACCCGTCGTATCCGTTGTCGACGGGGGCCTGCTCGGAGTAGGTGAACTGCCCACCGCGAAAGTACGACTGCAGGGCTATCGCCTTGTCGTAGTTGGTCGCGGCGTCGCCCACGACCTCGAGTGCCGTGGAGGCGACGATGGCCGGGAGGCCCTCGGGGATCGCGAGATAGCGCTCGAGGCCCGGTTCGACGGTCGTTCCCGCAGCGATGAGCTGGTCGACGGACGGCGAGATGGTGACACTCTGCACCTCGTACGACTGGTTGCGAGCGTTGGAGTTCGTGGTGCGGATGGCGAGCGCATCCGGCTCCCACGACCACGAGCCGTCGAGGCCCGTGATGCTCGTGGGCGCGTAGGGAACGGGCAGCCACCGGCTCAGGACGTTCGCGACGGTGATGTTCGTGGTCGCCGCGCTGCGCGGCACCGCCTCGCCGAGGCCGGGCGCCGCCCCGATGGCCGCCACGTCGTTGCCGGCGATGACTGCGGTCGTGCTCGGCTTCCACGACTCCCCCGTGAAGTCGTCGAGGGCCGTGAGCCGCAGGTAGACGCCGTTCGGCTCGCTCGTCGTGTACGTGAGCGCGAGCGAGGGGTCGCCCTGGCGCAGGTCGTCGCCCAGGGTGATGATCGGGTTGATGCCCGTGGCCGCGCCGCTCGATCCCGCGATGTCGGCCTCGGGCGGGTTGACGGAGGGAAGTGCGACGGGTAGCAAGAGCGAGACGACGACGGCGCTGGCCGCGATCGCGATGCCCGTGAGCCTTCCGGCGGGACGGGAACGCACGAGCAGGAGCCCCACGAAGGCCGCGGCGGTGAGGGCGAAGTACAGTCCGTCGTCGAGGGTGGGGTTCACGAGACTCGGCACGAGCAACAGCACGAGGAGCGGGATGCCCGCGAACGCCGGCATCCGCAGGCTCAGCGCCAGCGCATCCATGACGACACAGAATGCGGCGACCCCGAGGCACAGCAGGTAGACGATCCCCTGGTCGGCGTCGGCCGGAAGTCCCTGGTTGGAGATCGAGAGCACACCCGCCTGCTCGATCGCGCGCAGCGCACCGAACGTGTCGAAGGTCGGGATGACGCCCAGAATGGCGGATCCGGGCGCGAACAGCAGCGTGATGGTACCGACCGCCGCGAGGGCCGCGCCGAGCGTGCCCCACCCGCGTCGCTTCGTGAACGATCGCACCGTGGCGCCGGCACCCAACACGATCGTGGCCACGAGCATGAGCACGAGCCACCACTGGATATCGGTGAGGATGCTGCTGAGCGAGGCCGCCGCTGTGCCGGTGCCCGCGAGCAGCAGGCCGCTCGTGAGCCAGTCGAGGCCGCGCGTGCTCTTCTCAGGCTCCCGCACGCGAGCGCCCCGTCTCGAAGACCACGGCCTCCCACGCCGCGGCGTGGTCGTCATCGGCGCGCACGGGGACGACGAGCCAGCCCGCATCCGCAAGTCGCTGCCCCACCCCGGTCGGCGCGGTGTTCACCCCGAACTGCCGGTTGAGCAGGTCGAGGGATGACACGTTCTGCACGAGGAACGCGGCGGAGACATCACCCTCCCGGCCCTGACCGGCGAGCCAGCCGAGCGTCTCGGCGTCGGGACTGCCCATGATCGCGATGGTCGGACCACCGCGGCGCGTGCGCGGCTCGACGTGCTGCGGATCGTCGACGAGCCCGAACGAGGCGAGGCTCACGAGGAACTCCTCCTCGCCCCACGTGCGCTGGCGCTTGCGGCTGAGGGCGGCGAGCTGGGCCGGCCCCGTCTCCACGATGGTCACCTCGAACCCCGCCCGCCGCAGGTGCATGGCCACCGAGGCGAGCATCCGCACCACCCACTCGAACGACTCGCTCTCGGGGGCATCGGCCTCCTCGGTCTCGCCCGACGCGTCGCGGTAGCCGCTGCGCCGGGTGTCGACGATGATGCGCGCCTCGGGCAGGCTGCGCTGCTCCTCCTGCCGCACCATGAGGTCGCCGTGACGGGCGGTCGCGCGCCAGTGGACGCGGCGCATGGCGTCGCCCGAGCGGTATTCGCGTGTGATCGTGTCGTCCTCGTCGCCCGCCGACTTGCGCTGCACGAGCCGAGCCTCGCCGTCGCCAGCGGACGCCGTGAGGCCCGTCGCCGGGAGTGTGACGATCTCCGGGGTGACGACTATCGACTGCACCTCTCCGGTCGTGAGGGTGCTCGCCGCGAGCCCGAGCGCGTCGGCGACGTTGACGCTCAGCGGGCCGATGGGGAACACACCGCGGCGCGGCGGCCGCAGCTCGTACCTGAGATTCGCGGCGTTGCCCCGTGATGAGTACCGGGCGCCGCGCGGCTGCAGGGCGGGGAGATCCGCGTCGGGGGTCATCCCCGGACGCCACGGCAGCGTGTCTCGCCACCGCGAGCGCGAGCTTCGCCGAAAGGCCAGGTTGCGCACGTGCAGGGTGGCCGTCGCCGCAGCTCCGGCCTCGAGGATGTGCGGACTGAAGTTGCGCGCCACCGACAGCCGCGGCCGCGCGAACCACACCACGAGCAGCGCACCGACCGGCAGCGCCGCGAGCAGAAGCGCCACGTACAGGAGCTCACGCATCCCGGTGCCGTAAGCGAGGATGAGGGTCAGGAGCGCGGCGCACAAGAACACGATCCCGCGGCGCGTGAGCGCAACCCGTGCGCGCCGCTGCTTCATCGTCGGGGTTTCCCGCTCAGGACGACGCGCTGATCGGCACCGGGGTGTCGGCGATGATGCGGGCGATGATGTCGGGCACGCTGCCGCCGGTGAGTACGGATGCCCCTGCCCCTGCCCGGCGCGCGGCGATGAGCCGGTGCCCCAGCACGGGGATCGCGAGCGCGTCGATGTCGTCGGGCAGCACGAACTCGCGCCCGTCGAGCGCGGCCCTGGCCTTCGCCGCGCGCACGAGCTGCAGGGTGGCGCGCGGGCTCGCGCCGAGGCGCAGGTCGCGGTCTTCGCGGGTGGCCTGGGCGATGGCGACGGCGTACTGCTCCACGGCACGGCTCGCGTAGACGTTCCGGGCCGTCGCGATCATGTCGGCGAGCTCACTGGCGTCGACAACCGGTTTCACCGCTGCCAACGGGCTGGACGTTGCACGCTGGCGCAGCATGGCGAGCTCTGCCGAGGCATCCGGATAGCCCATGGAGATGCGCGCCATGAACCTGTCACGCTGGGCCTCGGGGAGGGGGTAGGTGCCCTCCATCTCGATGGGGTTCTGGGTGGCGACGACGAGGAAGGGGGCGGCGAGCGCGTAGCTCGAGCCGTCGACCGTGACCTGCCCCTCCTCCATGCTCTCGAGCATCGCGGACTGGGTCTTGGGGCTCGCGCGGTTGATCTCGTCGCCGATGACGATGTTCGCGAAGATGGGGCCGGGCTTGAACTCGAACACGCGCTCGGCCTGGTTGTACACGGAGACGCCGGTGATGTCGGCGGGCAGCAGGTCGGGGGTGAACTGGATGCGCGACACGGAGCAGTCGATGGTGCGGGCGAGCGTGCGGGCGAGCATGGTCTTGCCGACACCGGGCACATCTTCGATGAGGAGGTGCCCTTCCGCGAGGAGCACCGTGAGGGCCATCTCGACCGCGGAGCGCTTGCCGTCGATCACCGTCTCGATGGTCGAGAGGATGGCCTGGGCCTTCGCGTGGAAGGCGTCGTACGCCATGACTGGCGCTTCGTCGCGCTGGACCTCGAGGTTCGACACGTTACGAGTCTGCCATGGGTAACGAAAAGGTCACGCTGGGAGTTTGCTGTGGAACGCTCAACTGTTGGGCTCTTTGCGCGCCTTGAGCTTCGCCTCGAGCCGGCGGATCTCTGCCTGCTTCTCGTGGAACGCGATCTCACGCTCGACGGCCGCGAGGTCATCCTCGGTAGTGCTGGTCACGGCCACAGTGCGACGCGGATCCCCGAAGCTCACGGCCTCGCTGGGAGCCGAGCGCTCCTTGCCGAGTACGAACCACAGGATCGAGCCGATGAGCGGAAGGAAGACGATGAGCAGCACCCAGGCCACCTTCGGCATGAACCTGATGCGCCAGCTGTCGGTGATGATCGCATCGACGATCGCGAAGACCATGACCCCCAGCAGCACGAGGGAGAGAACCTGAGCCATGCTTCCGATACTAGGCAGGAATGCCCTTCCAGCGACAGCTACGGTTGAGCGGTGAAGGTGACTGTTCTCTCTGGCGGTGTCGGCGGCGCGCGATTCCTGTTGGGGGTGCGCGAGGCCCTGCCCGACGCCGAGATCACGGCAGTGGTCAACGTGAGCGACGACATGTGGCTCACGGGCGTGCGCATCGCGCCCGACCTCGACTCGATCATGTACGCGCTCGCGGGGGTCAACGACGCCGAGCGCGGCTGGGGTCGCGCGGGCGAGACCGAGCGCGTGAGCGCCGAACTGCGCGGGTACGGGGTCGGATGGCCGTGGTTCACCCTCGGCGACCTCGACCTCGGCACCCACCTCACGCGCACCCACTACCTGCGCGAAGGGCTGGGACTCGCCGAGGCCACCCGCCGCATCACCGCGCGCTGGCCGCTGGGCGTCACGCTCCTGCCCGCCACCGACTCCGAGGTCGAGACGCACGTGCTCGTCGAGGGCGGCTCGATCCACTTCCAGGAGTGGTGGACGCGCCACCGGGCCGCGGTCCCCGCCCTCGGCTTCGAGTACCGCGGGGTCGACGCTGCAGCGCCCGCGCCCGGTGTGCTCGCCGCCCTGGCGTCGGCCGACGTCATCCTGTTCGCGCCGTCCAACCCCGTGGTGTCGATAGCGCCCATTCTCGCCATCCCCGGCATGCGCGATGCGGTTCGGGATGCCCCGGCCCCCGTCATCGGCGTCTCCCCCATCATCGACGGCGCCGTGGTGCGCGGCATGGCCGACGCCTGCCTGACCGCCGTGGGAGTGGAGACGTCGGCTGCGGCGGTCGCGCTGCACTACGGCGCGCGATCCGGTGGCGGCGTCCTTGACGGATGGCTCGTCGACACGAGCGACGCGGCTGCGGTCGACGGGATCGCGGCGGCGGGCATCCGGAGCAGGGCGGTTCCGCTGTGGATGACCGACCCCGCGACGACCGCGACGATGGTGCGCGAGGCCGTCGGGCTATAGGGCGGTGAGCGTGTGGGCACCGAGACGCTCGCGCGGGATCGCCGCGAGCGCTTCGGGCGAGTCGACGTCGAGCCTCAGCCCGCTCGTGACCGGGAGATCGAGCTCGCGGTAGCCGAGCGCCCGATGGGCTGCCCGTGAACCGACACCAAACGCGGGGACCAAGGACTCCCCCGCGATGAGCGATGTCCCCGTGCCGTCGGCATCGGGGACCATGACGTTGCCGTGCTCCGCGAGCGCCCCCGCGAGCTCGGCCTCGGCGAGCGCGGGAAGGTCGGCGAGGAGCACCGTCTGTCGGCCGGGAAGGGTGGCCAGCGCCCGAGCGATGGCCCCGTTCAGGCCGTCGCCCTCGTGCTCGAACATCACGTCGGCACCGAGGGCGCGGAAGCTGGGCGGCAGCTCCGGCCCCGACACGACGAGCACGCGGGCGACCCGCAGCGCAACCGCGACGGTGTCGAGGGCCATGGCCTCGGCGAGCTCGAGCCGGTGGCCGACCTCACCGCCGAGCCGCGACTTCCAGCTCGCCGACGCCTTCACGGGAACGACGATCGTGAGCTCAGTCGTGGGCGGCATGCAGTCCCGCGGCGTAGCCCTCGTCCCAGGCCTCCTGAGTTCCCAGTCGGAACATGTCCTCAGCGGCCGGCCGGATGATCGCCGCAGCGCCCGGCTCGTCGAGGTCGGACACGAGGTGTCCGAGTCCGCGAACCACGGCCACGGGCATCCCGGACGCTTTGCCCTTCACGAGGTCGGCAGCACCCGCGATCTCGTCGGCGACCGCGGCCACGGTCACGTCGAGACGCCTGCCGCCCGCATCCGTCGACCCACGCAGGTCGTCGAGCACCCGGATGCCCGCAGCCCCGATCGCGACATCGGTCTGCCCGGCGCGCCACGGACGGCCCAAGGTATCGGTGATGATGACACCCACCCGAACGCCGAACCGCTCCCGGAACGCCGCGCACATCGCGCGCGCGCTCGCGTCGGGGTCGAGCGGCAGCAGCAACACGATGCCCTCGGGCACGTTGCTCGCATCGACGCCCGCGGCGGCGAGAACCATGCCCAGCCGGTTCTCGACGATGCGCGTCATCCCCCGGCTGGCGACGAGTCGCACGGTCTCGGCGGTGATCGCGTCCTCGCGGTCCTCAGCGACGACCTGGCGGCCCTCGGCCTTGCTCACGATCTTCGACGTGACGGAGACGATATCCCCGTCGGCGAGGGGCGGCAGCGCGTCGCCGATGAGCCGGACGAGGTCATCCCCGGCGACGATCTCGGGGATCCCTTCGAGGGCGAACACGGTAAGCATCACCGGACAAGCTTAGGCAGCACATCGCGCGAGAATACGTCGATCCACTCGCGCTGATTGCGGCCGGCATTGTGCAGGTACACGCGGTCGAACCCCAGGTCGAGGAACTGCTGGATGCGCTGGCGATGCAGGTCGGGATCGGCGGAGACGAGCATCCGGCCGCCCTCGAAATCTTCGGGCCGCACGAGGCGAGCCAGCTGCTCGAGTTCGAACGGGGATCGCACATCGCTCTTCGAGAACCGCATGCCGTCGTTGGGCCACTCGCGCAGGGCGTTGGCCATCGCCAGCTCGTCGGTGCTCGCCCAACTGAGGTTGAGGCGCAGCACGCGCGTCTGCGTCTCGGGCTTGCGGCCCACCTCGCGCGCGCCTTCCGCGAAGCGCTGCAGCAGGGGCGCGATCTTGTCGATCGGGGCGCCCTCCGTGATGAGTCCGTCGACGGTGCGCCCCGCGCGCTTCGCCGCGACCGGCCCGGATGCCGCCACCAAGATCTCGGGGGCGCGCTCGGGCATCGTCCACAGGCGGGTCGACTCGAGCTTGTAGAACTGGCCGTCGTGGCGCACGTCCTTGCCCGACAGGCCAGACGCGAACAGCTTCTTGATGATGT
Source organism: Rhodoglobus sp. (assembly GCA_965227655.1). GTDB lineage: Bacteria > Actinomycetota > Actinomycetes > Actinomycetales > Microbacteriaceae > Rhodoglobus. The sequence goes on along the minus strand of OZ245765.1, from coordinate 2,940,997 downwards.
CGACGGCCTCGAACATCCGATTGATGCGCTCGGGTGCCTCGGGCCAGTACTGCCCGACGATGTGGTCGCTGAGCGCCTCGCCGCTGCCGAGACCCAGCCAGTGGCGGCCCGGATACATCGCCCCCAGTGTCGCGGAGGCCTGCGCCACCATCGCGGGGTGCCAGCGGAACGTAGGAGCCGTGACCCCCGTGCCGAGGTCGCCCGTGGTCACCTGCCCGAGGGCGCCGAGGACGTTCCACACGAACGACGCCTCGCCCTGCTGCGGCAGCCACGGCTGGAAGTGATCCGCGGCCATCACCCCCGTGAAGCCGCGCGCCTCCGCGTACTTCGTGAGCTCGATGGCCTCGAGCGGCGGGAAGCGCTCGAGCATCGCTGCGTAGCCGATGTGCGGGAGCGTCATGGGTACATTCTCGCGCGTCGGGGGCGCTGCGGCCGACCCGCTACTTCGCCTGCCCCGCTGTCAACTGCGCGTAGATCGCCGTCGAGGCGGCGACGAGGAGGTTCGCGTCGGTGTCGCTGTTGGTCTGGGCCTGCACCGCCACCGCGAGGTTGCCCTCGCGCACGATGTAGGTGCGGATCGTGAGCACCTGGTTGTTCACTCCCGCGACCGTGTCGAGGCGGAAGCCTTTACTGTCGGTAGCGGCCTCGGAGACTGTCACCTGCACCTGGTCGGTCGACCCGTTGGTCGTGGCCGTGAAGTTGGGGCATCCCTCGTTCGCCTTCTGGAAGTCGGCGATGAACTTCGCGCCCGCGGCGTCGCTACCGAAGAGGCGCGCCTTGACGGCGACGACAGTCGTGCCCGAGGTGAGGTTCGGGAGGGCGTAGAAGGTGTCGCTGCTGTTCACGTCCTGATCGGCGAGGATGAGCAGGCGCGCCGCGTTCGCGCACTCCGCGGGCTGGATGCCGGCATCGCCGTCGGTCACGCCCGCCACGTAGTTCTTCACCGAGTCGGTCTGGATCGTGTTGCTCGCGGGAGTGAGGCCCAGCGACGTGAGCGACGCCTGCGTGACCTGCCCGAACAGGATGCTCTTGGCGTCGTCATCCGTGAACGTCGCCTTCTCGGCCGCACAGCCCGAGAGCGCGAGTACGGCGACGACGGCCACGGCGAGAAGCTTCTTCATGCTGCGAGAGTACCGGCGGTTCACCCGCGAAACTGCGAGCCAGCCGGATGCCCTACTCCCGCTCGGCGGGCGACACGGGCTTGCGCGACAGCACGACCGAGCCCTCAGTTGCACCCTGCGCAGCAGCCTTGGCGTCGGAGGCGTCGCCACCACCGTAGTTCTCGCGAAGCGCGACGGCATCCGCCGACTCCCCCCGGCGTTTGCGCTGTCGCGACCGGTAGACGAGGTTGAGCGCCTCGACGGCGACTCCGAAGGCCATGGGCACGTAGATGAGCGCCTTGTCGACGTGGTAGCCGAAGCCGTCGGCGATCAGGAAGGCGCCGATCATGACCAGGAACGCGAGGGCGAGCAGCTTCACCGAGGGGTGCTTGTTCACGAACGCGAAGATGTACTTCGACGAGAACATCATGATGCCGAACGAGAGCACGACTGCCGCGATGATCACGAGCAGGTTGTCGACCATGCCGACCGCGGTGATGACCGAGTCGAACGAGAACACGATGTCGAGCAGCAGGATCTGCACGATGGTGCCCGCGAAGCTTGCGCTGCGACTCGTGGTGCCCTGCCCCTCCTCCTCGCCCTCGAGCTTGTGGTGGATCTCCTTGACGGCCTTGTAGATCAGGAAGAGGCCACCGCCGATGAGGATGAGGTCGCGGCCCGAGAAGCCGAGGCCGCCGATGGCGAACAGGTCGTCGGTGAGGGTGATGATCCATGATGCGCCGAAGAGCAGGCCGATGCGGGTGATCATGGCGAGGCTCAGACCCAGGTTGCGTGCCTTCGCCTGCTGGGAGACCGGCAGCTTCGAGGCGAGGATCGAGATGAAGATGACGTTGTCGACCCCCAGCACGATCTCGAGCACGAAGAGGGTGAGAAAGGCGATGAGCAACTCGGGGCTGAACTCCAGGGCGAACTCCATGCTGGGAGCCTATTCGAACTGCTTCGCGGTCTCCTGAAGCTTCGCGTAGTAGGTGCCCCACCACTGCGGGTCACCGTCGGGGAGGTTGCTCAGGCCAGCACGGTGGCCGGCGGATCCGTCGATCTGCTCACGCAGGATGTCGGCGTGACCCAGGTGCCGGTTGAGTTCGGTGACCATGTGCACAAGAATGCGCTGCAGAGTCACCGGGTTGTTCTCCGGGCCCCACCATGGCACGGTTCCCTCGGCGTCGAGATCGAGCGCCTCCACCGTGGCCTCCGAGTGCGCGACGACGCGTGTGTAGAGGTCGATGATCGACTCGCTCGATTCATCGGCGGTCGCCCACATGTCCGCGTTGTCGTCGGCGTCGTCGGCGTTCCAGGGGAACGTGTCGGGGAAGGGCCGGTCGAAGATGTCGCCGAGGTATCCGGCCTCGACAGTCGCGACGTGCTTGAGCAGGCCCAGCAGGTTCGTGCCCGTCGGAACCATGGGGCGGCGCAGGTCGTACTCGGAGACGCCGTCGAGCTTCCACAGGAGTGCATCGTGCGCCACCTTCAGGTAGCGCTGGAGTACTTGCTTCTGGTCCATCAGAGGCTCCGCAACCGCGGCGCCAGGTCCCTCTCGAACAGTTCAAGGAAGCGCCTCTGGTCGGAGCCGGGCGCGTGGAACACGAGGTGGTTGAGGCCCGCATCCGTGTACTGCTTGATCTGCTCGACGACCTCGTCGGGATCGTTGCCGACGATCCAGCGGGAGGCGATCTGCTCGATCGGCAGGGCGTCGGCGGCGCGCTCCATCTCGATGGGGTCGGTGATGTCGTGCTTCTGCTCCTTGCTGAGCGCGAGCGGCGCCCAGAACCTCGTGTTCTCGAGGGCGGCGTCAGCGTCTGTGTCGTAGGAGACCTTGATCTCGATCATCCGGTCGATCTGCTCGAACTCGCGGCCGACCTGCTCTGCGCCCTCCTTCACCGCGGGGATGAGCTCGTCGGTGTAGAGCGACATGCCCTTGCCGGATGTGCAGATGAAGCCGTCTCCCGACCGCCCCGCGTAGCGCGCCACGAACGGGCCTCCGGCCGCGATGTACACCGGGATGGGCGTGGACGGCCGGTCGTAGATGCTCGCGTCGACGGTCTTGTAGTACTCCCCCTCGAAGTTCACGCGGTCGCCCGTCCACAGGGCGCGCATGAGGTCGACGGATTCGCGCAGCCGGGCGAAGCGCTCCTTGAACTCCGGCCACTCACCGGTCCAGCCGGTAGCGATCTCGTTGAGGGCCTCGCCCGTTCCCACGCCGAGCATGATGCGCCCCGGATAGAGGCAGCCCATGGTCGCGAACGCCTGCGCGACAACTGCAGGGTTGTAGCGGAACGTGGGGGTCATCACTGAGGTGCCGATCGTGATGGTGCTCGTGCGCTCCCCCACCGCGGCCATCCACGTCAGGGAGAACGGCGCGTGGCCGCCCTCGTGCCGCCAGGGCTGGAAGTGGTCGGAGACGGTCACCGACTCCATGCCGTGCTGCTCCGCCGCCACGGCGATCTCGACGAGCTCGCGCGGGTCGAACTGCTCAGCGGACGCCTTGAACCCGAGTTTCAGTGTCATGACTTCATTGTGCCCCGTGTGGATCCCTCCTCTCGCTTTTCTCCGCGCGCTCCGCGCCCTGCGCGCGCTCCGCGCCCTGCGCGCTCTTCTCCGCGCCAGATCTGTGGAGAGAGGTTACTCACATTCACTAGGACATACGTTCGAACACTGGGAGAATTGATCCATGCCCGCTCTCCGGTCCGCCCTAGCCGAGCTCCTCTCGGCAGCGTCGGCGTGCTTGAGCGAAACGCAGGAGGTCGGCGGGCTACCTGACGACGAACTGCTGGGGTCGTTGCGAACGCTCGCCGAGGCCGAGCGAGTGCTCGAAACGGCAGCGGCGGCGCTCTCGGCCGAGATCCAGCACCGATCCCGCCGTGAGCTGGGGTACGACGGCCTCGCGCAAAGGCACGGCGCGCGCACTCCGGAAGCGCTCGTGCAGGTCGTCACGGGCTCGACCGCGTCGACTGCGCGCAGGCTCGTGCGGGTCGGCACTCTCGTCGCCCACGACGAGAGTCCTTGGCTCGCAGAGGTTCTCGCCGCCTTCTCGGCCGCTGAGCTCTCAGCTGATGCCGTCGACGCGATCCGGGCGGGCCTCGGCGAGCCAAGCCCGTCCCTCACCTCGGATGCCCTCGCCACAGCCGCGCGTCACCTCCTCGCCCTCGCTCCCATCATGCCCGTCGAAAGACTTGCCGCACTGGCGCGCGACCTCCGCGATGAGCTCGACGTCGCCGGGGTTGCATTCCGCGAGCAGGAGCGCCGCGATCGTCGCTTCCTCAGGCTCTATCCGCAGCCCGACGGCATGACTCGGCTCGTGGGGCTCCTCGATCCCGAGTCGGCAGCGGTCGTCACCGTCGCGCTCGACGCGGTCACCTCCCCTCGGCGCGGCGGGCCGCGCTTCGTGGAGGCCGACGATGTTGCCCGCGCCGAGCGCATCATCAATGACGAACGGACCACCGAGCAACTCGCCCTCGACTCCTTCGTTGAGCTGATCGACGTGGCAACCCGCGCCGACACCGCGCATCTGCTGGGCGCCCGACGCCCCGAGGTGCGAGTCATCGTCACCCAACGCGAGCTCGACCGTGGCACCGGCGCAGCGCAGCTCGAAGGCCAGGTCGCCGCGGTGTCCGTTACCACTGCCGAGCGGCTGGGGTGCGATGGAGGCCAGCGGCCGATGCTTTTCGACAGCGCGGGCGCGCCGCTCGACTTGGGCCGCCGACGTCGTCGTCACAGCGCCCGCCAGCGGATACTGATTGCTGCGCGAGACGGCGGTTGCCTGTTCCCGGAGTGCGATCGGCCACCGAACTGGTGCGAAGTGCACCACATCGTGCCATGGAGCGAGGGCGGTCAAACCGACCTCGCCGACGGAGTGCTCCTCTGCCGACACCACCACATGCTCATGCACAACAACGCGTGGCGAATACGTCGAAGGAGCGGCGAGTACTGGCTGTACCCGCCGCCCGAGATCTCGACCGACCCCGTTCTGCTGCGATCGAAGAGTCCGACGGTGAGGAGGTTGGCGGCCTAGTGCATCGCGCGTCGCGCCGCCTGCATCACGCATCACGCCACGTGCCCGTGGCCCGTGGCCCGTGGCCCGTGGCCCGTGGCCCGTGTTACATGCTGTGCTCCCGAGCCCAGGTCAGGGCGAAGTCAGCGACCTCTTCCCAGCCGGGCTGGCTCACGATGCGGTGGGTGCGACCCGCGAACTCACGGTAGTCGACGATCGACGAGCTGCCCGACGCGGCGTACTTGGCGACGATCGCACGGCCGATCGCCGGCGGAACGACGTGGTCGATCTGTCCCGTGATGATGAGCAGTGGTGCACGATCGGCCTTCGCGTAGTCGACGTGGCTCGCGCCGCTCCTCTCGTTGAAGGCGGCACCGACGCCCTCGAAGAAGACACGGTTCACCGAATTGATGGCGAACTGCTCCCAGAGCGCATCCGACTCGGAACGCGTGAGGTCGTTGCCGAAGGTGAAGTGGAAGTGCGACTTCGACAGCGGTCGGGCACCGTTGCGACCGAACGGATTGCTGAGGATGGGGAACCCGGTCCAGAGGGTCGACACCGGCAGCGTCGTGATGCCCGCCGGCTGGCCCGGTGTCACCCCGACGACCGCACGACCGAGGCCGCGATCAGCCAGCATCTGTGCGAACAAGCCGCCGAACGAATGTCCCATGATGATCGGCTGCTCCGGCAGCGCACGGATGATCCCCTCGTAGTGATCCACGATGTCTTTGATGCCCACCCCGCGCAGCGTGCTCGGGTCGCGGCGGATGTCCTGGGGCGTGCGGTCCCCCACGCCCGGCCAGCCCGGAACGATCACCTCATGGCCCTCGGCGCGGAATCGGTCGGCCCACGTGTCCCAGCTCTTCGGGGTCATCCAGAGTCCGTGGATGAGGACGATAGTCGGTTGTGCATCTGACATGAGAGCTCCTGGAAGTAAGTAGAGAGAACGTTCGTTCTTGCAAAGAATGTCACTCGAGAGCACGCCTGTCAAGCCGATCGGGACCATCAAGCGCCACGAAAGAGAAAGATCGTTCTGCTAACCTGATGACATGCCCAGCACCGCCGAGAAGAAGCCCTCCGAGGCACGCCAGCGCCTGCTCGACACGGCGTCGGGCATCTTCTACCGCGATGGGATCCACTCCGTCGGCGTCGACCGCGTCATCGCCGAGGCCGGGGTCACGCGCGCGACGTTCTACCGCCACTTCCCCGGCAAGGAAGACCTCGTGCTCGCCTACCTGGCCGCCGAAGACGCGTCGCTGCGCGCCCAGTTCGCGGCCGCGGCGGCGGCGCACGACACCGCGCGGGGCACCACACCCCAGCTCACCGGAGACGAGCTTCTCGAGCTCATCATCCGAGCGATCGCCGACGACGTCGCCCGCAACCACACGCGCGGCTGCCCCTTCATCAACGCGTCGGCGGAGTATCCGGATGCACAGAGCCCCGTCAGGCGCACCGTGGCGTCGCACCGCTCCTGGTTCCGCGAGCAGTTGCGCGCCGCCCTCGAGGCTGCCGGGCGCGACGACGCCGCTGAGCGCGCCGGCGCCCTCGTCCTGCTGCGCGATGCCGCACTGGTGGGCGGCTATCTCGACGGTGCCGAGACGATCAGCGACACGTTCGTGCGCACCGCTCGGCAGGTCGCGGGGCTGGGTTAGGCGGCGAGTCTGCGCGGCCGGACTGGGCGGCGAGTCTGCGCGGCCGGACTGGGCGGCCGGTCTGGACAGCCGGGCTCGGCAGCGGGTCTGGGCGGCGAGTTCAGCCCAGGTCCTACTAGTCGCCGCGGGACTGCAGGTACTTGGCGACCACCGGCGGCACGTACGGGCTCACGTCGCCGCCTAGACCGGCGACCTGGCGCACGAGCGAACTCGAGACGTGCGCGTGCGCCGGGTTCGGCAGCAGGAACACCGTCTCAACACCGGCGAGATCGCGGTTGACGATGGCCATCGGGGTCTCGTAGGCGACATCGACCTGTGAGCGGATGCCCTTCACGAGCACGCTCGCGCCGACATCCGTGCAGTAGTCGACGAGCAGGCCCACGCTCCAGCTGGTGACCTTGATGTTGTCCGGAAGCCCAGCCTCGCGCACCGCCTGCTCGATGAGCGAGACGCGCTGCGCGATGGGGAGAAGGGCCGTCTTGCCGGGGTTGTGCACGACGAGCACGTGCAGTTCGTCGAAGAGCCCGGCGGCCCGCTCGATCACGTCGATATGGCCGAGCGTGATGGGGTCGAATGACCCAGGAACAACGGCGATCCTGTGCATGCTGCCACCCTACCCGGCGCAGGTTACGGGCTGATTAATGCGGCGAGCTGTTACCCAGCTAGTTCTTGGCGAGGAACGCCTCGGACTCCGCATCCAGTCGCCGGTCGAGCGCTTCCCGCAGGGCCGGATGCTCCGCCAGCGTCGGATCGTCGGCGAGAACTGCGGCGGCAACATCCCGAGCCTCGGCGATGAGCTCGCCGTCTTTGGCGACCCGCACGAGTCGCAGGCTGGACCGCCCTCCCGACTGGGTGCTGCCCAGCACGTCGCCCTCTTGGCGCAGTTCGAGGTCTTTGTTGGCGAGCTCGAAGCCGTCGAGGGTAGAGGCGACCGCGTCGACGCGCTCGCGCGCGAGGGTGAGCTCGTCGGCGGAGGTCACGAAGAGGGCCAGGCCCGGCACTCCCCCACGGCCGACCCGGCCGCGGAGCTGATGCAACTGCGAGACGCCGAACCGGTCGGCGTCGAGAACGACCATCGTGGAGGCGTTGGGCACGTCGACGCCCACCTCGATGACGGTGGTCGCCACGAGCACGTCGATGTCGCCCGCCGCGAACTCGCGCATGAGGCGGTCTTTCTCGTCGCTCGGCATGCGGCCGTGCAGCGCCTCGATGCGTCGACCCGAGAGCACCTCGTTGCCGCGCAGGGAGGCGAGCACGTCGGTGACGTTGGCGGTGGGCGGCGTGAAGAGGGCGGAGGCGCTGGGGTCACGGGAGGCGGACGCGCCGGCGGGGCTGGCGCCAGCGCGGGCGGCGGGCGCGTTGTCGGGGGCGGGGAGGGATCCCGCTTCGGAGAGCGTGCGGTCGATGGCCGGGACGACGACGAACGCCTGATGCCCCTTGCCGAGTTCTTCAGCGACTCGGGCCCAGACGCGGGAGATCCATCCGGGCTTCTCGGCGAGCGGCACCACGAAGCTCTCGATGGGCGACCGGCCGGCGGGCAGCTCGGCGATGGAGGAGATGTCGAGGTCGCCGAACACGGTCATGGCGACGGTGCGAGGGATGGGCGTGGCCGTGAGCACGAGCACGTGTGGGGGTTGGCGCCCCTTGAGCCTGAGGGCCTCCCGCTGCTCCACCCCGAAGCGATGCTGCTCGTCGACGACGATGAGTCCGAGATCGAAGAACTCGACGTTGTCACCGAGCAGGGCGTGCGTTCCGACGACGATGTGCGCGGAGCCCGAGACCGCGGCGAGCAGGGCCTTGCGCCGCTCGGCGACGGGCAGCTGGCCGGTGAGCAGGGTGGGCCGCAGCCGCGCGGCGAGGTCGGGACCGAGGGTTTTCACTATCGAACGCAGGTGCTGGTGGGCCAGCACCTCGGTGGGGGCGAGGAGCGCCGACTGCCCGCCCGACTGGGCGACCGCGAGCATGGCGCGCAGCGCGACGAGGGTCTTACCGGAGCCCACCTCGCCCTGCACGAGCCGGTTCATGGGCACGGGCTCGGCCAGATCGGCGGCGATCTGCTCGCCCACGAGCCGCTGGTCGCCCGTGAGGGTGAAGGGCAGCGTGGCGTCGAACCCTTCCAGCAGCGGTCCCGCGACACGGGCGGTGGCCGCGACCGAGCGCAGTCGCGCGCGCTGCTGCAGGAGGGCGGCCTGCAGCACGAACGCCTCCTGGAACTTGAGGGCCTTCCGCGCCGCGCCCCAGTCTGCGTCGACCTGCGGCCGGTGGATGAGCTCGAGGGCTTTCGCGAAGGGCATGAGGCCGCGCATCCGGCGCACTTCGAACGGAACCGGGTCGTCGAGGGCGCCCAGGGTGTCGAGCACGATCCCCATGGCCTTCTGGATCTGCCAGCTCGCGACGGTGGAGGTGGCAGGGTAGATGGGGATGGGCAGCTCGGCCCACGCCTTCGCGGCAGCGGTGTCGGCCTCCGTGTCGGCGTCGAACAGCTCGTAGTCGGGGTGCGCGAGCTGGGCCGATCCCTTGTAGTCGCCCACCTTGCCCGCAAAAATGCCGCGGACGCCCGTCTTCAGCTCGTTGGCCCGCCAGGCCTGGTTGAAGAACGTGAGCGTCAGGATGCCCTTGCCGTCGCTGATCGTGACCTCGAGTATCGACCCGCGCTTGGCCCGCATGGGCCTGTTGATCACCGAGAGGACTTCGGCGACGATCGTGACGTTCTCATCGCGGGGAAGCTCGCCGAGCGCGCTCAGCTCACCGCGGCGGGCGTAGCGGCGCGGGTAGTGGCTCAGCAGGTCGCCGACGGCGTGCAGACCGAGGCCCTTGCCGAACGCGGCTGCGGTGCGGTCGCCGAGCGCGCGGTCGAGCTTCTGGTCGAGGGGCGACGGGGTCGCCGGCGGGTGTGCCACGACTCCACGGTACCCGGCCCGCATGACAGGATTGCGACCATGACGGAGCAACCGCGGTACGGCCAGCTGGGTCCGGTGCCGGTCCCCGCGCCGACCGGCGGCGACACCACTCCCCCGCCCCGGCCGCGGCCAGCCCGCTGGTCCCCGAGCCCGATCTTCCTCGCGCTCGTCGCCGCGGCCATCGCCTCGGGCTGGGCGCTCTGGAACGGCATCGGCGATCGCGGCCTCATGGCTTTCCTCTTCGTTGCCACGTCGTGGGTGGTCACCCTGTGCCTTCACGAGTTCGCCCACGCGTTCGTGGCCTTCCGCAACGGCGACCTGTCGGTAGTGCACCGCGGCTACCTCACGCTCGACCCGCTCAAGTACACCCACGTCGTGCTGAGCCTCGTGCTGCCCCTCGTCTTCCTGCTCATCGGCGGCATCGGCTTGCCCGGCGGCGCCGTGTTCATCGACAGGAACGCACTGCGCACCCGGTTCGCGCACTCCGCGGTGTCGGCGGCCGGCCCACTCACCAACCTTGCGGTCGGCGTCATCCTGTCGGCCGCGGTCTTCTTCGGGCAGGACGGCAAGAACTTCTGGGCGGCCATGGCATTCCTCGCTTTCCTGCAGATCACCGCATCCATACTCAACCTGCTGCCGATTCCCGGCCTCGACGGCTACGGGATCCTCGAGCCGTACCTCCCCAAGTCGTGGGCGGGCCAGGCGGCGCAGATCGCGCCCTTCGTGTTCTACGGCTTCCTGCTGCTGCTGTTCATCCCGGCGCTCAATCAGGCGTTCTTCGGCGCCATCTTCGGCATCATGCAGTTCCTCGGCGTGCCCCCGATCCTCGTGCAGACCGGGCAGAACCTCTTCCAGTTCTGGAGGTGACCGCGTGACCCGCATCATCGCCGGATTCGCCGGCTCGCTCACCATCAAGGTCCCCGGTTTCGGCACCCGCCCCACGAGCGACCGCGTGCGCGAGGCCATCTTCTCGGCCCTCGAGGCGAGAGACGCGATCGACGGGATGCGCGTGCTCGACCTCTACTCCGGATCCGGCGCCCTCGGCCTCGAGTCCGCGTCGCGAGGTGCCGCCCACGTCACCCTCGTGGATCGCGTCATCCAGACCTCGAAGGCCAACGCCGCCCTCATCCTGCGTCAGGCACCGAAGGGTGCCCGGCCCGTGATCGAGTCGACGGGCCAGCCGGTGCAGGCGTTCCTCACGTCCGCGCGCTCCTTCTGGGACTTGGTCTTCCTCGACCCGCCCTACGACCTCGGTCTGCCCGAGCTCGTCCACAATCTCGAGGCGCTCGTGCCGAGGCTCTCGCCCGGCGCCGTGGTCGTGCTGGAGCGCAGCTCGCGCACGCCAGCACCCGAATGGCCGGAGGGGCTGGAGTTCGAGCGCCGCAAGGACTACGGCGACACGGCGCTGTACTGGCTGAGCGCGGGCGACGAGCCTGCGCCGGCGGATCAGCCCGGTCAGCCCGCGGCGCCGTCCCAGTTCTCGTAGGGGTCCCATCCGGAGCGCGCCAGATACGGCACGCCGTCGACCAGCACGCCCGCTGCGCCCCCCGCTACCACCACGCCGATGGTTCGGAAGCCGCCCGGTAAGGCGGTGGCCGCAGGGAACGTCGCGAGCAGCGTGTGGTCTTCTCCCCCGTCGAGGCACAGGCGCGGGTCGTGCGGCTCGACGAACGGGAAGCCCGCCGCGACCGCCGCCGCCGACAGGTCGAGCGCGACGCCGCTGGCCGTAGCAAGTCTGCGCGCGTCGAGCGCGAGGCCATCGCTGAGGTCGAGCATGGCCGTGGCTCCCGCGCGGGCGGCGGCCGCCCCGTCGGCTATCGGCGGGCGGGGTGCCAGCTGGGCAGCTACGGCTGCCGGATGCTCGGCCTTCAGCGCGGCGGCGACCGCAGCATCCGGTGCCGGGGCGGAACCGAAGAGAAGCTGCAGCCCGTACGCCGCCGCCCCCAGCACGCCCGACACCGCGACGACATCGCCCACTCGCGCGCCGGAGCGCGTGACCGGATCGCGCCCCTCGAGGTTGCCGAACGCGGTGACGGCGATGGTGAGGGTGTCCGACACCGAGAGGTCTCCCCCGACGACACCGCAGCCAGGGGCCATGGCCTCGCAGCCGTCGCGCAGGCCGTCGGCGAAGGCCTCGAGGAACTCGACGGGGGTGTCCGCCGGTGCCGCGAGGGCAACGACGAGGGCCGTGGGCACAGCGCCCATGGCGGCGACGTCGGCGAGATTGGAGGCCGCAGCCTTCCAACCGAGGTCGTGCGGGGTCGACCAGGCGAGCCGGAAGTCGGGCCCGTGAATCATCATGTCGGTAGTGATGACCACCCGGCCATCGGGGGCAGCAACGACCGCGGCGTCGTCGCCGGGGCCGAGGAGTTCAGCGGTGGCGGAGGGCAGGCGGGGGAAGATCGCCCCGAGCACCGCGGTCTCGCCGAGCGAGCCCAGCGTGCCGCGGGAACCGCGCGTGCCGATGCCGCTCACGCGAGTCCCTCCCAGACGACGGAACCGTCCGGCATCCAGGTGACCGACCACGATCCGCGGTCGAGTGTGGCCCCGGCTTCCCCGAACGTGGCAGCGGGTGTGCAATCGGTGACAGCACTTCCTTGGGGGTCCACGAGAGCCACGCAGACGCCGAACGTCTCGCTGAGCTTTCCGTAGAACGAGCAACCGGACCGTTCGGCGAGAAGGTTGGCGGGGTCCACGGGCATCATGTCCTGAAGGTCGGTGACCCTCTCCTCGAGCCCTTGCTCTTCGCCGGGCGAAGGATCGGCCCGTGGCGTGCTCGAGCTCGTCGGCTTGGCGACGGGAGCGTCTGACCGAACCGCGCCGGGCAGGAACATGACCCCGGCGGACATCGCCACGGCGACCGCGAGGGCTGCGGCGACGGCCGCCGGGAGGATCCACCGCGGACGAGCTCGTGCCGGCGCCGGCTCCTCCGTGTCGAGCACGAGCGCCGCCCTGCGCAGTGCCTCGTGGTCGAGCTCTCGGAGGCGGCGGGCTGCCGCATCCCGAGCCCCGTCGTCGACGCCGCGGCCGTAGGCGATGCGCTGCAGTTCCTCGCGGGAGTCGTGGTCGTCGGTCACGTCTCGATGCTACGTGCAGGAAGCACGCTGTAGCCTGACCACTGATGAGAAGAGTCCTGATCGCGCCGCTGCTCGTACTGGTTCTGGCCGGATGCTCCCCCGTCGTGGCGCTCGAGCCCGCCGCCGACGCCACCGATCCCGCGTGCGCCTCCGTTATCGTCGCCCTGCCCGAGACCGTCGCCGGCCTCGAGTCCCGTGAGACCAACGCTCAGGCCACGGGCGCCTGGGGTAACCCCGCCTACGTGATCCTGCGGTGCGGCGTCCCCTCGCCCGACCCGACGTCGAGCGAGTGCCTACCGGTCGACGGCATCGACTGGATCCGCGACGACTCGAAAGACCCCAATTTCGTGTTCACGACCTACGGCCGCACGCCCGCCGTCGAGGTCATCATCGACAGCGACGGCGATCCGGAGATCGACAACGACGGCGTCTCCGGGCTCGAGGCCCTCACCGAACTGTCGAGCGCCGTGGGGGTCATCCCGCAGACCAACAAATGCATCTCGCCCGCGGATGTGGGCTAGCGCGCTGATCTAGCGCGCCGTCTCCCGCCCCAGCGTGATGAGCTCGTCGATGAGTTCGGGGTAGCTCAGGCCGCTCGCCGCCCAGCACTTGGGGAACATCGAGATCGGGGTGAATCCCGGCATCGTGTTGATTTCGTTCACGATGAACTCGGTGCCCGTGAAGAAGAAGTCGACCCGCGCGAGGCCCGCCCCGTTGATCGCCTCGAAGGCGCGCGCGGCGATGCGCTGCATGGCGAACAACTCGCCGTCGCCGAGCGGCGCCGGGCACACGAGCTGCGCCGCGGAGTCGTCGAGGTACTTGGCCTCGAAGTCGTAGAAGCCATCACCCTCGATGATGATCTCGCCCGGCAGGCTCACGCGCGGTGCACCGCCGTCGCGGCCGGAGAGCACGCCGCACTCGATCTCGCGGCCCGTGATCGCACTCTCGATGAGCGCCTTGGTGTCTTCCGCCCACGCCACGTCGAGGGCGGCGTCGAGCTGGTCGAGCGCCGTGACCTTCGTGACGCCCACCGACGAACCCGCGCGCGCGGGCTTGACGAACAGCGGCAGGCCGAGGGATGAGGCGCGCTTGCGCCACAACTCGTTCTCGGTGCGCCACTGGTGGGGGTTCACCGTGACCCACGGCGCGACAGACACCCCGGCCGCCTCGAGCGCAAGCTTCGTGAAGTGCTTGTCCATGCCGAGCGCTGAGGCAAGCACGCCGTTACCGACGTACGGCAGTCCGACGAGTTCGAGGAGACCCTGGATGGTGCCGTCCTCGCCGAACGGCCCGTGCAGGATGGGGAACACCACGTCGACGTCGCCGAGCGAGGTGGTGACGCCCGAGGCATCCGTCACCCGCAGTTCACGCGAGTCGGCGGAGTTCGGCCACAGCACGCGCGAACCGTTGTCGGTGACCATGGGCATGTTCGCGGGGTTCAGGGCGAACTGCTCGGCGTCGTCGGGCTGCAGCGTGAATGCGCCCTCGAGCGTGATGCCCACGGGGATGACCGTGTACTTGCTGCGGTCGATGGCCGACAGTACGCCGCCCGCCGTGGCACAGCTGATGGTGTGCTCGGAGGATCGGCCGCCGAAGAGCAGGACGACGGTCAGCATGGTCATTCTCCTTGCGGAAGCTCGTCAGTGGTGAGGTGCGGGGCGATGTCCCGCGGGTTCAGCGTACCGGCAAGCACTTCGGCGACCTGGCTCACGATGGGCATCTCGACGCCCTTCGCGAGAGCAAGTTCCAGCACGGGCGCGACCGACGAGAGGCCCTCCGCTGTCTGGTTCATCTGCTTGATGACCTCGCTGAAGCTGTAGCCCTGGCCGAGCAGCCGGCCGGCAGTGTTGTTGCGGCTCAGCGAACTCTCACAGGTCGCGATGAGGTCGCCGAGACCCGCGAGACCGGCAAGCGTCTCGGCGCGGCCACCGTACGCGACGGCGAAGTCGGTCATCTCGGCGAGGCCGCGCGTGATGATGGACGCCTTCGTGTTCTCCCCGTAGCCGACGCCGTCGACGATGCCGATGGCCACGGCGATGAGGTTCTTGATGACGCCGCCGAACTCGGTGCCGATGACATCCGTATTCACGAACGAGCGGAAGTAGCGGTTCGTCGCGGTGACCGCGACGATCGTGGCGGTCTCGAGGCTCTCCGACGAGATGACGGCGGCCGTCGGCTGCTCCTTGGCGAGTTCGAGGGCCAGATTGGGACCGGATGCCACGGCAACCCGCTCCCCGTCGATCCGCAGCTCCTCGCGGATCACCTCGCTCATGCGAGCGCCGGTGCCCTTCTCGACGCCCTTCATGAGCGAGACGATGAGGGCGTTCTCGGGGATGAGCTCTTTGACGATCCGCAGGTTCTCGCGAAGGGACTGCGAGGGCACGGACAGGTAGACCTGCTCCGCGTCGTCGAGCACCTCGTGCAGGTTGGAGCTGGCCCACAGCCCGCGCGGCAGGTTGATGCCGGGCAGGTAGTCGCTGTTGCGCTTCGACTGGCTGATCTCGCGGGCGAGCTCCGGGCGACGGGCCCACAGCGCCACATCGGCGCCACCATCCGCGAGGATCTTGGCGAAGGTGGTCCCCCACGATCCGGCGCCGAGGACGGCGACCTTACGGGCGGGGGTGGCGCTCTCGACGGTGGTCACACCCACCATTCTCGCACTCGCCTGACGGGTGAACGGGTGCGCCTACTCGGCCTTCGCGTTCTTCTCGAAGTTGCCGATCTCACTCTGGCCGTGCTCGGCCGGGTCCCAGCGCTCGACGGGTGGTGTCTCTCCGCGCAGCTCGCCCACCATGGCGGCCAGCGTGTTCATGAGCAGGAGGGTCGCCTCGGCCAACGCCTTGCCCTCCGTCGACCGTCCTACCCACGGCGACAGATCCAGCGGCGGCCCGAACACGATGTCGAGGTCTTTGCGCGGGAACAGGCTGATGCGCCCGTAGCGCGGCAGGATGCGCTGGGCACCCCAGCTGACCATGGGGATGAGCGGGATCCCCGCGTCGAGGGCCGTGCGCACGGCGCCGTACTTGCCGCGCATGGGCCACAGGTCGGGGTCGCGCGTGAGCGTGCCCTCGGGGTAGATGACGACGGCGTGGCCCGCTGCGGCGACGCGGCGGGCTGCAGCGAGCGGATCCGCCCCCGTCCTGCCCGCACGCTCGACCGGCACCTGCCCGGCCTTGCGCAGCATCCACCCGAACACGGGAACGTCGAAGAGCGACGCCTTGGCCAGGAAGCGCGGCATCCGGCCCCTCTTGTACATCGAGTAGCCGATGACGAGGGGGTCGATGTCGCTGTAGTGGTTGGGCGCGACGACGACGGCGCCGACATCCGGTAGGTTCTCGGTGCCGTGCAGCCGGTACTTGCCGGTGAATTCGAGGAAGGGCACGAGCAGGAACCCGAAGACCCGGAAGATCAGGGTCTTCTCCGACTTCTGCCCGGCCACCCGCCTAGCCCTCGTAGACGAAGTCAGCGCCCAGGAGCTCGAGCTTGTCGATGAAGTGCTCGTAGCCGCGGCTGATGATCCCGACGTTGCTGACCGTGGACTGGCCCTCGGCGGTGAGCGCCGCGATGAGGTGGCTGAAACCGCCCCGCAGGTCGGGGATCTCGATGTCCGCACCGTGCAGCTCGGTCGGGCCCACGATGACGGCGGCCTGCTCGAGCGGGCGGCGCGGCACCCGGCGGCTGATCGACTCGATGCCGTCTTTGTGGACGACGATGTTGGCACCCATCTCGATAAGAGCGTCGGTGAACCCGAATCGGTTCTCGTACACGGTCTCGTGCACTACCGAGCGGCCCTCGGCCTTGGTGAGCGCGACGATGAGCGGCTGCTGCCAGTCGGTCATGAAGCCCGGATGCACGTCGGTCTCGACCACGACCGGCCGCAGTGGCGTGCCGGGGTGGTAGAAGCGGATGCCGTCCTCATGGATGTCGAACTTGCCACCCACCTTGCGGAAGATGTTGAGGAACGTCATGAGCTCCTGCTGGCGCGCACCCCCCACGAAGATGTCGCCCTCGGTGGCGAGAGCGGCGGATGCCCAGCTCGCGGCCTCGTTGCGGTCGAACAGCGCCGTGTGGTTGTAGCCCTCGAGCTTCTCGACGCCCTCGATGAAGATGACGCGGTTGGGCTCGACCGTGATGATCGCGCCCATCTTCTGCAGGATCGCGATGAGATCCATGATCTCGGGCTCGATCGCCGCGTTCTTGAGCTCGGTGACGCCCTCGGCGAGCACCGCCGTGAGGAGCACCTGCTCCGTCGCGCCGACGCTCGGGTACGGGAGCTCGATGTTGGCGCCGTGGAGGCCGTTCGGGGCGGTGAGGCGAATGCCCTCGTAGCTCTTGTCGACGATCGCGCCGAACGCGCGGAGGGCATCCATGTGGAAGTCGATGGGGCGGTCGCCGATGCGGCATCCGCCGAGGTCGGGGATGAGCGCCTCGCCGAGGCGGTGCAGCAGCGGTCCGCAGAACAGGATCGGGATGCGGCTGGAACCCGCGAGCGCGTCGATCTCGTGGAACTGCGCCTTGAGCACGTTGCCGGGGTCGAGCACGAGCTCGCCCTCGCCCTTCTTGGTGACCGAGACGCCGTAGGCCTCGAGCATCCCCGTGACGACGTTGACGTCGCTGATGTCGGGCACGTTGCGCAGCGTGCTCGGCGTCTCCGCGAGGAGGGCCGCGACCATGGCCTTGGTCGCCAGGTTCTTGGCACCGCGAATTTCGATGCGCCCCTTGAGCGGCTTGCCACCGTTGATCACGATCTTGTCGGACAGGAGCCCAACTCTCTCGGCTGCCTTTTGGGCATCCTTGGTAAGAGAATTCATACTCACCCTTTGGTTGTTATTTCACGGGGAGGGTCTTCGGCCGCCAGCTCTCGCGCCGGGCCTCAAACTCTGTAATGGCGGACTCGTTCCGCAGGGTCAGGCCGATGTCGTCGAGCCCTTCCAGCAAACGCCACCTAGTGTAATCGTCGATCTCGAAAGGAAAGCTGGTCTTACCGACGGTCACCGTCTTGGCAACAAGGTCGACGGAGACCTCTATTCCCGGATGCTCGTCGAGGATCAGCCAGATGGTCTCGATGTCACTCTCGCTCAACTGGGCGGCGAGCAGCCCCTGCTTGCCCGCATTGCCGCGGAAGATGTCTCCGAAGCGCGGACTCAGCACCGCCCGAAAGCCGAAGTCGCGCAGCGCCCAGACCGCGTGCTCACGGCTGGAGCCGGTGCCGAAGTTGGGGCCGGCCACAAGCACGTTCGCGCCCTGGTAGACCTCGCGGTTGAGCACGAACTCCGGGTCTTGTCGCCACGCGAAGAAGAGGGCGTCGTCGAAGCCCGTCTTGGTGACGCGCTTGAGGAACTCGGCGGGGATGATCTGGTCGGTGTCGACGTTGGCGCGCTGCAGGGGCGCGGCAATGCCCTGGATGACGTTGACGGGTTCCATCAGTTCACTCCCGCCGTCTCGGTGATGGGGCTGTTGGCCAAGTCCCACGGGGACGAGAGGGTGCCGCGGATGGCCGTGGCGGCCGCGACGAGGGGCGAGACGAGGTGGGTCCTGCCGCCCTTGCCCTGGCGGCCCTCGAAGTTGCGGTTCGAGGTGGACGCGCAGCGCTCCCCCGGTGCGAGCTGGTCGGGGTTCATGCCCAGGCACATCGAGCATCCGGCGAAGCGCCATTCGGCACCGAACTCCTCGACGATCTTGTCGATGCCCTCGGCCTCGGCCTCGATGCGCACGCGCGCTGAGCCGGGAACGACCATGACGCGCACGCCGTCGGCCTTCTTCTGGCCCTTGATGACGCTCGCGAAGGCCCGCAGGTCTTCGATGCGCGAGTTCGTGCACGACCCCATGAACACGGCGTCGACGCGGATGTCTTTCATGGGGGTACCGGCGTCGATGTCCATGTACTCGAGCGCGCGCTCGGCGGCGGCGCGGTCGTTCGGATCGCTGAAGTCGGCGGGGTTCGGCACCGGCTGGCTGAGCGAGACGCCCTGGCCGGGGTTGGTGCCCCACGTGACGAACGGCTCGAGCGTGTTGGCGTCGAGGTAGACCTCGGCGTCGAACACGGCGTCCTCGTCGGTGGCGAGGGTCTCCCAGTACTCGACGGCGGCATCCCAGTCGGCGCCCTCTGGCGCGTGGGGGCGGCCCTTGAGGTACTCGTAAGTCGTGGCATCCGGCGCCACCATGCCCGCGCGCGCGCCGGCCTCGATGGACATGTTGCAGATGGTCATGCGGCCCTCCATGGAGAGCGACCGGATGGCGCTGCCGCGGAACTCGAGCACGTAGCCCTGGCCACCGTTGGTGCCGATCTGCGCGATGACGGCGAGAATGATGTCTTTCGCCGTGACGCCGGGACGCAGCGTGCCCTCGACCGTGATCGCCATGGTCTTGAAGGGCGCGAGCGGAAGCGTCTGTGTGGCGAGCACGTGCTCGACCTCGCTCGTGCCGATGCCGAACGCCATGGCGCCGAACGCGCCGTGCGTCGAGGTGTGCGAGTCGCCGCAGACGACGGTGATGCCCGGCATGGTGAGGCCGAGCTGCGGGCCGACGACGTGCACGATGCCCTGCTCGATATCGCCGAGCGAGTGGATGCGCACGCCGAATTCCGCGGCGTTGTCGCGCAGCGTCTGGATCTGCAGGCGGCTCGTCAGGTCTTTGATGGGCCTGTCGATCTCGAGCGTCGGGGTGTTGTGGTCTTCCGTGGCGATAGTGAGGTCGAGGCGGCGCACGGGGCGGCCGGCCAGGCGAAGGCCGTCGAAGGCCTGCGGGCTCGTGACCTCGTGCACGAGGTGCAGGTCGATGTAGATGAGGTCGGGATTGCCGTCTTCGCCCTTGACGACGAGGTGGTCATCCCAGACTTTCTCGGGGAGAGTTCTCGGGCGGTTGTTCTCAGTCATGCTGCTGTCTTTCTTCGATCGAGGAGCCCGGCCGGGTCACGAACGAGTGCCGCGACGAGGGGGGCCAGGGAATCTAGGCCTCGTCGCGGCGACGAAGGAGAAGTCGACCGAACTGCATGGTTCGAGGGTAGCACCGGCTCACGCGTGCTCCACGGCGATGGCCAGTTCTCCCAGCTCCAGCGCGGCGCCCGAGGGCACGAGCTCGCGACGACCGGGCACCACCTCGATGGGCTCGCCGTCGGCCGGCACCACCCAGACGCCGTTCGTGGAGTCGAGGTCGTGCACCCACAGCTCCCCCGCGTCGACCTCGAGCATGGCGTGCGTCTTCGACACCGACTTGCTCTCATCGTCGACGGCAAGCACAGCTGCGCCCGGATGCGCGACGCCAGCCACGGGGTTGCGCCCCAGGTACAGCACGCTCTCGACGGGCACTGCACGCCCTCCCACGACGAGGCGCCACGCGGCGGCCGCGTGGCGTCGCGGAAGGCTCGCGCGCGTCGCCTCATCCAGTTCGGCGCGGTCGTACGGCTCCGTGGTGGGGGTCTCGACGGGCTCGACCACCGGCACGCCTGGAACCACGGGGAAGAACACGATCTCGTCGCGGTCGGCGCGCGGCCGATCGGGGCGGTCGCGGCGCACGGTGCCGGAGTCGGGGTTGATCGGCGCCATTCCCGGCGGCAGGCCGATGAAGCCGTCGTCGTCAGTCACGCGTTCGATGCTAGCGCGAGCGCCCGCTACAGGCTCACCGGATCCGGTGTGCGCCGCGCGAAGTCCCCGCGGAGGAAGTCGCGGTCGCGCCCCCGCAGCGACGTGATCGACTCGGGCAGGGCCGTCGCCCAGGCACCAGGCAGACCCCACACCATCGCCCAACCTGCGAGTCGGACATCCGGTGAGGCTGTCGGCAACCACGCCCCGAAGTCGACCACGGCCTGGCGGTAGCGCCGCTCGGCGTCGCTCGGCCGCGACGCCCGACGGCACAGCAACACGACGGTCACGAGGGCGAACAACCCTCCCAGAAAGGCGGACGCGGTGGCGACGGGGTTGGCTCCGGCCACGGCGAGGCCCACCACGGCGGCGATCCAGGCGAGCACGGTGAGCACCACGAGGCCGACCGCGGGCAGCGATTCGCCGGAAGGGGTGGGACCGAACGCCAGGCGCTGGCGCGTGATGGCGGCGTAGACGGCCTCGAAGAGACGGTCGCGCGCTTTCGCATCGGTCTGCAGGAGCACCGCGCTGGCGCCCGTGGCCGGCGCATCGGGCACGAGAATGCGCAGCAACGGAAGTTCGATCGCGTCGACGGTTGAGGCATCGAGCACGGTGAAGTGCCACTCGGGCCCGGAGGCGACGGAGTTGCCGCCCCCCATGGGCAGGTCGGCACCCCTCCGCTCCACTCGGAGCACGCCTCGAGCCTGCCAGTCGGCGAGAAGTGGCGTGATCTCCATCGTGGTGCCGCGGATCGCCCGCGCTGCGAGCAGCACCGAACCCTGCGGCGGCGTGCTGCTCGGCGCGGCGGGTCGCAGACGCAGCCCCCACAATCGGCGTCGGGCCAGGATTGCGAGCACGACCGACGCGACCAGCAGGACGACGCCGAGCCAGCCGAGCAACATCATGACGCGAGCGGCTCCGGAACCGGCCAGCGGACTGTGGAGATGACCGCATCGAAGAGCTCGAGCATCTCGTCCTCGTACTCGGCGAGCGCCGTGCTGAAGGTGACGAGTGCGAGCCGGTTCGGCTCGGATGCGGCGATCCAGTAGTCGACCTCGACGAACTCGAAGGTCTCCTGCACGTCGCCCTCGATCACCTCGGTGCTGCGGCGGTACGCGTGGCGCACCGCGTGGATCGGGGTCGGGGAGTCGATCTCGCCGATCTCGCTCGCGCCACCCGCAGGGGCACCGCCCGCCGCGATGTCGAGCGCCTTCGAGAAGTCGCCGAAGCCGATCGAGTCGAAGTCGGTGCTCTCGTAGTCAGCCGGATACACGACGATCCAGGCCGGTAACGGGATGCCCGGCATGAGCTCGAGACCGAGGAACAGGTCGGTCGCCCCTCCGCTGCGCGCCGTCTCCGCGGCCGCCGTGAGGCGAGTGCGCAGCTCGTGCCGCAGCGTCGCGAACTGGTCCATGCGATTGGTGAGATCTTCCGCCATCCGGCGAAGGGACGACAGCATCGCCGCTTCAGAGGTGAGCGGGATGCGGGCCCACTTGCCGGGGAGGGCGAATCGCGGCGTCGAGACGGTCATGCTTCCCCACGGTACTGCAGCAGGCCGGGCACGCCGGGGTCGTCGCCGGACGCGAGGGCGAGGGCGTACTCGACGATGTCGTCGAAGAGAGCCAGGTCGATGGTCGCGAGATGGAACTCGATGAGCACGTTGGCCGCCGACGGGAAGAACGCGAGAGTGCAGCGCTCGCGCGCGGGCTGCTGGATGCCCCCGGTGCGGAACAGGAGCACGTCGTGCACGGCGATGGCGCGACCGCCGGGCAGGGTGTACTCGAGCACGCGCTGGTTGATGAGCTCGACGTTCTCGGTCGAGCGCTGCTCGTGTGCGAGCGAGAGGTACTTCTCGTAGACGCCCTCGGCGGACTCGAGGTAGCGCATACTCAGCAACGCCTCGGCACGGCCGAGCTCGGGGGTGCGCACGAGCACGAAGCTGCGACGCGGGCCGGGCGCGAGGGACTGCGACCATTCCGCGAACGAAGCCAGGTGCGCGCGCAGGGCAGCTGCCTCGGCCGCGGGCAGCTCGGGCACGAGCGTCTCGACGAGCACATCCGCGATCTCCTCGGGGGCATCCGTGCCGTCACCCAGTGGCCACCAGGCCGCATCGAGCTGAATCTCCGCGATGTCGTCGGTCATGAGGCACCCGCCATCGCGTTGAGCTTGATGCCCGCGTTGATGCCCGCGACGATCGGGTTGCTCAGGCCGCCCGATGCCAGCTGGGCGAGAGGCTTGATGACGGCCTCGCCCGCACCCTCGGGGCTGAAGGAGAAGTCGCCGGTCATGAGGTTGCCCGGCCCCCAGCCTCCGCCCGTGCCGCCCTCGGGAGCGAAGTCGACCATGACGCCGGAGGTTCCGTCGTTGACGAACCCAGCGCCCCAGCCGCCCGCGAACTTGAGCACGGTCTTGCCGATGGTCATGGGGTCGTTGCCCCACAGCTTCGCCGCGACATCCACGCCCATGCCCGCCACCGCCTCGCTCGTGCCGACCGAGGCCTGCGTGATCGCGAACGCGACCTTGGCGCCGGTCATGCCCTGCGACCAGGCCGTGCGCGTGAATACCTGACTGATGCCCGCGAGCTTCGCACCAGGGTTGAAGACGTTGAGACCACCCATCTTCGCCGTGACGACGCCGATGAGAAGGCCGATACCGTCGCTCAGCACACGCCCCAGACTCTCCTTGCCGAGCAGGAAGAGCATGAGCGAGCTCAGGAAGATGATCGCCGCGAGCGCGAGCGACGCGAGCGTGAGGGCCGCCGCCAGGGGCGCGAGGAACGGGAGGAACACCGACAGAATCGTGACGATGAGGGCGAGGATGTCGACGATCGACTTGATGAGTTCCGCTATGGAGCGAATCGCCTCGAGGATGGGTGTGAGGTTCTCCTGAGCCCACTCGTACATGACCTCGAAACCGAGCGCCATGTAGTCGAAGAGGTTGTCATTGAGCCCGGATGCCTCGGCCGCATCGTGCAGGACCTGGATGGCGGCGTTGACCGCCGCGACCCGATCGGCCTCCGCTGCCTGGTACTGGGCCATGGCGCGCGTGTACTCGAGGGCGAACGTCGCGACGCGCGACTTCGCCTCGAGGATGTCGTCGAGAAGCTCGGGCGAACTGTCGCCGGCCTGCACCTGGAGGGTGAGCGTGTTGAGACGGCGGCGCCAGTAGGCGGCATCAGTGTTGTTGTCGGTGACGCGCTGGCGTGCGCCCTCCGCCTTGTTGTGGGCGTCGACGAGGTTGGTCTTGTAGGTGAACATCGCGGTCGCCGCACCGGCGTAGCGATCTTCGACCTTCTCCACGTTCTCGCGAACGCCATCCGCCTTCACGCGGATCTCGTCGACGGCCTCACTGATGGTGACGTCGTCGCTCGCGAGCTGGCGCAGTTGCGAGATGGCGCTGCGCAGAGCCGCGGCGGTGCTACTGAGATCGCGGGCCTTCGCCCCGACGATCTCGGGGTCGCCCGGCAGGGGCAGCGGTACGGGGTCGAGGAGGACTACGGCGCTCACGGCTGGCCCTTCAATCCGGAGGCGAGGTCGGCGTCGGCCTTCGCCAGCTCTTCGGCGATCTTGCGGACCTGGTCACGGATCCACTCGATGTCTTCGTTGATCTGGACGCGGTGCACAGCCCACGAGCTGCCGAACTCGATGACCTTCTGCGAGAGCCGGTGGTCTCCCACCGCGTTCGCGAGGGTCGACATCGTCGATCCGTCGGTGCCCATGGTGTTCACGATTCCCGTGAGCTTGACGTCCAGGGCGTTGAGATCGTCGTAGTCGACTTTGATGCTGTCGCTCGCCATGAGCTGTCCTTTCCTTCAGATCGATGTGGATGCTGGGGGGATGGGCCGGCCCCCGCGGTACAGGGGCCGGCCCGGGTCACTAGCCCCGGATCGCGTTGGCGAGACCCTCATCCGTCTGCTGCAGTGCGTCGGCAGCGGAGGTGAGGAAGTTCGCGAGACCCTCGAGGCCGTCGATGGCGCTCGACGTGCCCGAGCGGAACTGCTCGAACGAGTCGCGGTACGCGGCGGAGGACTGCTCGGCCTGGAAGCCGCTTGCGGTCAGGTTGGTGACCAGGTTGCTCAGCTCGGTGAGCTTCTGCTGAAGGTCGGCCTGGCCGTTCTTGAGGCGGCCGGCGACATCGCGGAGGTCATCGTAGGTGACGTTGAGGTTAGCCATTGTCATGCTCCTTGCTTGTTGTTCCCCGCTACCGGAGCGGGCTAGTGATCCCAATCTATTGACCGGGAATTCGTCGGTCGATGGGCAGAGGTACCCACCTACTGCCCGAGGTACGGAACCTGCACCCGCACAGCCTTTCCGCGCGCGATGACGTATCCGCGCCCGGCAGGGAATTCGGCGCGGGACACCCGCGGCAGGGCGGTCTTGAGGATGGTGTCACCCTCCATGCTGTCGGGCTGCAGGAGGAGGCCGGTCCTACTCGCCTTGACCTCGGCCAGGAGCGGCCACGACGAGCTCCAGCCACCGGACTCGTTCTCAGCGATGAGGAAGTGATCGCTGCGCTTGACCGCCTTGATGAGCTCGACGAGCGGCCCGTCTGCCGACGAACTGAGGAAGTCGCCGATCTGCTCGATCACGACGACGACCTTGCCCTTGGTAGCGGGGTCGGCGACGATCGCCGCGACCTCCTTGGCGAGGCCCGCAGCATCCTCGACGGACCGCGCTGTCGCCTCCCAGCCCTTGGCAGCGCCCACTGCCGAACGCGGGTTGCCGAAGTAGTAGCGCGTGACCTTGGGCACGGCGGCATCCACCGAGCGGATGAGCCACGAGAGAGCGTTGGTGCGACCGCTGGCGGGAGGTCCGGAGAGCACGAACGTGCCCGTGGGATCGAACGCGAGCGGCCCGAGGGTGTCGTCCGAGATGCCCAGCACGGGCATCCCCTCGATCTCCGTCGGCAGCACCTCGGGGCTGAACTCCGTCGCGAGGGTGCCGACGGGCTCGGCGGGCACGCGGCCCGTGCGCGCCATGGCCTCGGCGAGCGCCGTGATGGCCTTCGACTGGTCGGCGACGGCAGACTGGCCGCCGGCAATCGCGATCTGCGTCTCGAGACCGTCGACTATCGCGCGGCCCGCGGGCGACGAGGTCGAGAGCACGTCGGATGGTGCATCCAGGAGCATGTACTGGCCCTCGTCGGCGAGACGGTGCACGACCTTGCGCAGGAACGCCGTGCTCACTGCGGTCGGGACGCTGCCGGGGCGATCCGCCGTGATGGCGACGTGCATGCCGAGCCCGCGCCCCTCGACGATCAGCTGCTGGAACGCCGCGTACGAGGGCGCCCGGCTCGCTCCCACCTCGAAGTCGTTGCGGAACGAGGGGAAGTTGTCGACGAGGAGCAGGATGCGGCGCTCATCCGGCGCGTTCGCTGCGCGACGGTAGTCGACGATGCTGCCCGCGTTGACCTCGGAGTAGCGCTGCGCGCGATCCTCGAGGATGCCCTTGAGCATGCGCATGAGGCGCGCCACCCGCTCGGGGTCGTCGCCGCTCACGATCGAGCCGACGTGCGGCAGCGCCTCGAGCATCTTGAGGCCGCCCGTGCCGAAGTCGAGCCCGTACACGTCGACGGGACCACCGCGCGGGGTGATGCCCGCGGCCGCCGCGATCGTGCGCAGCGTCACCGTCTTGCCTGTGCCGCCCGCGCCGTAGATCGCGATGTTGCCGTCGACGTCCGGGCGGAAGAACACCTCGTCCTGACGCTGGGCCTGCGGCACGTCGCTCACGCCAAGCACGATCTCGGTGTCGGTGCGCTGGTGCAGCCTCGTGAGGTCGAACGCCTTCGCGAGCTCGTCGAGCCACGGACGCCGCGGTGCGGGGAGCGTGAGGGATGCCGCTGCGGCGATGAGGTTGGCCACGAGCCGCGTCTGGTCGGTGGGGCCCTGCTCCCCGGCACCCGGAACATCGACCTCGCCGGGCGTCTCCCACGCCTGTTCTGCGCCGAAGCGCAGCTCGGCGACGTCGATCGAGGGCGCAACCGCCTCATCACTCGTCCAGCCGCCCGCGTACGCCGACTGGAACGGAGTCAGGCGGCCCGGCCCGGTCTTGGCGATAGCCCGACCGGGGATGGACGGGTCGAAGGTGCCCGCGATCTTGTCGCCCACGACATCCATCGAGTCGGACTCGTCGGCCATGCGCAGAGCGATGCGGAGGTTGGTGTTTGCCCGCAGGTTGTCGCGGATGACGCCGGCCGGGCGCTGGGTGGCCATGATGAGGTGGATGCCGAGCGAACGACCGCGCTGGGCGATGTCGACAACACCATCGACGAACTCGGGGACCTCGCCCGCAAGCGCCGCGAACTCGTCGATCACGAGGATGAGCGACGGCGGGCTCTCGGGGTCACCGCGCTTCTCGAGATCGAGCAGGTCTTTCGCCTTCTTCCGATTGAAGAGGTGCTCGCGGTAGTGGAGCTCCGCGCGCAGCGACGTGAGCGCCCGGCGGACGAGATGGGGGCTCAGGTCGGTCACGAGGCCGACGCAGTGCGGAAGGTTCACGCAGTCAGCGAAGGCCGAACCACCCTTGTAGTCGACGAAGAGGAACGTGACACGGTCGGGACTGTACTCGGCGGCCATCCCGAGCACCCACGCCTGCAGGAACTCGCTCTTGCCGGATCCGGTGGTGCCACCCACGAGCGCGTGCGGGCCCTGCGTGCGCAGGTCGAGGTGCATGGCATCGACGCCGGACTGGCCGACGAGAGCCCGCAGCTTGCCCGCGCGGCGCTTCTTCGGCTCGCCGCCGGACCGATCGTGGATGGAGTCGTTCTCACGCCAGCGGTCGACCGCGACACCGACATCGGTCGCGAGCGACGGGCCGAGCAGCGAGAGCATCGACACCGTGCGCGGGATGTCGCTCGAGTCGCGCAGCAGCGCTCCAGCATCGACGACGGGTGCGAGGCGACGGGCGAACCGCAGCGCCTGCTCCCGCGTGATGGCCTCGACGGTGACATCGATCACGTCGCTGCCGAGGCGGACGAGCCCGACGCGGGCGGTCTCACCCGTGACATCAACGAACGTGCGCGTGACGGCGGGCAGCGCCTGCACCGTCGGAGAGACCCAGATCGGGTAGACCCCGGCGTCGGCTGCGCGCTCCGCGACCTGCACGAGGCGCGCGCGGTCGACGGGCGCGTCGTCGGAGATGAGGAGCAGGATGGCGGGGGTCGCCGAGGGCGGCGGGGTCGCGATATCCGCGCCGTCACCCGCCGAGGCACCCGCGACGAGGGCCGACTTCTCGAACATCGCGGCACCGCGCTCGGTCTCCTGCAGCAAGCGCTGGGCGATGAGCTCCTCGAGCGCGGAGAGCAGGGCATCCCCCGTCGCCTGGCTGTTGGCGAGGTGCACGGCCTCGAGCGGGCTGTGCGGCGACGCTGTGTGCGGCAGCCACTTGAGCCACTCGAACTCGGGAGTCCACGCGTTGCTGACGATCGCCGCGACGACGAGCTCCGCGGGCGAGTGCAGGCCCGTGAGCTGCACGATGGCGCCGCGGGCCGCATCGGCTGCTGCGCTCTGCGCGCCCGCGACACCGAGTGCGCCCGAGAAGTAGAGGTTCTCGGTGACGGGCACGTCGCTGATGGTCGAGTACCTGTCGCGCAGACCCTGCGCCATCTCGAGGAATGTCGGCGTGGCGGCCTCCTCGTCGATGAGCTTGACGATGTTGCGTGAATCCATGGTGCCCGACCCCAGCTGCAGGCTCAGGAACTGCCAGTGCTCGGGGCGGCGCGTCCACAGCAGCGGGCCCAATTGCAGGGCGGCGTCGTACACCTCGGCGGTCGTGGGGCTCTCCTGCTTGCGCGTGGCGCGCTCGGTGGCCGCCTCCGCGGAGAGCGTCTTCTCGAGGTAGTCGACGCGCTCCTCGAACTGCGCGATCTCGAGCTTCTCCTTGCGCTTGCGCTGGCCGCGCGAGGCGAGCCACGTGCCGATCATGAGCAGCGGCGCCGCGGCCACGAAGATGATCGACTGGGCACCGCGGTTCAGGAACACGACGAACACGACGCCCATGACGATCGGCAGGGCGAGGGCGAGCCACGGGAACGGCGCGGGCTCGCGCGGCGCGGGCGGCTTGGGGCCCGCGAATTCCTGGCCCGGATACCTCGACTCCACGCGCGGCGACCGGTTGAACTCGACCGGCCCCGAGACGAGCGGTGCGGCGGGCTCGACGGATGCCGCCACCTGCGCCTTGAGCACGGTATCGCCGACGCGCACCGTGTCCCCGTCTTCCAGGTCGACGCGCGTGACGACTCCCCCGTCGACCTCGATGCCGTTGGCCGAGTTGAGGTCGACGATCCTCACGACGTGCGAGAACACGTCGATGCGCGCGTGGCGCTTCGAGACGAGCGGGTCGCTGAGGGTCACGTCCGATACCGAGGAGTCGCGGCCCAGGTAACGCGTGCCCGTCGGCAGCGGGAAGCTCGCACCCGCGTCAGGTCCCTCGACCACGAGAAGCGTCGCCGCCGCGAGTGCCTTCGCTGCGGGCTCGGGAGCACCGGGGGCTACGACCGCGATCGTCGCGCCCGAGCCGATAGCGGCCTCGGCGAGGGCGATGTCCGGTTCGAGGAGCTTGTGGGGTCCGCCGCTCGGATCCACGACGCGCAGCGTGGAAGGGCCCGTTGCCGCACCCGTCTTGCTGCGGAAGGGGTCGAGGGTGGCGATAGCACCGGCAACATCGCCAACGCTGGCCGCCGCATCCGTGGTCACGACGATGTCGGCCTCGGGGCCCGTGGGGCGCTGCAGTGTGAGCTTGAGTTTCATTCGCCCTTACCTTGAGAGAGTCTGGCTACCCAGTCACGCGCGGAGCGGACCCGGTATCGGCTGAGCAGGCGGCGGCTCGTCGAGACGGCTCCGCGGGCCATCTCGACGGCCGCGAGGGCCTCGGTCCACACCGCGTCGGAGCGTTCGGCGTCGACCTCCCGGCCGGAGAACACCGCCTCGTCGGTCTCGGCGGCGAGGGTGCGCAGACGCACGGGCTCGGCGAGCTGGCTCTCGAGGCGTTCCGCGACTCGCAGGCGGGTGACCTTGGGCGGCACGTCGAACCCGAGCTCGGAGTACTGGTCGGACAGCTCCTCCCAGGCCCCTGCCACGCGATCGTGGCCGGCCTGCGCCTCACGTCTGCGGCGCATCCGGCGGCCCTTGATCGCGGCGATGACGAGCAGGGGCACGAAGACGACGGCGGCCGGGATGAGCACGCTCAGGCCGAGCACGATGACCCAGCCCGGCAGCAGGAACGGCAGCCCGTTGTCGTCGTCGCGCGTGTCGTCGAGCTCGACGGGCGAGAGCAGTTTGTCGTCGTTGTTGTCGGCACGCGGGGGCTGGCGCACCTGCGGCTGCGGCTCGCTCTGGGGCTTGGGAACCTGGTCCTGCGGGATATCCGTCTCGTCGGGGGTCGGGTTGAAGGAGACCCAGCCCACTTCGGCGAACGCCACCTCGACCCACGCCGTGACGTCGTCGCCCGTCACCTCCACGGGCGCGCCGCCCTCGAGCACCTCGGGCGCGAAGCCCATCACCACGCGCGCCGGGTACCCGAGGCTGCGGGCCATGAGGGCGTACGCCGAGGCGTACTGCTCCTGGTCGCCCACCATCTGGTTGCGCTCGAGCAACTCCGTGATGCGGTCCGCCCCGTGGCCCGCGCGCGAGGGCACGGAGTCCGACGCGCGGCCGTGGCTGAGGAATCCGTTCTCCACGAGCGCGACCCGGATGGCCTCGAGCTGCGCGATGGGCGTGGTCGCCGAGCCCGCATACTCCTGCGCCTTCACCGTGGCGATGTCGGGACTGCCGTCGACGGAGGGCAATTGCAGCGCGGCGATCTTCGCGTCGGCGAGCTCGGACGCGGGGATGACCTCCTGCTCCTCGGCGTCGACGGTGTAGCTGTCGCCGGAGTGCAGGCCGCTCGTCAGCACCGTCGTGCCCGTGAGCGCGTTGTAGCGCAGGCTATCGGCCTGGTTCTCGGCATCTCCGCCCGTGAAGGAAAGGTCAGTCGTGTAGCCGACGGTCGGCACCCACACGTCGTCGTAGTCGCCGATCGTGAACGTGACGCCGTCGCGCTCGACGGGCGTGATGAGGGCCGGCTTGGGGAAGGTGCGGCCGACGAGCTCGAACGACCCCGAGCCGTTCGCGTCGGACTCCGGGCCCGTGACGTTCCACAGCTTGCCCGTGAAGGTGTCGAGCGTCGCGAGCCGGATGACGTCGCCCGGCTTCAGGCCCGACACCGTGAACAGCACGTCGTCCGTGACCTGCTTCGTGTAGTGGCGGAACCCCGCGAGCGGGCTCGGGTAGTCGAGCGGATCGAACGGCGGCTGGATCTCCTCGCGCAGCACGAAGCGCTCGTCGTTCGGGGGCGCTAACGCGAATCCCGCGGCCCCGCCCAGCCCGATCGCACCGACCACGATGATCGCCGTACCCGCGAGCTTGCGGTTGCGCAGCTTCGCCGCGCCCGCCTGCGCGACGGTCTCGCCCTGGCGCCGCCAGCCCAGCCACACGAGGGCGAGCACGCCGAACACGATGCCGCGCAGGCCCGCCTGGTACGGCTCGTCGGTGCCGATCAGGATGCCCGCCACATACAGCGCGACGGGGGCGATGAGCGCGACGCCGAACCGCCAGGCGGTGCGCGGCCGCTGCGACAGCCACCGCGTGGCGAGGGTGGTCGAGAGCAGAGCCACGAACCACGCGGCGAAGTAGGGCACGACCGCGATGTACTGCGGGGCGCCGATGGGGGTGCTGAGCGTGACGATGTCCGACCAGCCGTAGACGGTGCCGACAGCGATGCTCGACAGCGACTGCAAGCTCGGGAACACCACGAGCACGGCCTGCGTGGGCACGGCCAGCGGCGTTCCCACGAGGAAGTAGAGCACGACCGCGGCGAGCACCGTGGTGACGGCGCCGAGGCGGAAGATCGAGGCGCCGATGCCCGTGGCCGCGCCCAGGATGAGCCCGCCCACGCCCGCGAGCAGGAAGCCGTAGCCGCCGAACGAGGGCTCGAAGCCCACGACCCCGAGGGTCGCGAGCACGAGGAGCACGGCGATGTCCGCCCACATGCGGCCCGTGATGGTGCGCCTCCCCTCGGTCATGATGAGAGCCCCCGCACGAGGCTCGGCAGGTCGGCGAGATCGCCCACGGTGATGACGGTGAGCCCCGCGACGCTGCCGATCTTCGGCTGGGCGCCGCTCTCGACGTGGAACGCCACCTGGTTCGTGTCGGAGCCGAACAGGGATTGCACGCTGCGGTACTCGGCGGTGGTCATCCGGGAACCGCCGATGATCATGACGACGCTCGGGTTCGGCAGCCGCTTGGTGCGCTCGCGCGCGAACTCCCGGATGCTCGCGAACACCCTGCCCGTGGGCTCTACCCTGCACGACGAGTCGAGCATGGAGGTGACGCTCGGAGTCTTCCACTGGCCGGAGTCGCTCACGACATTCATCTGCGTGCCGTCGCGGATGACCTGCGCGGCGATCGACGCCGTCACCGAGATCGCGAGCTCGAACTCCTCCTCGGAGGCGTACAGGTCGCTGCGCGTCGCGTGGATCATGGTGAGCTGCGAGCGGCGCGTCTCCTCGAACTGGCGCACCATGAGCTGGCCGATGCGCGCCGAGGTGCGCCAGTGCACGTAGCGGCGGTCATCGCCCGGCACGTAGGGGCGCAACGCATGGAACGCGATGTCGTTGTTGGTGATCTTCTTCGAGACCTGGCCCTCGAGGTCGCGCACGAGGCCCGCGGCGGACGGCACGAGACGCACGGTGCGCGGATGCACGAACAGGTCTTTCGGCTCTGCCCACCTGAGCGCCCGGCGCAGGAGGCCGATCTGGTCGCCGCGCACGGACTCGGCGGGGCCCGCGACGATCACGGCGCGCTTGTTCGTCGGCACCGCGAAGAGCTCCTCCTGCTCGGCGCCCGGCTTCATGGCGGGCAGCTGGAACTCCGCGAGGCCCTTACCCACCGGCAGCTCCATGCGGGTGGGAGGAAGTGCTCGGTGGCCGACGTTGGTGACGAGCATCCGGCCCATCGCGCGGTCGCCGACGACGACGCGGCGCGGATTGAGCTCGACATCGACCCCGTACGACGCGCGGCCGAACAGGAAGAGGATCGAGATGACGAACGCGGCGAGCATGATCGTGCCCAAGTACGTGAACTCCTGCCAGCCGAACGCGAAGCTCAGCGTGAGGGAGAGCGCGGCGACCAGCAGCACGAGCCAGCCGACCGGGGTCACGACGCGCAGCACGGGGCCGACGACGCGCCAGACCGCGCGCAGCACCGGGCCGACGACAGCCCACACGACCCTCGCGGCGCGCGCGACAGACCCGGCGGCCCCGATGACGGGCTGCGGGATGCGGTCGGCGATCGTCGTCATGCTCGGGTTACGCTGCGCGGTATGCGGGCGGCTCGATGTCGACGAGGATGCGCTCGATGATGTCTGTCGACTTCACCCCGGCGAACTCCGACTCGGGGTCGAGCACCATGCGGTGCGCGAGCACGTAGGTCGCCAGCTCCCGCACGTCGTCGGGAGTCGCGTACGTGCGGCCCTGCGTGATGGCCCAGGTCTTGATGGCCCGCGCGAGAGCCATGGCGCCGCGCATGCTCACGCCGAGGGTCACATCCTTGTTCTTGCGGGTCGCATCCACGATGTCGCTCAGGTACTGCATGACCGACTCGTCGACGAACACCTCCGTCGCGAGCGCAGACATCGCGACTATCGAATCGGGCTTGATGATGGGCGAGACGAGGGATGCGCGGGCGCGGGTCGAGACATCCATGAGCAGGGAGACGGCAGTCTTGCTGTCGGGGTAGCCGAGCGAGGTCTTGATGAGGAATCTGTCGAGCTGGGCCTCGGGAAGCTTGTACGTTCCCGCCTGCTCGACGGGGTTCTGCGTGGCGATGACGAGGAAGGGCGCTCCCACCGAGTGGCCCTCGCCGTCGATCGTCACGACGCCCTCCTCCATGACCTCCAGCAGCGCACTCTGGGTCTTGGGGCTCGCGCGGTTGATCTCGTCGGCCAGCACGATCGACGCGAAGATCGGGCCGGGGTGGAAGGTGAACTTGCCCTTGCCCTGGTCGTAGATCTGCACGCCCGTGACGTCGGAGGGCAGCAGGTCGGGCGTGAACTGGATGCGGCTCGTCGTGCCGTCAAGCGTGTTCGCGAGCGCCTTGGCCAGTACGGTCTTGCCGGTGCCCGGGTAGTCCTCGAGCAGCACGTGGCCGTCGGAGATGAGCGCGGTCAGCACGAGGCGGATGACGTGGTCCTTGCCGACGATCGCCTTGTCGACGTTCGCGACGAGCTTCTGGAACGCGTCGGCGAACCATGTCGCCTGCTCCTGAGTTACTGGCACGGTGGGTTGCCTTTCTGTGGTGGGGTCAGCATCCGGGAGCAGCGCCCCAGGTCGTCGTAGCGCTCATGCCGTTGGACATGTTGACGGTGATCGAGTCGTCGAGGTCTCCCCCGGCCCTGCCCTTCCACGCGGAGAGCTGCGTCGAGCCGTTCGCGGGGAAGTTGTAGTTGTTGTGCGCGCTTCCCGAGCCCCATCCGTCGCCCGTCACCCACGCGGTGTACGTACCGCCCGTGATGTTGTGCGTGATGATGCCGACATAGTTGCCGACGGGAGCGCCGGATGCTCCGACGCACACCTCGATGGACGCGACGACGGGCACCGGGGCAAGGGTGACGGTGGCCCCCGCACTCGCACCGCCGGCGCCGGACTTGTTCGTCGCCCGCACCTGCAGCGTGTGGCTGCCCTCGCCGCGGCTGCCGAGGCTGTAGCTCGTCGCCGTGCCGACGTTCTGCCATCCGCCGCCGTTGTAGCTCACCTCGTAGGTGAGATTCGCGGAGCCGCCGGGGTTCGCCGTCACGGAGCCCCACGACCACGACACGGTCTGGGTCGCAGGAGTGCCGCTCGCGGGTGACGTGCCCGTGATCGTCGGCGTCGCGGGCACACCCTGGGTGGTGATCGTCACGCCGTTCGACGTGCCCGTTCCGCCCTGCTTGCCGCCCGTGTTCACGGCGTAGACGCTCACCGTGTAGTTGCCGCCGCCGAGACCGGTGATCTGCGGCGTCGACGTGCCCGTCGTGT
The DNA here is from genome assembly GCA_965227655.1 of Rhodoglobus sp. Taxonomy (GTDB): domain Bacteria; phylum Actinomycetota; class Actinomycetes; order Actinomycetales; family Microbacteriaceae; genus Rhodoglobus. The sequence goes on along the minus strand of OZ245765.1, from coordinate 2,906,630 downwards.
TGCCGGTCGCGCCGTTGCTCGCGCTCCAGAAGTACTGCGTGGTGCCACCCGTGCCGGCGACCGCGGGCCACGACGCGCTCATCGAGCCGCCCGGCGCCCACTGGTCGGTGGCGGTGGCCGTGACCACGGGCTGAGCGGGCGTGCCGTACGGCGTGATCTGGTCGCTCGCGATCGACCATGCCCCCGGCCCGTTCTCGTTGATGGCACGCACCTGGAACGTGTATGGGGTGCCGTTGGTGAGCCCCGTGGTCGTCGCGCTGTAGGTGTTGCCGTCGTAGGTGGCGACGGCACCGGTCTGCACGGTCCGCACCTCGTAGGAGGTGATGTCCTTGCCGTTGGTTGCCGGCGCGGTCCAGTTGATCGTCGCCGACTGGTCGCCGCCGATGGGCGACGCGGTCGAGGGCTTCTGGGTGACATCCGGAACGTCCGTCACCGTGAAGGTGATGGTGCCGTTGACGCGGCGGTCCGCGTCTTTCGTCGCGTCCTGGATCGTGTAGACGACCTCGATGACCATGTAGGGCGGAGTCGAGTTCGGGGTCACCTTGATCTGGCTGCCCGTGAACGTCACAGACCCGACGTTGCCCGCGTTGGTGATCTTGGCGTCGACGATCGTGAGGGGCTCGCCCGTCGTTTGGTACGGGTTCGAGTCGTTCGTGAGCGGGTCCATCGTGTACGTGCCGACGGGCCGCTTCGTCTCGTAGCTGTCGCTCACGGCCGAGGGCAGCGGTCGCGTGGAGCCCACGACAGTCACGTTGATCGTGCCGGGGACCGTGAACTTGTCCCACCGCAGCGTGACGCCGACGGTGAACGTCGTGCCCTTGGGGGTGTCTCGCGGCACGCTCAGCGCCAGCTGCGAGCCGTTGAGCTGCGCGCTCAGCGTTCCGCTCGACGGCGAGATGTCGGAGTACGTGACCTCCTGCAGGATCTTCGGGTTCGGATGCCCCGTCGACTGTCGCAGATCGATCGTCACGGTCTCGCCCACCTCCACGGCAACCGTGGGCGTCGTGAACTCGGGCGGGGTGTCGCGGAACTCCGGATCGCCCACGATGATGGGCAGCGTGAGCGTCTTGACGTTGCCCTTCGGGTCGTTCTTCGAGTCGCCGTCCGACACCGTGAAGGTGATGGATGCGGGCCCGCGGTAGTCGAGCGCGCCCGTGAAGGTGATCGTGTCTTCGTCGACGTAACTGCTGGTGCCGTTGCTCTTCACCGCGGAGACCGAGCTCTTGTCGTAGATGTGACCGTCGCGCCCCGACGGGATGTCGAGGATGTCGGCGAGGTTCCACTGCCGCGTCTCGTTCATGCTCACGTACTGGATCGGCAGGTCGGGGTCGATGCGGGGCGGGTCGTCGAACGAGTCGGTCACGGCCGCCGGCACGATGATGAACGCCATGGCGCTCAGGTCGTCCGCCTCGTTGGTGACGCGGTAGGCGATGGCCTGCCGGGTGTCGCCGGGGGTCACCTCGATCTGCCCGTTGCGCTCGAGGAGCGCCGCGGACTTGGCGTTGGGTCCCTCGAGCGAGACGACGAGGTCCTGCGTCTTGCCCGCGGGGTTGAACGCGTACCCGTCGAAGATGTTGACCGTGACGGAGCTCTTGCCCGCAATGTCCTTCACGAGGATGGGCACGTCCTTCGCCGACGGGGGCAGGAGGGGGGCATCCGGGGTCACCTGCACCTGCACGTAGCTGATGTCTTTGCCGCCGCGGTTGTTGGTGAGCTCGTACCGTAGCGAGAACGACTGCACGGTCTCGGGCGCCGTGATGACGAGGTACTGACGATCGACGACCTCGGCCTTGATGCCCTCGGGTACGTCGATGAGTTCCTTGCTCACCTTGATGGGGGCGCCCTGCGGGTCGGAGTCGTTGGCCATGAGGTCGATCTGGGCGATGCGGCCGGGGCGGATCGACACGCTGTCGGGTGCGGCGCTCGGCGGCAGCAGCGTCTCCGGCGGCGGAATGACGGCAATCTTGATGGTCGCCTCGCCCGTCGCGCCGAACGCGTCGTACACCTGGTAGCTGAACTCGTCGGTGCCCGTCGCACCCTCGGCCGACTTGTAGACGAAGTAGTCGTTGCCCTGCTCCACGATGGTGCCAAGGGTGGGCGGCCGCGGGAAGTCGAGCAGTTGAGTCGAGTCGCCGTCGGGGTCGATCTTCTGCAGGGGCACGTCGATGCGGATGCTCCCGCCCGCGAGCACGCGGCCGATAAGCGGATCGGGCACGGGGTCGCGGTTCGCGTCAGTGTCGAGCGGCGTCACGGTGAAGATCGCGGTGGCCGTGGCGGACTCGCCGAACGGGTCGAGCACGCGATAGGCGACGCGGTACTCCCCCGGCGTCGTGGGCGCCTGGAACCGCAGCATGTTGTCGGCGACGAAGGCGATGCCCGCGGTGGGCGGCGTGATGAGCTGCTTGTCGAGGAACATCGGCGAGCTGTCCGGATGCGTGTCGTTGTCGAGCACGTCGAGCGTGATGATGTCGCCCACGCGCACGGTTGCCGGGTCATCGACGGCGATGGGCGGCTGGTGCTTGGTGAGCGCGGGGACGGGCACCACCGTCACGCCAGCGCTGGCTGTGGCCGTGCCATCCGAGATCGTGTACGTGAAGTTCACCTGCCCGGTGAGCGCCGCGGGCGAGGTGACGCGGATGAGCGTCGACTCGAGCAACTCGACGACGAGGCCCTTCGCGGTGTACTCCGCGGGCACCGAGATCGACTGCACGGCGAGGATCTTGCCCGAGGGGCTCACGTCGTTCGCGAGCACCGACAGCGTCACGGGCTCCTCGCCGCGCAGGTACGCCGTGTCTTTCACCGCGACGGGCGGCAGGCTCGTGTCGGCGGGCAGGTCGAGCACGTCGATCCGGATGATCCCCACGCTCGTATTGGCGCCCGCCTGCAGCGTGTACTTCATGTAGTAGATGCCGGGGCTCGACGCCGTGAAGGTCACGGTCTTGCGCTCGGTGTTGAACGACGCGACCGCGTCGCCCGTCGGGTCTTCGAGACCGACGAGTTCTGGCGTCACGCCGTTGGGCGAGAGGTCGTTCTTGATCGGCTCGACGAGGATGGTCTGGTTCGTGAACCCCGTCGCGAAGTCGGGCGTGCCCACGGGGTTGAGCGAGCCTGCGGGCTCGACGGTGACGGTGAGCGTTCCCGTGACGGGAGTGGCGCTGCCGTCGCTCACCTGGAACTGCACCTCCTTCTCGCCGAGCTCGGAAGTCTGGTGAGTGAAGGTGATGAATCCGTCGGGCGTGAAGCGCACGAGGTCGCCCGACTTGGGACTCGCCGCGACGAGGTAGAGGTCGTCGCCGTCGGGGTCGCGCCAGTCGCTCAGCACGTTGTACGTGATGGTCTGGTTGGCCTCGACGCTCACGCCCGGCAGGCGCACCGAGTAGGGCGGGTTGTTGATCTCGTTCGGCACCACGCGCGCCACGACGTTCGCCGATGCCGTGCCGCCCCGGCCGTCGTCGACCGTGTAGTTGAAGGCGATGGAACCCACGAACCCCTCGGCGGGGGTGAACTGCAGCGCACGGCCGCCGTCGATGAGGTCGAGTCTGCCGGTGGTCTCGGCCACCGCGTCATAGTGGGAGATGACCAGCACATCGCCATCGGGGTCTGAGTCGTTGTCGAGCACCGAGAAGATCGTGGTGCGGCCGGGGCGCACGCCGAAGTCGTCGTCGAGGGCGGTCGGCGGGCGGTTCGTCTCGGTGCGCTCCGCGAGCGTGTCTTCGAACGACTGGATCGCCGACTTCTCCTCGCCGGTCTCCTCGGACTCTTCCTCCACGGGAGGCGTCACGTCGTCCCAGTTGTCGACGAGCCGCATGTTCTCGCTCGGAATCCACACGTTGCCGTTGGTGAGGTCGTTGAGCGCGATGACCGTGCGGTTCACCCGGAACGCGAAGAAGCTGCCGGCCGTGGGCTGGTCGATGTCTTGTGGCTGCGCGTCCTGACCCTCGCACGAGAGCAGGTACTTCTGCGCGGATGCCCACGCGCCGTGCGCGCAGCCGTCCTGGTTGACGGGGGCCGCGACGCCGTCGAGGTCGCTGCTCGTGGAGTCGAATCCGGCGGAAGCGGTCTGCGCGGTGCCCGAGGAGAGGTTCACGCGCACGAGCGAGTCGGCGGTGGCCACCACTGCGGACGAGGAATCCGGCCCGCTCAGTTGCAGCTTGAGACCCTTCTCGTCGCCGATGCCGTACGCGGTGCCGCCCTGGTTCACGATCTCGTTGGTCGACTGGTCGAAGACCACGGCCTGCTCCCCCACCGCGGCGAGCTGGAACGCGCCCACCGCGGGGAAGGTCGTCACCTGCGGCTTGTCCGCGAGGGTGGGGATGCGGATGAGCTGCTTGTTCTCGGGGCTCACGGCGATGATCGCGCCGGATGCCGTGACCGCGGCGTGGGCATCCGCCCCCAGTTCCGCCAGCGGCGGCTGCGAGACGTAGTTGAACTGCAGGTCGCCCACGGAGGGGATGCCCCACAGCTGACCCTCGGGCGAGACGATGGCGATCACCGAGCCGCCGTACGAGACCTCCGAGCCCGGCGGAAGGTCGATCGACGAGGTGACCTCGGTCGAGGCCGGGTTCACCGACTCGAGGCGATCCGCGTCTGGATCGTGCAAGAAGAGAGTGTCGCCGTCTTGCAGCACGTCGAAATTGGGGCTGGACGCGGTGACCGAGCCGTTGAGTTCGTCGATCTGGCGGTTCAGGCGGCCGCCGAGCAGTTGCTCGCCGTTGGTCACCCACACGTCGCGAGAGGTGAGGTCGACGTCGGAGACAGGGAAGCCCGGATGCAGCGCCGCGATGGTGAGGGGTACACCCGCGATGACCGCGATGACGAGCGCGGACGCGACGGTCTTGCGGCTCTTCACCCACTTGGTCAGCGCGCTCACTGATGCCCCCGCGTTGATCGTGATCCGTTCCCAAGAGGTGATCCTTGGGCTTTCTTCATCAACCTAACACGCGACAACCGGTATATCTCGCGGCCCCCATGGGTACTACTCCCCATCCTCCGGGGCGTCGGATGCCGCGTGGTCGCGGTCGTTCTTCTCGAGCAGGTAGAGGTCGTCTTTGCTCACGAGGCGGGTGGCGACCGCGTACTCGACGAGCCGGAGCCTACGGTTCGTCGCAAGGTTCCGCTTGCCGCCGCGCAGGCCCTGTACCCCGATCTTGTCGAGCTTGTCGCACACGTTATCGAGCTTGCGGTTGAAGGTCGTCATCGACCAGTGCAACCGCGCGGCCGCCTCGGCGGAGGTGGGGATCTCACCGCGGCCGGGCGAATCCTGCCGCAGCACGTGCTCGGCGAGCGAGACGACGAGCAGGCGCTGCGTGGTCGTGAGCGGCACGGGTTCCATGGTGGTCGCGCCTCCCCCGCCCGCGTTGGCAGCCGAGGTGTTGTAGTAATCGTCTGCCGAGTGGATGGTGAACTCATACGTCGTCGATCCCGCGCTGAACAGCACCTGCATCTGCGGGAACACGATGGGCAGCCGGGCCCCTGGCGCAAGCCAGGCCTGCACCTGGCCGGTAGCATCCGTCACCGTCGCGGAGAGCAGGTTGCCGACGTTGGCGAGCCACCACATGCCGAAGTCCTCGTAGATGCGCAGGAACCGGCGGTGCAGGTACGGGTTCTCGTCGATGACGAGGTCGGACTCTCGACCGATGTGGAAGTCGTTCGGATGCGCGACCTCGTACCACTCGCCGCAGAACTCGATCTTGAGCGGGGCCACTGCCGGCGCGCTCGCTGTGTCGGTCATGCCGGGTAGCAGGTCTCGTAGGGGTTCGCGGAGGTCTTGCCGTTGCGCAGCACCCGCACGTCGATACACACCGTCGAGCCCGGCGCGTAATCGTCGATGACCACGGTGCTGCCGTCGGCCTTGTGGGTCGGCTCGGCATCGGTGCGGTTGCTGATGCGCCACACGAAGACGTCGCCGGCCTGCGGATCCGGGTTCGTGAAGGCGAAGGTCACCGTCGAGCCGTCGACCGTGGGCGCTCCGTCGATCTGCGGCGTGGGCACGCTCGCGATGATCACGGGCGCCACCGTCGCGCTCGACGACGGGTCTGCACCACCGGGGGTGACGGGGCCGCCGAACACGAGCGCGAGTGCGACTCCCGCCGCCACGAGCACGGCCGCCACGCCGATGATGATCGGCGCGACCCTGCGGCGCCGCACCGGCGTCTCGACGACGGGGGCCGGATGCTCCCGCCGACGCACGACGGTCTCCCCCTGCACCTCGGGCTGGGCGTCGACGACCGGGGTGTTGCGCAGCATCGTCGGCTCGGCCTCGGGTGCTGGCGCGGGAGCCGGGCTCGGCGCCGCCTCCGGCTGCGCATTGATGGTCGCGACCGTGCGGGCGCGCGTCTCGTCGGCATCGTCCGCCTCGCCGCGCACGGGCGCCTCGACGAGCAGGTTGGGCACCTCGATGGTCGTGGGCGCGTAGCCGAGCTCGAGCTCCACTCGCTGCAGGGCTCTGGCGAAGTCGACGGCGGTCGCGAACCTGTCGTTGCGGTCGGAGGCCATGCCCTTCTGGAGAACGGCGAGCAGCGACCGTGGAATGTCGTCGCGCGACATGGGGGTGATGGCGCCGCGCTCGATCCGCCCGATGAGGTCGAGCGTGCCGTTCGAGCGGCCCCGCACCTCGAACGGGGTCTGCCCGGCGAGGATGGTGTAGATGGTCGCGGCCAACGAGAAGACATCGCTGCGGACATCCGGCTGCGGGTCGTCTTCGAACATCTCGGGCGGCGACCATGGCACGCTCATGCCCACCGATTGGGCGGTGCCGCTCGTGCCCGTATCGCCCGCGAGTGCCGCGGCGACGGTCGTGGTGTGCAGGGGCAACTCGTCGTCGAGGGCAGACGAGATGCCGAAGTCGGTGAGGGCGGGCCAGCCGTAGTCGTTGCTGAGCACGTTGGCGGGCTTGATGTCGCGGTGCAGGATGCCCGCCGAATGCGCGGTCGCGACCGCGCTCGAGAGCCGAACCCCCGTGCGCAGGGCGTCGGCCACCGCGAACGTCTCGCTCTTATAGCGCTCGGCGAGCGACGGGCCGGAGCAGTACTCCATGACGAAGTACGGGCGGTCGTCCGCGGCGACATCGGCCTGGTAGATCGTGACGATGTAGGGATGCGCACTGAGCTGGGCCATGAGGTTCGCCTCGGCGACGAACGCCGCGCGGCTGGCCGCGGTGATCTCCTCGATGAGGAGCACCTTCACGGCGACGCGACGGCGCGGCAGCTTCTGGTCGTAGAGGAACACGTCGGAGAACCCGCCCGAGCCCAGCAGCTTGACGAACGTGTAGCCCGGCAGCTCCGGCGGAGTGGAGGCGGTGCGCCTCATGCCTCCTCCTCCACGGTGATGGCGAGGCCCCCACCGAAGTCGACGACGGTGCCGACGATGATCGACGTCGGCTCCCCCGCGCGCAGCTTCTGCGGCGTCTTGCCGGGCAGCACTATCGAGGTGCCGTTGCGCGAATGCAGGTCGGTGATGACGACGGTGCCGCCCTCGAGCACGAACTGGGCGTGGTTGCGCGAGATGTCCTGGTCGCCCGTTCCGAGCGTGAGCGGCCGCGGAATCGCGCCGGAGACCTTGCCGACGGTCGGGCTGCGACCGATGAGGATCGGTTGCGTGAGCGGCTCGCGCGCACCGCTCGGCATCACGAGCACGAGCTGGGGAGCCTTCGGCGGCGCGGGTGGAGCGGCCTGTGCACCCGGCGCGCGCCTGCCGCGCAGCTTCTTGACGCTGTCGACCATGACGGTCTCGCCATCGTGCAGGGTGTCGTCGACGGGGCCACCGGATGCCTCGGCTTCGGGGTCGGCCTCGTGCACGGCCGCGTCCACGACCCCGCGGTACATCGTGTCGCCGAACAGGTAGTCGTACCCCTCGCCCTGCGGCGGGGACGGTTCAGCCTCCGTCACCGGCGCCGCCTCGGGCGCCTCCCGTACGGTCTCGCCGATGTCGACCTCGACCACCGGGCGGGGTGCGGGGGTCTTAGCGGGGGCAGCGGTCGGCGCGACCACCACGGACGCGGCGCCCGAGGCGATGGCGGCCACGAGTGCGACCCCCGACGCGAGGGGCAGTTCGGAGTCCGACGCGGCCGTGGCACCGGGAACGGCGAGCGACAGCGCCGAAACTGTCGGCAGGTTGCGCTCGACCCACGTGGAGACGCCTGCCCCGGAGAGCTGCTGCTGGCCCGCGGCATCCGTCACGGTCAATTCGAGGTCACCGCGCACGAGCACGCGCGCGTCTCCACCGGCTGTCCAGTCCACCAGCACGAAGGAGGGCGTGGCGCCGAGCCCCTTGCCCGTGAGGAGGTCGAGCGCGGCCTGGAATCCGGATGCTCCGCCCACAGCCTCCCACCCGGCGGTCACGCCGACCGCGCTGTCGGGGACGACGAGCAGCAGTGACCCCGACGCGAACGCGAGCCAGCCCCCGCTCGCGGCGGGTCGAATGGTGAAGGTCATATCAGCCCCTGGGCCTGGTGTCTTCGAGCAGCCGGGAAAGGCCCCCACGTTCGAGCGTATCGTCGTCGGGGCTGGGCGCGGAAACACCGACGAGTTCTGACTCCACCACGACAACTGTCACGTTGTCGGAACCACCCGCCGCGATGGCCGCGCGCACGAGCCGCTCGGGCAGGGTGAGGGGCAGGTTGTCGCTTTCGCGCACCGACTCGGCATCGTGGAACACGATGATGCGGGCGATCTCGTCGTCGCTGAGCTCCTTCGTGAGCCCGTCCGAGCAGAGCAGGAAGGTCTGGCGAGCCCGTGCGGGGAGCAGCCAGATGTCGGCGTCGACGATGTCCTCGGCCCCGAGGGCGCGCGTCACGATGTTGCGCTGCGGGTGCTTCTCCGCGTCGAGGCGGCTGAGCTGGCCGAGGTCGATGAGCTCCTGAACGGCCGAGTGGTCGACGCTCACCTGGGCAAGGGTACGGCCGTCCCAGCTGTAGGTGCGGGAGTCACCCACGTTGAACGCCATCCAGTGGTAGTTCTGGCTCGCTCCGATGTCGACGAACGCGACACCCGTGAGCGTCGTGCCCGAGAGCGCCCCGTCGGCGCTGTCAGCGAGGGCCAGCACGGCGTCGTTGGCGGTGCGGATGGTGTCGAGCACCGCCTGCGCGCTCGCGGGCAGCCCCTCCTCCACCGAACTCGCGAACGCGGCGATACTCGCCTGGCTCGCGCGGTCGCCGAACGCGTGCCCGCCCATCCCGTCCGCGACGATGAAGAGCGGCGGCGCGGTGAGGAAGCTGTCCTCGTTGATGCGGCGCACAGCACCGCGGTCGGAGTGGCCGGAGAACCTGAAGCGCACTGTCGCGCCGGGAAGCTCGAACTCCGCGGTCGAATCGGCACTCATCCGATCACGCTAGCAAGCCCGGCCCGGCCGCGGCATGGGCAGCACTACCCATGCTCAGCTCCCGACAGACTCGCGGCTCTTGTCGATGCGGATCTTGATGAGGCTCGCGATCGTCGCGATGGCCATCGACGCGATGATGACGGCGAGCGAGGTCCACGTGGAGATCTCGGGCGCCCACTCGACGCCCTTGCCGCCGTTGATGAACGGCAGCTCGTTCTCGTGCAGGGCGTGGAAGACGAGCTTCACACCGATGAAGGCGAGGATGAACGCGATGCCGTAGTGCAGGTACTCGAGCTTGTCGATGAGGTCGCCGAGCAGGAAGTACAGCTGGCGAAGGCCCATGAGCGCGAAGATGTTGGCCGTGAAGACGAGGAACGGGTCTGTCGTGATGCCGAAGATGGCCGGGATCGAGTCGAGCGCGAAGATCAGGTCTGTCGTGCCGATGGCCACGAAGACCACGAGGATCGGCGTGAACATCTTCTTGCCGTCGATGACGGTGCGCAGCTTCCCGCCGTCGAACTGGTCGGAGATGGGGATGCGCTTGCGCAGGAACCGGATGACGCCGTTCTCGGTGTCTTCCATGTCGTCGTGGTTCTCGAACGCCTGGCGGATGGCCGTATAGACGAGGAACGCGCCGAAGATGTAGAACACCCAGGAGAAGTTCTCGATGAGCTGGGCGCCGAGCAGGATGAAGATTCCGCGCAGCACGAGGGCGATGACGATGCCCACCATGAGCACCTCCTGCTGGTACTTCCTCGGCACGCTGAACTTCGTCATGATGATGACGAACACGAACAGGTTGTCGATCGAGAGGCTGTACTCGGTGACCCATCCGGCGATGAACTGCCCGGCGTGCTCGGCGTCGCCGAGGATGAGCATGAGCAGCGCGAACACGAGCGCGAGGCCCACGTACAGGGCGACCCACAGCGCGGACTCGCGCGTGCTCGGGATGTGCGGCCGGCGGTAGGCCATGACGAGGTCGGCGATCAGGATCGCGACGAGCACCCCGAGGGTGACGATCTCGAAGACCGGGTTGAGGGCGACCGAAGTGGTGACTGCGGTGAGGGTGACTGCTGTGAGCACAGGATTCCGTTCAGAGGGTAGGGCAAGGCCCGAAAGTCTCTCCCTTGATCGGCGATGCCACTTCGGCACCGTTGGATCAACACTGCCCCGGAGCCGCAACGCTGGGGCTCGTACTGACGGGAACAGCGAGGTGGGATACTCCCCTTCGCGAAGCCGATCTTACCGGGTTGCGGAGAGAACCGTGATCAGGTTGAGCACGGCGGGGCCGAGCACGACGATGAAGAGCACCGGCAGGATGCACAGCATGAGCGGGAAGAGCACCTGCACGGGCACCTTCATGGCCTTCTCCTCCGCGCGCTGGCGGCGCTTGGCGCGCAGGTCCTTCGACTGCGTGCGCACGACGTTGGCGACCGAAACCCCGTAGGCGTCGGCCTGCATGATGGCGCGCGCGAAGCGCTTGAGGTCGGTGACGCTCGTGCGGTCGGCGAGCGCCGTGTACGCCTCCTTGCGCGAGAGGCCGACACGCATGTCCTGGATGGTGCGCATGAGCTCCTGGGCGAGCGGCCCCGTGCCGTGCTCGCCCGCGCGCACGATCGCCGTCTCGAGCCCCAGGCCCGCCTCGATCGAAATGGTGATCTGGTCGAGGGTGTCGGCGAGGTCGGCGCGGATCGCCTCCTGACGCTCCTGCGCCCTCCCCCACACGATGAGGTCGGGGGCGAAGTAGGCGACGGTCACCACCACCATGGTGAGGATCACGCGCAGCGGCGAGGGCTGGTTCGCCACGAACAGGATGCCGAGCGCCAGCGCGATGCCCGCGAGCACGAGCTTGGCCCGGATGAGCTTGGACACGTCCCACGCGAGGGCGGCGAGTGAGAGGTTCCTCTCGAGCTTGGTGATCAGTGCGGGCGGCGCGAAGTAGCGCACCGAGCCCGTGCGGGGCGACGCGGCGGACTGCACGAGCATCCGGGCGCGCGCCGCGGTGCCCTGCCTGCCGCTCGCGGGTGCCAGCGCGAAGGCGAGCACGGGCAGCGAGGCACCGACGAGTGCCACGGCGATGATGGCGACGAGGATTCCGTCCATGAGCTGCTCCCTTAGAACTTGATCTTCGTGATGGAGCGCATCCACACGGCACCGACCGTGAAGAGCACCACCGAGAAGCCGATGAGCACCCAACCGATGGGCGTCGTCACGAAGACGACGAGGTAGCCGGGCGAGACGACGCTCAGGATGAGGGCGATGCCGACGGGTAGCGCCATGAGCACGTTTGCCGACATGCGGCCCTCCGAGCTCAGCGTCGCGACCTGGCGGCGGATCTGGTTGCGCTCGCGAATCGTCTCCGACACGTGGTCGAGCACCTCGCTGAGGTTGCCACCGACCTCCCGGTGGATGTCGACGGCCTGCGAGGTCCACGCGAGGTCATCGCTCTTCATCCGGCGGGCGCCGCGCATGATGGCCTCACCGAGGTCCATGCCGAGCCGGTTCTCGTTGATGATGCGGGCGAACTCCTCGGAGGTCGGCGCCTCGGCCTCCCGCGAGACCGCGTCGATGGCTCGCGCGAGGCTGTGTCCGGCCCGCAGCCCGCTCGCGATGAGCTGGAGGGTGTCGTCGAGCTGGTCGGCGAAGCGCGCGCGGCGACGTGTGGTGCGGATGCCGAGGACGACCCTTCCGGTGAGCGGCACCGCGATCACGAGTGCCACGTACAGCACCCACGCGATGGGGAACCCGAGCGCCGCGGCGACGATCGAGCCGATGAGGGCCACGGCCGCCGTGATGAGGGTGAGCATGACGACGTAGGCGCCGGGGCGCATTCTGACCCCTGCCAGCTCGAGCTCGTCGACTGTCACGAACGCGAACGTGCCCCCGCGCATCCGGGCCTCAGCGGTGTTGGCCGCGCGGTCTCCCAGCAGACGCAGCGCGTCGGAGCGCGAGATGCCCGTGGAGGGGCGCGCACGGCCCGAGAAGACTCCGGGCGCGAATACGGCGATGAGCGCGAGCACGATCGCGACCGAGATAACGGCGAAGCCGATCCAGAGGGACATCAGCGCCACCCCTCCGCGGGCTCGACCATGAAGAGTCCCTGGTCGAACGGGATGCCGAGCTCGGCGAACCGGTCGGTGAAGCGCGGGCGCACCCCCGTGTACCTGGCTTCGCCGAGCACGTGGCCGTCGAGGTCGACGCCCGCCTGCTCGAACGCGAACGCGTCCTGCAGCGTGACCGTGTCGCCCTCCATCCCGAGTACCTCGGTGATGTGGGTGACGCGGCGCGTGCCGTCGCGCAGCCTGCTCACCTGGATGATCACGTCGACTGCCGAGGCGATCTGCTCGCGCACGGCCCGCAGCGGAAGGTCCATGCCCGCCATGAGAGCGAGCGTCTCGAGGCGCGCGATGGCGTCGCGGGGCGAGTTCGCGTGCACGGTCGAGAGGGATCCGTCATGGCCCGTGTTCATCGCCTGGAGCATGTCGAGGCTCTCGCCACCGCGGCACTCGCCGACCACGATGCGGTCGGGGCGCATGCGCAGGGCGTTGCGCACGAGGTCGCGGATGGTGACTTCTCCCTTGCCCTCGATGTTGCTCGGCCGGCTCTCGAGCCGCACGACGTGTTCCTGCTGGAGCTGCAGCTCCACGGCATCCTCGATCGTGACAATGCGCTCCTCCGCCGGGATGAACGACGACAGCACGTTGAGCAGTGTCGTCTTCCCCGTGCCCGTTCCTCCCGAGATGATGATGTTCAGGCGCGCGTTGACGCACGCGTTGAGGATCTCGGTCATGTCGGCGGTGAGCGTGCCGTACTCCACGAGGTCGTGCGCGCGCAGCGGCTCCTTCGCGAACTTTCGGATGGTGAGCGACGAGCCCCCCACCGCGAGCGGCGGGATGATGGCGTTCACGCGTGAGCCGTCGGGGAGACGAGCGTCGACGAGTGGTGAGGACTCGTCGATGCGACGGCCCACGCGCGAGACTATGCGCTCGATGACGCGCCGCAGGCGCTCCTCCGAGCGGAAACCGTTGGCGGTGCGCACGAGACGGCCCTTACGCTCCACGTACAGGTGGTCGGGTCCGTTCACCATGATCTCGGTGACCGTCGGGTCGTCGAGCAGGCGCTGCAGCGGGCCTAGGCCCAGGGCGTCGTCAGCGAGATCCCGGATGAGGGCCTGGCGCTCCTCGTCGACGAGCGTCGCCGCCTGGAGATCGATGATGGAGACCAGTTCCTGCCGCGCGATGGCGTGCAGTTGCTCCTCGCTGAGGTTCGGGTCGTTGAGGCGCGTGCCGAGCCGCTCGTACAGCGCCTCGGTCGCGGCCGTGCGCGCCTCATCGCTGATGACGGGACCGTCGACCTCGAAGTCGCGCTCGAGATCTCTCACGACCTCCTCGGCACCCACCGAGTACGGGGTGTCGAGGCCCGGCGCGTCGTAGAACGTGTCGGGGAGGGTGACCTCGGGCGGCGGTGTGTAACTCTGGCCCGCGGGACGCTGGCTGCGTGCCGCCTGGAGGCGATCTGACAGGCTCATGACACCTTCTCCTTCTGGGCGGCTTCGCGCCAGCCCTTCCTCGTGATCTCAGTAGAGAGCCGGCCGACGAGCAGCCGGAGGTGTCGTGCGGCCTTGTCTCGCGGTGCGCCGAGGATGATCGGCTCCCCACGGTTGGCGGCGATGGCGGCAGCGCGCGTGCGCGGCACGACGACGTCGACGGGAGCGCCGATGGCGGTCTCGATATCGGCGACCGTGAGACCGGAGCCCCGCTCCGCCATGGTCACGACGACCTGCCGCGACTCGGGCATGAGACCCAGTTCATCGAGCACGTCGAGCTCCTTGCGCATGCCGCGCACACTCGACACGTCCATGGTCGTGACCGCGACGACATCCGTCGCTTCCTCCAGCACCGTGAGCGTGTGCTCGAGGAGTCCGGGCGACGTGTCGACGATGACGTAGAGGTACTCTCCCGCGAGCTGACGCAGCAGGTGGCCCGCCTGGGTCGAGGTCACACGGTCAGCGGTCGCGGGCGACTCCGGTCCCGCGAGCACCAGCAGGCCGGACGGATGGCGCGTCAGCACCGTCGTGAGCACCACGGAGTCGCGCGCTGCACCCTTGGCCACGGCGCTCTCGATGAAGTAGGTCGGCTCGAGTCCGAGAGTGGACGTGACGTCGCCGAACTGCAGGTCGAGGTCGACGAGCACGACGCATCCGGGAAGCTCCTGGGCGAGCCCGATCGCGAGGTTGCACGCGACGGTGGTCTTGCCCACCCCGCCCTTGGGCGAGACCACCGCGATGGTGCGTCCGGGGCCGAGGCGACGCAGCGAGGGTGCCGGGCGGCTTGCGGTGGAGGCATCCATGGCGAAGTCGTGGGCGCGGGAGACCATGAGGTCTATCGCGTCGAGTTCGACTGTGGTGGGGAGCACGTCGCTGATCCCGGCGCGCATGGCGTCGACCATGATGTCGGTCTCATCGCTGACGATCGCCATCGAATCGGCGAACTGGCGTCCAGCCCCCGCGAGCGCGAGCGCGAGCTGGCGCGGCAGCTGGTGGCCGAACACGATGAGCTCAGGACGCTGGGTCATGCGGCTCAGGCGACCCGCGAACTGCTCGGGGTCGGTGGCGGGAATCACCACCATCTCCTCAGCCACGACGAATCGGACCTGCCGCTCGAGACGGCTGTCTGGTGCGACGAGGACTACCCTGCTCACCCCTGGAACACCCCCCGCGTAACCGGTCCGCCGGTGGGCGCCGTCACGTCTTTGGCCTGCAGGGTGAGATACACCTGACCGAACTCGAGCTGGTAGATGATGCGCTGCGCCTGGTCGGCGTTCACCGCGAGGCTCACGAGGATGCTGCCGGATGTCTGCGCCGTGGCCGGATCGACTGTGCTGTCGTGCACCACCGAGGTCACGAGCACCTTGCTCTCCACGAGCTGCGTGCGCGCCGGGTCGGAGTTGTCGGAAGCGAGGCTGCCGTAGACGCCCACGAGGTCGCCTGCCACGAGGGATCCGCCCACCACGCGCTGCACGTCGAGCGAGACGGTAACCTCCTGCAGGCCCTTCGGGACGGCAACCTTTCCGCCACCGGCACCGAACTGGTCGGGCTCCACGAAACGGGAGGCGAGCACCTGCTCCCCCGGCTCGAGCGACACCGCAGCGACGAGGCCCCTGAGGGCGGAGACATCCGTTACCGCCCCCTCAGCCACGAAGGCCGTCGGGATCGACTTGGTGTCGACTGTCGTGCCGAGTTCGGAGCCCGAGGTCCCTGCGGGGATCTCGTCCTTCACGATCAGCACCTCGGTGAGTTTCGCGCCGTCGAAGGCGCGCTCGTCAGCCCCGCGGACGTAGCTGATGAGCAGCACCGCCCCCACGACGGCGAGCACTGCGGCCAGTATGACCGCGATGATCCTGGTAGTCATTGCTGTGGTCCCCCGTTTGTTTTTCTTGCTTCTTATGAGATGAGTCGGACGCCGGCGACGCGCTGTTTCGCCTCGGCGGGAGTCAGGTAGCCGAGCAGGTAGCCCTGTAGGCCTTGGCAGAGCGGCTCTTCGATCCCCGTGAAGAGCACGGTCGGGCACTGCGGGTCGCCCGGCATACTCTTGGGGCCGCCGATCGGTAACCCGAGCAGGTTGAGACTCTGAAAGTCGTAGCCGGTGAGCTGAATGAGTGCGTACTTCTCGACCTTGTAGCCCTGCCCCATGAGCACGCCGTTGATGACGATAGGCCCGATGACGTGGTTGTACACGGGCACGATGACCTGCTTGCCGGGCAGTGAGTTCACCATCGAGACGCACTCCGAGGGCAGCAGGTTCGAGAGCACTCCACCCACGTAGGTGAGCAGGTCGATGTCGAACGTGCAGCCGCCACCGACCGCCCAGCTCGCCCCGAGAACGCCTGTGACATCCCCGAGCAGCGGGCACGCCGTGTCGAACAGGTTGAGCAGTTTGAGCGCGTCGGAGCGCAGGAAGACCTTCGTGGTGCTCGACGGTGCCGGCAGCGCGCAGTCCTGATAGGCGAGCGGCAGCGGTGTCACGGGCTGGGTCCACTGGGCGGTCGCTGAGGCGTTCACCGTGGATGAGCCATCCGTGAACATCTGCGAGAAGAAGCCGACCTGCGTGCTCTTGGCCGTCACCTTCACTGTCGACGAGGTGAACACCGGCGTGGCGATGATCGCGTCCGCGAGGTTGTCCGTGCCCAGCTCTTGCGCGGTGGCCGTGGAGGTGGCGAGCACGGCCGAGGCGCAGCTGGCCGTCGTCGTCGCTGACGACTTCGAGCACTGTTGCGCGATGCCGAGGGCTGCCGAGTCGACGGCCTCCTGGAGTTGCGCACGCCGCGCCTGGGTCGCACCCACGTCGATCACCAGCGCCGCCATCGCGAGGACGACGGTCATCGAGATCGCGACGATCACGGCAATGGCGCCGTGCTCGTCGCGTGCGCGCTCGCTCAGCCGAAACATTTGCGCGTCGACTTTCCCTCGAGCGGGATGGTCGCTCCGAACAGCCCCGTCAGGTATGGCTTGCTGTAGTCGATGGTGACCTGGATGTTGGTGGTGGCCGTGCACGACGCCGCCGAGATCACGATGTTGGATGTCGTGAGCGCGGGGCTCAGGCCCACGGCCGCGTTGATCACCGCGGTGCGTGCCTGCACCGGGTCGCCCGTGACTGCCATCGTGCGCGCACCCTCACGAGCGGCGCTCGTCAACATCAGCTGGGTGTTGAAGATCGATCCGTACTCGACGATTCCGACGAGCACGAGAATCAGGATCGGGAAGACGAGGGCGAATTCGACAGCGGCAGCGCCGCGGTCACCCGCCCAGTCGATTCCCCTCAAACGTCGTCGCATGGCAAACCCTCCCGTTTACGCGCGCAGGCGAAGAACGTCGGGCGCCCCGCGCAGGGGCGGCCCGCGTTCAGACGGTGGGTGCTACTTGGTGAGCTCGGTGTTGATGTTCTGGAAGAACCCATTGAGGGTTCCTCCGAGAGTGGCAACAGCCACGACGATCACAACGGCGATGAGGCCCACGATGAGTCCGTACTCGACGGCGGTTGCGCCTGTCTCCTCACGGGTGAGGCGAATCTTGGCGTCGACGAACATCTTGGTAATGGTGCTGAACATGACAGTTCCCCCTGCATGTCAATGCGCGATGGCCCCCCTTGGCGCACTTGAACTGTAGCGCTTGCACAACCGATATATGACCCCGTCTTAGGGGGACGGACTCACCGGTTAAACAACAGAAGCCCGGTGTTCGACCGGGCTTCTGCAGGACTTGGTGGCGCTGCCAGTTGTGGACACCGAGGCCCCTCCATTCGGACTCCGCAAGGCCGCAATAGGAGTGATTTTTCCTCGCTGTCGTCTCGACGTTCGCCACAACTACGCGATAGATTCGGGCAATCGTCAATATTTAGAGAGAGCGGTCGCCCTGTTTACCTTGATTCCCTCTGTTATCGAGGAACTACGTGTCTTGGCTGTCGAACCCTTGGTGCAACTCTCACGTCTTTTTGTCGAAGCTGGGCGCACTGAGCGGCGGATCCATGCAATCGGGAACGGTGGATCGGCGGCGCTCTGTCAGCACATGGAGGCAGACTTCGCGCGGCCGGACGTGGCTACCTTGCCAGGTTGGCCGCGGCTGACAACTCCGATGTCGAACTTGGCGCGGCTAAGCATGTGGGCGAACGATGAATCCTGGGATCAGTCGCTCTCCTCGTACGTCGCCCAAGAGGTGGGGCAAGACGACATCCTTCTTGTGTTCAGTGCCTCGGGCGCACGTGGGAAATCTAGCAACCTTCGAAACGCCTCAGCTGTCGCTCACATCCGCGGCGCAACTACTGTGCTACTCGAGAATTGCTCCCGCGAGCCTAGCGAAGACCAGTCGTGGGTGCGCGTCCCCATCACACAGGGCGCCAGCCCAGAAGTGTATGAATCGGTGGCGCTGGCTGTAGCTCATGAGCTGCGCACCCTTACTCTGGCCGGGCTCCGTTCGTGACGACAATCTTTCTAATCCGTCACGCGCAGAGTAGTGCAAACGCTCAGTCGCGCCTGGTCGGCCAGCGCGACGATCCCGCGCTTACGGAACTCGGACGTCTCCAGGCGAGCCGTTTGGGAAACAGGTTGATCGGAATGGGTGTCGATCACGTGGTGTGCTCGCCGGCGGCACGGGCTCACGAGACCGCGGCGATTGTCGTGGCGATCATCGGAAATGGTCTCTCCGTGCGGCATGAGTTTGAACTACGCGAACGGGACTTTGGGCCGTTCGAGGGTCTGACACGAGCAGAACTGGAAGCACGACGGTCAGACCACGGGCTGTCCAATGATGATCCGACAGGCCTTTTCCCAACCGGCCTGCTAGAAGTGGAGTCCGCATCAGCCGTCTTCGAACGAACGCGCGGGGTATTACATGAGCTCACGGCCGGAGGTCATGGAGCGAGCACTGCGATCGTTACCCACGCCGGAGTTATTCGAGCGCTCATCTACGGCATCCTCGGGATCCCCGAAGACGTGCCTCGTGCATTCAAGGTCAGGGAAGCTAGCTTCATCAGACTGAACGTTCAGGCGAACTTCGCGGAGATCGAAGAACTGTGGCCAAATAACGAGGTTCACAATTGAAAGGATTGAACGATGCGAGCAGCAAATCGGCTTAGGACTGGCGACACAATCGGCCTGTTTTCGCCGTCTGAGCCGATCATCCAAGACCGTCAGGAACGGATGAAGCCAAGTCTCGCACTACTTGAGCAGAACTTCCGGGTCCGGTGGTCGACACACGCCAAGACGGAAATGTTCTACCAGGCCGGAACACGTGAACAACGACTCGCGGACATACAGGAGCTGCTTGAGGATAGAGGGGTCCACGCACTGCTAGCTACGTGGGGTGGGAAGAATTGCAATCAACTCGTACCAGGGCTTCCCTACGCTTATCTTTCGCGCCTCCGAAAGCCAGTAATCGGATTCAGCGACACCGGCGTCATACTGAATGCGATCAGCAGTCTCGCCGGACTGATGACCTATTACGGTCCAAACATTGCTGGCAAGCTTGCTGATTCAGATCACTGGGACCTAGATCTGCTGCGGGGAGAGACGGTCGGACCGTTCGGGTCCACGTCGGTCGATGTGTGGGAAACCCTTCGCGGGGGTCGACGCACCGGAAGGTTGTTCGGCGGAAACCTCTCCACGTTTGCTTCTGGCTTGACCGGGTCGCGTGCAATGAATCGAATGCGAGACCCAATCTTCTTCTGGGAGAGCGCCAGCGAACCGCCCCAGATCATCGATCAGATCCTTGCCGGGCTCGGTAACTCGGGATTCTTGACTAGGGTTCGCGCAATGATCGTTGGCGAAGTGTTGTACGAGGAAGAATCAAGAAAGAATCGCCCTCTCAATGATGTCCTTCGCGAGTACGGGGAACGCTATGACTTCCCAGTCGTCCGAATAGCCACATTCGGGCACCGAAAACTCGAAAACCCAATCATTCCGATCGGCGCTCGCGTCGAAGTTGATACGAGCTCGCGAAGCGTCCGTTTGCTCGAAGGAGTAGTTCGGTGAATGAAGGCGACCTCCGGTCGATTCCGAACATCTTCTACGACTTCATCGTCTTCGTCACTCCGACTTTGCTCTTCGCAATCGGGTGTGTGATTGGCGTTTTCGGGATAGAAACGATCGCCACGTTCACCTTTCCCAGCCTGGACCTCTCCAACCTCATATGGATCGTGATCGTCGGCCTTCTCCTCAGCTACGAGTTCGGCAGGATAGCGGAGACGTGGTCATCGATGGTCGTACAAACACCGCTCAAAGTCATCAGACGGCTTATTCCCCTGTTTCGAAATCCCGACTTCCTTGCGCCCTATCCCAACGTGTTTGCTGAGCTCGGTTTGAAACCCACATCTTCGACTCGCGACGGGGACAAGTGGTCTATTTACTTCTTCGCATTCGTCGCCGACAACAGGCTCGGTTCCGACCTACTAAAGCGTTACGCATGGGAGAAACTCGCGCGCAGTTCCTCGTTCACCTATTTGACACTCGCCCTCGTGTCTGAAGGTTTCTGCTTAATGAGGTGGATAGGCATCGGCATCCTGCCGCCACACGCTGGCTTCACATCGCCGTTGTTCGGACCTGTTGCCCTATTTCTTGCCGCCGTGACGGCGATCGAGTACTACAAGCGCAACGTCTGGAACCACGACCTACTCCGCAAGACTGTGCCGATTCTCCTTGAGGCGAGGCGGCTACTAGAGAGCCGCAACGATCAAGCCGTGAACATCTACCTCGGGCGGCGTCCGGGGCGGGTCTCAGCTCGCAGAGAAGATCTGTAACGGTGGTCCTCTTCGACAACATAAGCGAATGGGCGCCCCGATTCGCTGCGACCTACCTAGAGAATTTCGTTAACGCAGGTTCACCGAGCGGGTTTTCCGAGGGTGACCAAGGGCTAGGACAGTACTCGCCAGGCAGCATGCGGGAGTTCGAGTTGCTGACAGTCCGAACCAGCACGGGAGTCACCTTCCACGAATCGCAAGCCAACCCAAGCGACATCGAGGACATCAATCTGTACGTCCATCCGGCCGCCGCGCGTTTGGATGCCGCTATCGAAAATAGGGCAGAGCCGTCCGGCATTTCGGTCAACGCGACCGCGAGCGGACGAACGGTGATCACAGGCGAACCATGGGCACCGTACTATCTAAAGCTGCACTATCCGGGCGTTCTCGGCAGAGTCTTCCGCCACCTCCCTCTTCGCAAGGCAATCGCCGGGGTCGAGGTTTCTCATCTCGTGTCTGAGGCGATCTTGGCCGGTCGTCTTCCCGAACTGGGGTTGCTCCCAGAAACGGAAGCGATCGGGCTGCCTGGACCATCGGGCAGCTGGGATGACGGGTCGTGGGCGCACATACGGCGCGACGGACGGCCGCGCGTCTTCCGGGCCAGACCACCTGGCGTGCTCCTCCCTTCGTTCTCGCTGGTGGCCTCAGAAAGGGGCAGCGCAGACCCCACTCTTATAGTTCAGCTGCTCGCCGCGAATTCAACCGACCCGGTGTCATGGGTTCGCGACCAACTAGTCCTGCCTCTTGTTCGTAGCTACCTCGCGCTCACTTTCGATGCCGGACTAATGCCGGAAATCAACGCGCAGAACCTGCTTTACGATTTTGGTCCGGACGGCACCGCGACGCCGGTGCTGCGTGACATGGGGCGAGTTGAGAAACTGCTTCACATCGCGCCCCAGCTCGGCGGCCTCCTGTCGGCTCCCTATAAGACGTTGGATGGCAACCGTGAGCGTCGCGATGCACTGACAAGGCATTCATTTAGCTTCGACTTCAAGCTCATGACATATGTGGTTGAGCCAATTCTGAGCGCCCTCGACGCCCAATCACGATCTTCATCTAATCCCAGCAGAGAGGTGTTAGACGCCATTAGTCGACTCATCGACGATCAGCGGGGAGCACGCGAATGGCTACCCCGTGGTCGAACCGTCCAAGCGCACCCGCACATGCTGTTGACCGAGGATCGACCTTATGTCGACGCGGGCAGACCGCTTGCTGACTGATGGACGTTCGGGTATTCGGCGACTTCATGATCGATGTCGTGGACTCTAGCGCACGGCTGGGGGGCGCCGCCACTGCCGTCCGGTGCCTTGTTAGCTACGGCATCGAGGTGCAATCACACGGCTACTTGGAGCACTCGGCCCAGGACCTATCCGGCCGGGTGACCGCCGATGAAACTACTTGGGCCCACGGCGATGGCGAGGTTCGAGTGAGGTTCGTAGAGCATGACAACCGCGGCAGCCGAGTCGTGGGTCGAATCGATAGGCGGCTCGGCGACGCCCGCCACCGGATTGCTGGCCTACTGGGCCGCGGAGACGCACGTGTACCCATCGTGATCTCAGACTTCGGCAAGTCGCCGATCGGCCTTGTTGATGAGTTGCCCGCGAGAGACGTACTGGTCGTCGGAGCGAAAAGAGGATATGGCCGTACCGCTCCGGGTGCGCCACTCGTCACAAGCGCGGAGGATCGCGGTCTGTCCAACCGCGACGATTTTCGCTGCGGCCGGTGGATCTCAGCAGCGGCGAGGATCCGACGTGGCCCTGTCATTTTAACTATGGGCGACGCGGGGGCCCTCATCTGCAGTGATGGGCAAACAGAGCACATAGCCGCGCCCACATCCGCAGGGCCGCGCTGGACGATAGGTGCTGGAGATTGGCTGCTCGGATCTTTGGCCGCATCCCTTCTGGAGAATCGCCCGCTGAAAGAGGCTACCGAAAGAGCGGTGGCCGACGCCTCTGAATCGACATCATTGAAGCAGGTCGGCGGCTAGTACGCTCGCGAGACAAAATGAATCGGAGAACAGAATCGTGGACCTAATTTCCATCGCTCTCGCTGTGCTAGCACTCATGATCTCAGTCGGTGTCGCGCTGGGGCAGCAGCGCGAGCAGCGCTCTTCAGACAACCTCACCGCAGCTCTCGCCGTTCTACAGGAGTTTCGCGAACGCGACTTCGTCACGATGCGACACCGAGTTCTCAAGCAACTGCAGAACCGTAGCAACGAGGACGCCGAACAAGGCTTCGCTGTGCTTGACGACACCCTTCGGGTCGACGCTCTCGCAGTTTCGCACTTCTTTGATCACGTCGGGGTTCTCGTAGCCCACCGGCTAGTTGATCAGACGGCGATCATTGGCTTCATCGGCGACAGCCTCAATTCGTGCTGGCTTGCGCTCCGTCCCTACATAGAGGGCGAAAGAAAGCGTCGTGGGGCCTATCAAGAGTATTTCGAGATCTTGGCCGCGATTGTTCGGCGTACCCCTCCGCGCGCAATCCGCGCGCGGCTGCACCGTAGGTACCGGACGGGCAGAAGTATTACGAATACACCGGAGCCAAGAGCACAGTATGCAGAGCAGTCCGACTCTGATCGCGGCAATTCTCCGCTAGCACCACTCTTTACGCCACCGACCACGGACGGTCCTCCCCGGTGATAGCCGATTGAGCAACTGAGGAGCTACCAGACAAGGGCGTGCCGTTCAGGATCTAACCCGACGGGAACAATGCTGAGTGCCCAAGAATGCCGTTGTCATTTTGTAAGCGGCCAGTCGGACGCTCAAAAACAACAAAAGCCCGGTGCTCGACCGGGCTTCTGCGTAGTTCTTGCTGGTTTTGGTTACTGTGACCCCAGCGGGATTCGAACCCGCGTTACCGCCGTGAGAGGGCGGCGTACTAGGCCTCTATACGATGGGGCCGTCACGACAACTTTACGAGTATGCCATACGGGGCGAGGCCTCGCCAAACGGGAGACTAATGAGACGGGTTCGCGAGACCATCGCACTGGCCGCCATCGTGGCAGCGACGCTGTCCCTGAGTGCCTGTGACGTGCTCGCCCCCACCCGCAACGCCGACGGGACGATAGTCAAGGCCACGGCCATGCCGTCGACGGATGCCTGGATCGGCGACTGCTTCAGCTTCGTCGACGGCAGCAACCTTGCCTTCGCGACGGTGGTGCCGTGCGCCGAAGCCCACACGCACATCGTCATCGACAAGGGCACCCTCTCGAAGGCGAAGCTGTCGCTCTACGAGAGCCTGCAGATCGCCGTGATCACGGTGTGCCAGAAGCCGTTCGACGCGTACGTCGCCGCACAGGGCACCGATCCGACACCGGAGTACATAGTTTCCACTGCCGAAAAGCCGGGCGGCGAGGTCACCGCCTACTCCTGCTTGGCCACCGACTCCGCGCCCTGATCCAGGATGCGCATGGCCTTCGGCACCACCTCGATGTCGATGGGCAGCACGCCTATCCGCTCGCCGTCGGCGTACGCCACGACGCCGGGTGACTCGATCCGGATCTTCTTCGCGCGATGGATGGTCACGCGCGGGTCGCTCACATGCTCGCCCTTGAACACCCGCGGGAAGATGCGCAGGAACGAGATGCGCGAGAGCGCCTGCACCACGAGCACATCGAGCAGCCCGTCGTCGACGAGCGCATCGGGCGTGACCTTCATGCCGCCACCCAGTGAGATGTTGTTGCCCACGCTGATGAGGGCGCCGCTCGTCACGATCTCCCGGCCGTCGAGTACCAGCCGGTAGGGGATGGGCTTGAGCCTCGCGAGCTCGAGCCCCAGCGCGATGAGGTAGCGGCTCGGTCCCTTCGGGTGCTGCATGTTGTTCGCTCGCTCGTTGACGATGGCGTCGAATCCGGCCGACAGCACACACGCGAACCAGCGCACGGATGCCCGCCCGCCGTCCACGTACTCCACCCGTCCGGCGTCGATGGCACGAGCCGGGCGCCCCAGCGCAGCGACGAGCGACTCGATCGCGGCCTCGGTGTTCTCGTGCGGAATCCCGAGCCCCCGCGCCATGTCGTTGCCCGTGCCGGAGGGCACGAGCCCCAGCGGCACCTTGGTGCCGACGACTAGGTTGGTGCCGAGGTTCACCATGCCGTCGCCACCGACGACGATTAACGCATCGGGCTTGCCCGCGACGGCCTTGCGGCCCGCGGTCATGAGCTGCTCGAAGTCGGGCTCCTGCAGGCTCGTGACCTCGTGGCCGAGTGCCCGCAGCGTCTGCACGACAGCGGGGCCGACATCACGCCCCTTGCCGAACGATGCTGTCGGGTTGATCGCCACCACCAGGCGCTTCGGCTTCGTCGTCGTCACGGGCTAAGTATGCCCGACCGGCGATCAAGCCCGCCGAGATCTCGGCAGGCCCGATCGCCGGAGGTCAGCGCAGCGTGAGCAACCGCAGCAGCTGCGCGTTCGCGGCGACGATGATCGTCGACGCCGACATGAACACAGCGGCGAGCGCGGGGGCGAGCAGGATGCCGGCGCCGAAGAGCACTCCGGCGGCGAGCGGGATTCCGACGGCGTTGTAGCCGGTTGCCCAGAACAGGTTCTGCAGCTCCTTGCGCCACGTCGCCCGGCTGAGCGCGAGGGTGTCGGCCACGCCGCGCGGGTCGCTGCCGGCGAGCACGATGCCCGCCGACTCGATGGCGACATCCGTTCCCGCACCGATGGCGATGCCGACATCCGCCGTCGCGAGCGCGGGGGCGTCGTTCACGCCGTCGCCCACCATCGCCACCTTCGAGCCGTCGGCCTGCAGTTGGGCCACGACCTCCGACTTCTGGCCGGGGAGCACTTCGGCGAACACCTCGGTGATGCCAAGCTGGGCGGCCACCCACTCCCCCACCTCGCGCGAGTCACCGGTGAGCATCGCGACGCGCACGCCGCGCTTCACGAGCAGTTGCACGGCCTCGGCCGACTCGGGGCGCACGGTGTCGGCGAGCGCGAGCATCCCGAGAATCGTGCTGCCCTCGAGAAGGTAGACGACGGTGGCCCCGCCCGTGGAGAGTTCACGCGCGCGGTTGACGAGGTCTGCGGGGAGTTCGAGGCCACGCTCCGTGACGACGCGGCGGCTGGCCACCGTCAGTTCGCGGTCACCCACGGTCGCGGTGACACCGCGGCCCGCGAGCGAGGAGAAGCCCTTCGAGCGTGGGATCTTCAGCTTGCGCTCCTTCGCCGCCTCGACGATCGCACGGGCGATGGCGTGCTCAGACTTGCCCTCCACGGCGGCGGCGAGCGCGAGCACCTCGTCGTCCACGTCGCCGACGAGGCCCTGGCGGCCCGTCGTGAGGGTGCCGGTCTTGTCGAAGAGCACGACATCGATGCTGCGGGCAGCTTCGAGGGCGAGACGGTTCTTCACGAGGATGCCGTTGCGAGCACCCAGCGCCGTCGAGATCTGCGAGACGAGCGGGATGGCGAGGCCGAGCGCGTGCGGGCACGCGATGACGAGCACGCTCACGACGCGCTCGAGCACGAAGGCCGGGTCGTCGGGCCGGATGAGCAACCACACGCCCAGCGTGACGACCGCAGCCCCCAGCGCGACGTAGAAGAGAAGTGCCGCCGCGCGGTCGGCCAGGAGCTGCGCGCTCGACTTGCTCGACTGCGCGTCGGCCACGAGCTTCATGATGCCCGCGAGGGCGGTCTCGCCGCCGACCTTGGTGACGCGCACGGTGAGGGCGCCCGAGCCGTTCACACTGCCCGCGATCACCTGCGCGCCAACCTTCTTGGCCACCGCCGCTGACTCGCCAGTGAGCAGCGACTCGTTCACATCGGACTGCCCGTCGACGACCTCTCCATCGACGGGAACCGATGCTCCGGGACGCACCAACACGTGATCGCCCACGGCCAGCTGCGCCACCGGAACGGGCATGATGTGGTCACCGTGCACCATCTCGGCCTCATCCGGCAGCAGCTTCGCGAGCTCGCCGAGCGCGTCCTGCGCGCCCATGACCGCGGACATCTCGATCCAGTGGCCGAGCAGCATGATCGTGATGAGGGTCGCGAGCTCCCACCAGAAGTCCATGCCGGGCAGGCCGAGAGTGACGGCGATGCTGTAGCCGAGGGCGACCACGATCGCGAGCGAGATGAGGGTCATCATGCCGGGCTGGCGCTGGCGCAGCTCGGCGATGCCGCCCTTCAGAAATACGAGGCCGCCGTAGAGGAAGATCGCGACGCCGAAGACGGCCGGGATGTACTGGCTACCGGGGAAGCGCGGCCCGCTGAGGCCGAGGATGTCTTGCAGCCCCATCGAGAACACAAGGGTCGGGATGGTGAGCACGAGGCTCAGCCAGAACTTGCGGCGGAAGATGGCCGGATCGTGCGCGCTGTGGTCGCCGTGGCCTGCGTGCGCGTCGTGGCCCGCGTGCGCGTCGTGGCCTGCGTGCGCCGAGTGGCCGTCATGCGCCGAGTGCGCGGCGTGGTCGTGGTGCTGTGTGTGGTCCATGGGTGCTACTCCGAGCGGTTGTTGTTGAGTTCGTACACCTTGAGCAGTTCCTCGACGGCGATGTCCTGATCGCCGTTCGCGAACATCTCGCTCACATGGGTGCGCAGGTGGTTCTCGACGAGCAGCTTGTTGAGGCTGCGCAGCGACTTCTGGATGGCGAGGGACTGCGTGATGATGTCGACGCAGTACTCCTCGCTCTCGATCATCTTCTCGAGGCCGCGCATCTGGCCCTCGAGGATCTTCGTGCGGTGCAGAGCCCGCTTCTTGATGTCAGCGATCATGGTGCGAGTATACCCCCTAGGGGTATTGCTCGGGAATACGCTGTCGCTATGAAGCTGACGAAGTTCGAGCACTCTTGCCTCATCCTCACCAAGGGCGATGCGTCGCTGATCATCGACCCTGGATCGTTCACGATGCCGCTCACCGACATCAGCGGGGTCGTTGCGATCGTCATCACCCACGAGCACGCCGATCACTGGACCGCCGAGCAGCTCACCCGAATCCTCGACCGCAACCCGAAGGCCCGCATCATCGCCCCGGCCGGGGTTGCCGCCGCGGCAACCGAGTTCACCGTCGAGACCGTGAAGGGCGGCGACACCGTCGATGTCGAGCCCTTCACCCTGGAGTTCTTCGGCGAGAAGCACGCGGTAATCCACTCGTCCATCCCGATCGTGGACAACGTCGGGGTGCTCGTCGACGGCTCGCTGTACTACGCGGGCGACTCGTACACGGCGCCCGGCGTCCCCGTCGACACGCTCGCCGTGCCGATCGGCGCTCCGTGGCTGAAAATCGGCGACGCCATGGACTACGTGCTCGAGGTGGCGCCGCGGCGCTCGTTCCCCGTGCACGACAGCGTGCTCTCGCAGATCGGCAAGAACATGACGCAGGCGCGCATCCAGGCGGTCACCGAGCAGGGCGGCGGCGAGTTCTTCGTTCTCGAGGCCGGGGAGTCGCTCGACCTCTAGTAGCGGGCGGGCTCGATCAGCAGGCGCATCGTCGCGAGGTCGAGCCACGTGTCGAACTTGATGCCGACCTCACGCAAGACCTGCGGCGGCTCGAATCCGAGCTGCTGGTGCAGCGCGATCGACGCGGTGTTGCCGGCCTCGATCGCCGCGATCATCACGTGGATGCCGCGTGCCCGCGCAATCTCGATGAGCTCCACCATGAGCAGCCGCGCGATGCCCTGCCGCTGGAATCCCGCGGCGACGTACACGGAGTTCTCCACCGTGTAGCGGTACCCGGTCTTGTCACGCCACGGGCCGTAGGCGGCGTATCCCGCGATCACACCGTCCATGTCAGCGACGATGACCGGATGCCCGTCCGCCTCGTGCGCGGCGAGCCAGCGCTCGCGGTCGGCACGATCGACCTCCACCTCCGACCAGATGGCGAGCGACTCGCGGATGGCCAGGTTGTGGATGGCCAAGATCGCGTCGAGATCACCGTCGACAGCCGGACGAATGATCAAGAAGTTCCCCTCGTGGTGTGTCTCGCCCGAAGGGCAATGCTCGTCACGGCCGAAGGCCGAATCTTCAGGCCTCTAATGAACAACGTGCTGGGGTACCTGGACTCGAACCAAGAACAAAAGAATCAGAATCTTCCGTGTTGCCAATTACACCATACCCCACAGGGTTCGGGCTAAGCCCGGACCGACTGTCTACTTTAGCGTACCGTCGGGGCCACGTCATACCGCACCGCGCAGACGCTCTGCGGTTCGCAGGTGACGGTGCCGACGATGCTGAAACCGAGGCGGGTTCCGGCGCCAGTGGCGAACTCGTATCGGTTGCCGGCGCCGGTCGTGTCGACCCAGTCGTTGAAGACCGCCGCCGAGTCGATGGGCGCCCAGCCGAACTCGTCGACCTCACCCTGCAGGAGGGCGAGTGCGTTGCGGAAGGGCAGCGCGTCGATCTCGGAGGCGGCAAGACCAGTAACGAGTCCACCCTCGGTGGTGATGTCGAGCTGGGTCACGGTGAGTTTCGTGCCGCCGTGGCCCTCTCCCCCGCCGCTCACGATGACGTAGTAGTCGTTGTCGCGGTCGCCGTAGTCGGTGGGGCCGATGGTTGTCGTGCCGTCATCCGGCAACCCCAGTGCCGACGCGTCAACGGGCGGCTTCGAGAGGTCGATGCGCACGTTGCGTGAGCGGTCGATGTAGGCCAAACCCTCCTTGGTGAACGACGACCAGTTGAGTTCTGTGACCTGGCCGACCGTGGGCTTGGGCAGCGGCTTGCCGATGTCACTGCGCTGCACGAGCACCACCGTGGTCGCAACAGCCCCGATAAGGAGCACGAGCACGAACGCCGGAATCCACGCGAACCACCACGGTCGCTTTCGCTTGACGTCGAAGCCTGTCACGACTCCACCGTACGTCAGTCGAGCAGGTCGCGGTTTACTGTCGCTGCGACCCGAGCACCGCTGCCCGCGGCCACGATGAGCTGCTGCGGACCGGGTGGGGTCACGTCGCCGATCGCGTACACGCCGGGCACGCTCGTGCGGCCGAGGCCGTCGACCGCCACGAGGCCGTGGTCGTCGCGGTGCAGCCCGAGGGGCTCGACGAAGTCCAGCACGGCCTCGTACTGCGGCCGGATGAAGACGCCGGAACGCGGCACCGTTTCGCCATCGGCGAGGGTGACGCCGGTGACGCCGCTGCGGTCGCCCGCGACATCCGTCATCTCGCGCCTGTCGACCCGGATGCCCAGGCCCGCCAGTCGCGCTTCGTCGCTCTCGCTCACCGTGCCGACGCCGTTGGTGAAGACGATGAGGTCACGGCTCCACTGCGACATCAGCAGCGCCCGCTCGGTGAGGTCGTCGGTCTCGCCGATGAGGGCGAGCGGACGGTCCGCGTACTCGTAGCCGTCGCACTCCATGCACGAGTGGATGCTCGTGCCGTAGAAGGCGCGCAGGCTCGGCAGTGTCGGCGCGATCTCGCGGAGGCCGGTGGCGAGGATGACGGTCTGGCTGTGGGCGCTGCTGCCCGCGTAGGACACCGTGAAGCCACCGGTGTCGAGAGCCTCGACCAGAGACACCACAGCGCGCTCGTACGACGCCTCGGGGTAGGCCTCGAGCTCCTCGCGACCGAGGCGGCGCAGCTCGAGCGGCGAGATGCCGTCACGGCTCAGGAAGCCGTGCGCGTGGAACGTCGCCGAGTTCCGCGGGCGGTTGCTGTCGAGCACGAGCACCCTCCGCCGCGCTCGCGCGAGGTTGAGGGCGGCACTGAGCCCCGCGGGCCCGGCGCCGATGATGACGGCGTCGTAGGTCGCACTCACAGCGCGGCTCGGAGCCTCTCGATGCGGGCGAGGGTGTGCTCGCGGCCGAGCAGCTCCATCGACTCGAAGAGCGGCGGGCTGATGCGGCGACCGGAGATGGCGGTGCGCAGGGGGCCGAAGGCCGTGCGGGGCTTGAGCTGCTTCACGTCGAGTAGTTCGGCGCGCAAGGCCGCTTCGATGGCCTCGGTGTTCCACGGGGCCACCGCCGGCAGCACGGATGCCGCGGCCTCGAGCACGACAACGCCCTCGTCGCCCGGCATCGCGTCGGCGGCGAACTGCAGCTCCTCATCGGCGGTGAAGAGGAACGCGAGCAGTTCCCGTGCCTCGCCGAGCAGCTGCATCCTCTCCTGCACGAGCGGCGCTGCGGCAAGGAGCATCGAGCGGTCGGCGTCGTCTTTCACGAGGTCGCCGAGGTAGGGCAGCAGGCGCTCGGCGAAGTCCTCGGTGGTGAGCATCCGGATGTGGTCGCCGTTGATCGACTCGGCCTTCTTCACGTCGAACCGGGCCGGGTTCGGGTTCACGTCGACGACGTCGAAGGCGGCGACCATCTCGTCGATCGAGAATACGTCGCGGTCGTGGGTGAGCGACCAGCCGAGCAGGGCGAGGTAGTTGACGAGCCCCTCGGGGATGAAGCCGCGGTCGCGGTGGTGGAACAGGTTCGACTCGGGGTCACGCTTGGAGAGCTTCTTGTTGCCCTCCCCCGTGACGTACGGCAGGTGCCCGAAGCGCGGGATCTCCTTCGCGATGCCGATCTCGATGAGCGCCGTGTAGAGCGCAATCTGCCGAGGGGTCGACGAGAGCAGGTCTTCGCCGCGCAGCACGTGGGTGATCCCCATGAGGGCGTCGTCGACGGGGTTCACGAACGTGTAGAGCGGGGCGCCGTTGGGGCGCACGACCACGAAGTCCGTGAACGAGCCCGCGGGGAACGTGATCTCGCCGCGGACCAGGTCGTCGAAGCTCAGATCAGCGTCCGGAACCCGCAGCCGCAGGGCCGGCTGGCGCCCCTCGGCCTTGTACGCGTCACGCTGGGCGTCAGTGAGGTCGCGCTCGAAGTTGTCGTAGCCCTGCTTGGGGTCGCGACCGGCCTCGACGTTGCGCGCCTCGATCTCCTCGCCCGTCGCGAACGACTCGTACAGGTGTCCGGATGCCTTCAGCTCCTCGATCACGTCGAGGTAGATGCTCGTGCGCTGCGACTGGCGGTAGGGCTCGTTCGGACCGCCGACGTCGATACCCTCATCCCAGTCGATGCGCAGCCAACGGAGTGCGTCGAGAAGCTGCAGGTAGCTCTCCTCACTGTCGCGCTCGGCATCCGTGTCCTCGATGCGGAAGACGAGTTTGCCGCCCGTGTGGCGCGCGTACGCCCAGTTGAAGAGGGCCGTGCGGATGAGGCCGACGTGCGGCGTTCCGGTCGGCGAGGGGCAGAACCTGACGCGGACGTCGGAACCGGTGGCTGTGGAGAATGGCGCGCTCATCGCCGTCAAGTCTACGAGGCTCGCGCTCGGAGCTCGCCGAGGTCGAGGGGAACGATGGTCCAGGCGCCCCCACCCAACTCGTCGAGCACCGCAAACCATCCCTCCGCACCGATCCTCTCAAGGATGAGCGACTCAAGCTCGAGGATCACGAGCGGCGAGATCTCGAGGTTCTCGAATGCCGCGAGCATCTCGACCTCTCCGGCAACTGCCCAGTGGTCTCGAGAGTTCGACACGAAGTATGCGTAGAGGGTCTCGGCATCGAAGATCACGGTTCCACCAGGAAGCCGCCGCGTGGTGCCGGACGGTAGGCACTCAATGCCGCCTCGACCGCAGCCCGGAGGACCGACGAGGCAGTCACGCCTTGACGAATCGCGACCTCATTGAGCCGCAGAACGAGGCTGTGGGGTAGGCGCACCGTCGTGCGGACCAGCCGATGGGGGTCGAGGCTTGGGTTCGGGGTATCCATCTGGAGAAGGTATGTCGGATCGACATACCTTCTCAGAACGGAACCTTCCCATCGGGGCCAGCGAACGTCGATCGGAGGCTGGGGAGGAGGGGCTAAGCGGCGCGGACCGGGTTGCGGAGGGTGCCAATGCCGGGCACGGCGATCTCGATGGTGTCGCCGTCGGCGAGCTGGCCGACGCCGGCCGGGGTTCCCGTGAGGATCACGTCGCCGGGGAGCAGAGTGAAGACCGACGAGGCGAAGGCGACCAGGGCCGGGATGCCGTGCACGAGGTCGGTGAACGGAGCCGACTGTCGTGTCTCACCGTTGAGGCGCGACTCGATGCTCTCCGTCGCCAGGTCGAGCTCGGTCTGAATGATCGGGCCGAGCGGGCAGAACGTGTCGAAGCCCTTCGCACGACCCCACTGGCCGTCCTTCTTCTGCAGGTCTCGTGCGGAAACGTCGTTGCCGATCGTGTAGCCGAAGATCACGCTCGCGGCGTCGGCCTCCGCCACGTTGCGCGCGACGCTGCCGATGACCACGGCGAGCTCGCCCTCGAAGTCCACATGCGTGCTCTGCCGGGGCAGCACTATCGCGTCGCCCGGACCGATCACCGACGTGTTCGGCTTGAGGAACATCATCGGCTCCTCCGGCACGTCATTGCCGAACTCCGCGGCGTGCGCTGCGTAGTTGCGGCCGATCGCAATGACCTTCGAGCGCGGGATGACCGGCGCGAGGAGCTTCACGTCGGTGATCGGCACGCGCTCATCGAGGGTGTCGAAGCCGCTGAACATCGGATCCCCCGCGAGAACCACTAGGTCGGTACCGTCGAGGATGCCGAAGCGGGGGTCTCCGCCCGCTGAACTGGTAAAGCGCGCGATCTTCATGGAGTCGAGCCTACTGAGACCACTGTTCCCGTTCATCCATCCCCCACACCGGGGTGAGCAGCGCGTCGGCGCCCTCCTCCGCGCTGAGCAGGTCAGCGATCTGAGCGTTCCACTCCGCGTCGACTGCAGGCTGCGAGCGCAGCGACGCGATGATCTCCGCGTACGGCGCGCGCGACACGATCACATGCACGAGCCGGTCGCCATCCCGCCAGATCGTCCAGTTCACGATGCCGTGCTGCCGCAGCTGCGCGGCTGCCACCTCCGGGATCCGGGAGTGCACCCTCGCATACTCATCTGCGCGCCCGGCGCGCACGGTGGTGCGGCGGACCGTGAGGAACTCAGCCACCGCGCACCCCGTACACGCGCTCTGCGGTGCCGAACAGCACCGCGTTCTGCTCACCCGTGGATGCGCCGAGGATCGCCGCGACCTGCCCGCCAGGGTCGGAGGTGACCGGCCAGTCACTTCCGAACATCACCCGGTCGGCACCGAAGAGATCGAGCACGCGCTCGATGACCTCAAGTGGCGGAGCCGCCGAAGCCTTCACCACCACGTTCTGCAACAGGGACGCTGCAGTCGCGAAGGTGGTCCACCCTGCGACACCGACATCGCCACCACAGTGGTCGAGCACGATGGTCTGGTCGGGGTTGGCTCGCGCGAGCGCGAGCGCGGCATCCCATGACCCAGTCGCCGAGAGCAGGTCGACAGGGAGGGCGCCCGCGTCGATGAGGGTCGCCTCGTGGGGCGTCGTGCGGTAGCCGACCACGAGGGATCCGAGCTCGTCCCGGATGGCGGGACCGGCGCAGAGCGGCGCGACGAAGCCACGGATCCACTCGTGCGCGCGGGCGAGTCGCCCTATCGCGCGTGCCTCGTCGAGCTCACTGCCCGCGTCCACCCCCGCCTCCACGACGATCGCGGCGCCCTGGCGCACGGCGTCGTAGCTCTGGGGAGTCCCGTCGAAGTGCCGCCCCCTCGCCCAGCCGTAGGAGAGGCCGGGGACGAAGAAGTGCACGTGCGTGTCGACAGTCACGCCGGGATCACCGCCCCCTCGGGGAGCAGCGCCAGCTCGAGCAGTTCGGTCCATAGCGACCCCGGCACATCCGTCGACCACGACGCGATGTTGTCGCGCACCTGCTGCGCACCGCTCGCTCCGAGCAGGACCGTCGTGACCGCGGGGTGAGCGCGCGAGAACGCCAAGGCCACGTCGCGGAGCTCGACGCCGTGCCGGCGCGCAACATCCTGGATCGCGCGAGCGCGGGTGAGATGCTGATCCGACGCCGGCCGGTAGTCGAATGAGGCACCGTCGCGCGGGTTGGCGAGCACGCCCGAGTTGTATACGCCACCGAGCACGACGTCTATGCCGCGCTCGAGGCATTCGGGGAAGAGCTCGTCCGCCGCGCTCGCGTCGAGGAGCGAGTACCGGCCCGCGACGAGCAGGACGTCGAGATCGAGATCCCGGATGAAGCGCAGCGGCATCTGCCACTGGTTCATTCCCGCGCCAACGGCACCGATGACGCCCTGCTCCCTGAGCTCGATGAGGGTCGGTAGCGCGCCGTCGAGGGCCTCGATCTCGTGACGATCCGGGTCGTGGACGTACACGATATCGACGGCAGAGACCCCGAGCCTGCCGAGCGAGGCGTCAAGGCTGCGCAGCACCGCGTCCCGCGAGAAGTCGAAGTGCCACTCGCGCGAGTCGGGATCGACAGTCCTGCCCACCTTGGTGGAGAGGGTGAGACCGTCGCTGCCGAGCTCGCGCAGGGCACCCCCCAGAGCGAGCTCGCCCTGGCCGAGGCCGTAGTACGGTGCCGCGTCGAAGTACCGCACCCCCGCGTCGAGGGCGGCCGCGATGGCGGCAGTCGCCTCCGGCTGGCCCGCGCCCGCCGAGAGCGCGGCGACGCCCAACCCTAAGGTGGCACTCCTACTCAACGGGTCGCCCGTCCGCCTCCCACTTCAGGTACTCGGCCTCCCCCACCTCGTCGAGCGGGTAGTACCGCCTCAGCGAGCCGCCGGCCTTGAGGCGCATCCGGGAGAACACCTCCCACGTGTCGTGCTTCGTGCTCGCCTCGAGGATGGCCTGAGCCTTCTTGATGGGCACCACGACGGCGCCGTCATCGTCGGCGATGATGAGGTCACCCGGAATGACGAGCGCGCCGCCCACGGCCACCGGCACGTGATATCCCCAGGCGAAGAGGGTGCCCTGCGACGCGTAATGCGGAGTGGAGCCCAGCGACCACACCGGGGTGCCGTTCTCGCGCACACTCTGGGAGTCGCGGATGCGCCCGTCGACGACGATCCCCAGACCGCCGCGGTTGTGGAAGTGGTGCGCGAGCATCTCGCCCACCACTCCCGACCGCGGTGAGCCATACGCCTGAACGACGAGCACGTCGTTCGGCTCGATCTCGTCGAGCACTGCCCACAGCGCCGTCGACCGCTCGACGTACTCCTGGGTTTCCCCCGCATCCGTGTAGATGTCCTCGCGCAGCGGCATGAACTGGAGAGTAACGGCCCTGCCGACGATGCGTGTGCCGGGTGCGTTGGTGGTCGGGCCCTCGATGAAGCTGCGGGTGATTCCCATGCGGTGCAATTGCGCGGATGCCGTGGCCGACCCGATCCCGGCGAACGCGTCGAGCAGAGCGGGGTCGACGGGCGCGATCTGCGGGCCGCGCACAGGCAGCGACCACACGCCCTCGATGCGGCGGGCCGGAGCCGCCTCGTCAGTGGAGTTCATCGGTAGACCTCGACTCCGTAGTGGCCCTCGACATACGGGTAGGCGTCGGCGAGACCGTGGATCACGCTCACCCCGAGCCCGAGGTCGTCGGCCAGGCTAACGCGACCGTCGACGACGCGGGAGCCGCCCTCGACCGAGTCCCACACGAGCGGGCCCTGCGCGCGCGATTCCTCGACCATGAGGCCGTTCGGCAGCGCGGCGACCGCGTGCGCGTTGGCCATCGCCATGACCCCGTTGTGCCACGAGTGCGGCACGATGTCGACGCCGTAGCGCTCGGCCATCGCGCCGATCGACAGCAACTCGGTGATGCCGCACACCCCCGCATCGGGCTGCGCGATGTTGAACGCGCCGCGCTCGAGCCAGGGGCGGAACTGCTCGAGAGTCGTGAAGGTTTCTCCCCCGGAGATACGCAGGCCGACCGAGTTCGTGATCGCGGTGTAGCCCTCGATGTCGCGCTTGGCGATCGGCTCCTCGAAGAACAGGGCACCGCGTTCGTCGAGCCCGTAGGCCACCGCCTGCGCCTCCTCGCGACTCAAGCGACTGTTCGCGTCGACGGCAAGGCCGATGCCGTCGCCCACTTCGGCCCTCACCTGGTCGAACAGGCGAAGGAAGCGGTCGGGGGTCACACCGTCCCAGCCCCAGTGGGTGCCGAGGCGGAACTTGACAGCGGAGTAGCCCGCTGCGACGTATCCGACGATGTCGTCGACGAGCTGAGCGGGGTTGTCGATCCGCCAGTCGTAGCGCACTCCTCCCGAGGCGTAGAACTGCACGGAGTCGTCGGCATCGGGATTGATGAGCCGACTCACCGGCAGGCCCGCGGCGCGAGCTCTGGCATCCCACAGCGCGCAGTCGATCGCCGCCACGGCGTAGTCGTATGCCGACTCGATGGGCCTCGCGAACGACGTGCCGGTGGGGCGCGGAACGATGCGCGGATCGTCGAGGTCTGCCCCGATGAGGGTGGGGGCGAGCCACGAGACCCAGTCTTCGATCTGCACGGGGTTGCCGTACGCGCACGCCTCGCCGATACCGATGATCCCCTCGTCGGTGGTGATGGTGACGACGGTCATGTCGGCCTTGACGCTGCGGAAGGTGTGCGTGAACCACTGCTCGTCGAGGCCGTGCATCCTCGTCGCATGGGTTGTCGTGACGTCGGTGATCTTCATGGCGGCTGGTGATTGCTTTCTCGAAGGGGCTGGATTCTCGGTGGTGGCTACTGCGCTCATCCCTTGACCGACCCCTCGGTGAGGCCGTCGATGAACTGTCGCTGCATGATGAAGTAGGCGATCATCACCGGCAGCACGGCGACGAGGAGGCTGCCGAAGACGCTCCCGTAGTCGGAGTTGAACTGACCGACCGACGAGTAGATGCCGGTGGTGACCGTCTTGCCTCCCGACGGCCCCAGGATGATGAGCGGGTCGAGGAAGTTGTTGAACGACGAGAGGCCCGTGAAGATCGCGATGGCCGCCGTCGCGGGCTTGAGCACCGGGAAGATGATGCGCCAGTAGGTGGTGAACGCTCCCGCGCCGTCCACTGTCGCGGCCTCGTCGAGCTCGCGCGGTATCGACCTGATGAACCCGACGTAGATGAAGATCACGTAAGGAATGTGTAGCGCCGCGAGATAGGTGATGAGGGCGAAGAGAGTCCCGTCGATCCCGAGGAACTGGAACACGCGGGTCGCGGGGATGAGGAGCACCTGCGAGGGAATCAGGATTCCCGCGATGAGCACCACGTAGACAAGCACCGACCAGCGGCTCAGCGACCGTGCGAGCACGTACGAGATCATCCCGCCCGCCAGCAGGGCGAGCCCCACCGAGCCGAGCGTGATGATGATCGTGCGGCCGAACGACCCGATGATGTCGAGCTGCGGGTTGGTGACCGCCGAGACGACGTTGTCGAGCGTCAGCCTGTCGAACGGAATCGTGAGCGGCGAGCTCTGAATGTCTGCATTCGTCTTGAACGCGCTGATCACCATGATGTAGATCGGCACGAGGCTGATGAGCAGGAACGGGAACAGGGCTACCTGTCGCCCGATGGTTGCGGCGGGTCGCTGCTTCACAGGACATCCCTTTCACGACGGCGGAGGAGGGTGATGAGCACGCCGGCGACGATCGCCACCGACACCATGAGTACCGCCGCGTAGGCGGACCCCCGGCCGAGGAAGCCGAGGCTGAATGCCTCGGTCACGACCCGGTACGCGAGCGTCTGCGTGCTGCCTCCCGGCCCGCCGGCGGTAATCGCGAGGATGCGGTCGTACTCGCGCATGTTGAAGATGAATACCGACACCACGTTGACCGTGAGCACGGGCGCGAGCATCGGGAAGGTCACGTGACGGAAGGTCGAGAGCGGCCCGGCACCGTCGACCACGGAGGCCTCGACGAGCGAGCGCGGGATGTTCTGCAGGCCCGCCAGGTAGAGCACCATGTTGAAGCCCAGGCTCTGCCACACGATGACCCAGATGATCGAGGCGAGCGCCGATTCGGGCTTGCCGAGGAACTCGACGGGCGCGACGCCGAACGATCCGAGCAGCTGGTTGATCACGCCGCCGTAGTCGAGCAGCGTGCGCCACAGGAACCCGACGATGAGCGGGCTCAGCACCATCGGCAGGAAGAAGATCGAGCGATACAGCGACGTCAGCACGCCCGCGCGGTTGAGCAGCAGCGCGAGGCCGAGGCCCACGACGTTGAGCAGCACCGTCGAGGAGATAGCGATGATGAGCGTGACGGCGACGGCGCGGCCGAAGCCGGGCGACTCGAACAGACGGCGGTAGTTGTCGACACCGACGATGTTCGCGTCGAAGCCGGAGCCGCGCCAGTCGGTGAAGCTGAAGTAGAACGACAGCACGAGCGGCACCGCGATGAGCACGATCACCATGAGCAGTGCCGGCGCCGACATGAGCGTGCGCACGAACGAGTCGTTGAGGTTTCGAGTCCTGAACCTCTTCATCGGCGTCCTCCATTGGACCTCGGGGTGAAGCACCGCGCATCGATGCGCACGTGCGTGTACTTAGACTGACAACGTTTGCGCATATTGTCAAACTTGTTGCGCAAAGCGGTCACAGGGACCGCGCGAGGGGTCGATCAGGCGCGCGCGACGCCCGTGGATTCGCGCACAACGAGCTCGGTGGGCAGCGCGACGCGCTGCACCGAACGGGCATCCGGATTCTCGATCAGATCGACAAGCAGGTCGACTGCAGAGCGCCCCACGCGGTTGGGCTCGACCCGGATCGTCGTGAGGGCCGGACTGATCATCGACGCGTACGGGAAGTCGCTGCCACCGATGATGCTCAGGTCGCGCGGGCAGACGAGTCCGCGCGAGCGCATCTGCGCGATCATCCCGAGCGCCATCTCGTCGTTGAACGCGATGACGGCCGTGACCGACGATGCGGCGACGGGTTCCAGTGCGGCAGCGCCGCCGTCCGCGGTCGTGGAGTACGGGCCGAACTCGGTCACGGAGATGCCGTGCTGCTCGGCCTCGGCCCTCAGCACCTCGAGCCGATACCGGTTCGCCCACGAGTACTCGCTGCCGCTCAGGTACCCGATCGAGCGGTGGCCCAGAGCGACGAGGTGCGCGACCGCCTGCCGCAGCCCGAGCGCCAGGTCGGCACGCGCCGACGAGACGCCGTCGGCCTCGCGGTTGACGACGACGAGCAGGCTGTCGGAGTTGTAGCCCGCCAGATCGGCATCGGTCGTGGCCGCCGCAACCGGGTGGATGATGAGCCCGGCGGTAAGGTTCGAGATCTCACGGACGACGTCGCGCTCGAGCGTCGCATCGTTGTCCGCGTCGGCCAGCAGCACGATGTAGCCGCGCGAACGAGCCCGCAGCTGCACTCCCTTGAGAAGAGAGGTGAAGAACGGGTTCGCGATGTCGGGAACGACGAGGCCGATCGTGTTCGAGTGGCCCGTCACGAGGGTCTTGGCCGCCTGGTTGGGAACGTAGCCCAGGTCGCGAGCGGCCCGCATGATGAGCTCGCGCGTCCCCGCGTTGACCCTGCCCTTCTGCCCCAGCGCGCGGGAGACCGTGGAGATGGACAGGCCGGTGGCATCGGCGACAGTCTTGATCGTGGCGACCACGCCGACCTACCTTCTCTGGCTGCGTTAGCAGCCGATCCTAGTGGCGGAAACGGGAGCCGGGCTCATCTGAACACCGACTCCCGTTACCGTGTTTACTCCTGGTTCGAGTCCCACCAGTCGTCGAAGTTCTTCGCATACGTTGCAGCGTCGACGTCTCCGAGGATGAGGGACTGGGCCGACTGCGTGAGCATGTCGGCGAAGCCGGGCGGCGGCACCGCGTCACCGGAACCTGTGCGCGAGGCCACGAACTCGACCTTCGTGAGGAGATCTGCCACCTGGGGCAGCGGACCAGACAGCTCGTAGGTTACGGGCTCCGTGGCGTTCGAGAACAGGCCGTCCTTGGCGAGCTGCTTGGCGACGGCATCCTTGTTCTGGGTGACGTAGGTGAGCAGCTTCTTGGCCTCCGCCGGGTGCTTCGAGTTGGCGGAGATCGCGTAGTTCAGCGAGAACTCGACGCTCAGCGCCGGGTCGCCGGTCGCGGTCGGCATCGGGAAAACGCCCACCTCGAAGCCGGGGTCCGCCGCGGCGAGGGTCGCGCCGTACCACACACCCATGGGGTAGATGCCGCTGCCGCCGGCGATGAACTCCTGGCCACCGGAGTCGGCGCCCTTCGAGAGCACACCCTCACCGAGGAGGCCCTCGGAGTTCCATCCGGACAGCATCTTCGCGTTGTCCTCCCAGCCGCTGCCGGCGAACGTGACATCGCCCGCGAGGCGCTGCGCGTACCAGTCTGGGTCGCCATCCATCACGCGCGGGAGGGCCATCGACGCGATCTGGAAGCCGCTCGTCCACTCTCCGGTGAAGGCGAACGGCACGGGAGTGACGGTCTTGAGCGCGTGGACAGCGGCGTCCAACTCCTTGACCGTCGTGGGCGGGTTCTCGGGGTCGAGGCCTGCCGCGGTGAACAGGTCCTTGTTGTACCAGAGCAGGCTCTGCGGCTGCAGCGCCGTGGGCACGTAGTAGTTGACGCCGTCGAGCTTGATGTCGTCGACGTTGCGGAAGGGCTCAACCGAGTCGGCGTCGAGGGGTGCGAGCGCACCCAGCTGGGCCAGGTCGGTGTTGAGCACCGTGAGCACGTCGGGCAGCTTGCCCGCGGCGTAGAGGGTCTTGCTGAAGGCGTTGAAGTCCTCGGCGCTTCCCGTGTTGTACTGGACGTCGATGTTCGGGTTCTCGGCCTCGAACCCATCGACGATCTCGCCCCAGAACTCTGCGGTGAGGTTCGCCGAGGTGACGGGCATGAACTCGATGGTGACTTTGCCGCCGTCGCCGCCCGCGGATGTGCATCCGCTGGCCGCGAGAGCGAGGGTCACACCGATGCCGGCAGTTGCGAGCAACCTGCCTGCTGTGGCGCGTTTGAACATGTGTGCTCCTTGATTCCTCTTGGGTTCTGCACTGAACACGATGAGATTCACGGCGAAGCGGCTAGACATCATCGTCTCAAGTGCTTTGTTCCGAAGTATGCGAACGTTTGCGCACAATGTCAAATGTTTGCGCACTAAGCGTAGTCCAGGCGATCGCGCTTCCCATTCACTGACACGGCGAGTGACGCCTGCGGCGTGTAACCGAGATTCCGGGAGATCGCCTCGGCAGTTCCAACCACGAGCGCGCCCAACTTGGGCAGCAGGGGCGTGACACGGGTGGCGACGCCCGAGATGCTGATCGCGCCGACCGGTCGGCCGGTGTGGTCGAGCATGGGGGCACCGCAGCACGTGCTCGCGTCGTCGAACTCCATGAGGTCCTGCGACCAACCGCGCGCGATGACCTCCTTGATCTCCTTCTCGAGCCCCTCGGGTGACCAGATCGTGCGCGAGGTCTTGGGCGTGAGGCGCATGGAGGAAATGAGCGCGGAACGCTCGTCCGGTGGGAGGGCCGCGAGATACGCCTTACCCACCGCGGTGCAGTGCATCGGTCGGCGCGCGCCGACCTCGGCGTTCACCGCGACAGACTGCGGTCCGGCATCCCGATAGATGAAGACCATGTCC
Source organism: Rhodoglobus sp. (assembly GCA_965227655.1). Lineage (GTDB taxonomy): Bacteria > Actinomycetota > Actinomycetes > Actinomycetales > Microbacteriaceae > Rhodoglobus. The sequence continues at coordinate 2,864,747 of OZ245765.1, read as the reverse complement.
GTCCCGCGCGGCACACCGAGTCCGATCGACTCGCGGGCCTGGTGCACGAGGATGCGCAGGTAGGGCGGCGCGACGCGTGCGACGTCGCTCGTCTCGATAACCGAAAGCGCCATGCGGGCAACCGCGGGTCCGAGGCGCCACGTGCCCTCGGTGCCCGCATCGTCGATGTAGCCCTTGCGGCGCAGTCGCTCCATGACCCGGTAGGCCGTGCTCCTGCTCAGCGCGAGTTCCGCAGCGACCTGCGAGGGTGTGGCGCTGCGCACGGTGGCCAGGTAGTCCAGAATCGCGAGCGCACGGTCGAGAGCCGTGTTGCCGTCAACGACAGTCCCACCGGATGGGATGCCCTCACCGGGCTCTGCGAGAGGTATGGGAAATTCGCCGACCGCCCCCAGATCGAGGCCGTCTTCTGTGGGACTCATGAGAAGCCCTCCCTAAGCTGATCACGCCATCGTCCCAACAGAGGGGACGCCGTCCCTGAATTTGGGACACGCTCGTGACCATACGGAGGAATCACCGCCATGTCCACCCTATCCAGCGGGACCGCTGTCGTTGACATCGACCCCGCGGTGCTCGATACCCTTCGCGAGGTGAGCTGCGCGACACTCGCCACGCAGCTCTTCCGCCGCGGCCTTCGCCACCAGTACCTCGTCGGGATCTCGGCCCTCGGTCCCGTGCCCGGCCGGGTCGTGGGTGAGGCGTTCACCATGCGCTTCATCCCCGCGCGGGAAGATCTGGAGACCCTCGAGAGCCTGCCCGGCACCGCCAACCTGCAGTGGCAGGCAGTCGAGCAGATCGGACCGGGCCAGGTCATGCTCGTCGACAGCATGGGAAGCATCGCCGCGGCGACCGCGGGCGACATGCTCGTGGCGCGGGCAATGCACCGCGGCGCGCTTGCCTTCATCACCGATGGCGCGTTCCGCGACGGCGCCGAGATCGCCGAGCTCGCCATCCCCACCTTCTCGAAAGCCGTCACTTCGACTACCCGCCTCAGCAGCTTCCACGTCGCCGATCTGCAGGTGCCCATCGCGTGCGCCGGAGTTGCCGTCTACCCCGGCGACATCGTCGTGTGCGACGCCGACGGGGTCATCGTGATTCCACGCCACCTCGCCGCCGAGATCGCCGGTCCGGCTCTCGAACAGGAGAAGCTCGAGCACTACCTCCACACGCGTGTGCAGAGCGGCGAGGCCCTGTGGGGCGTCTACCCGCCCAACGAGCAGACCCTCGCCGAATACCGCGCGTGGCAGGAGGCGGCATCGTGAGCGCCCTCGCCGACGCCTACGAGGCGACGATCCGTCGCTACTTCGAGGGCTGCAACGAAGCAGACACCGAGAAGATGGCGGCGTGCTTCACCCCGGATGCCGTGCACTACTTCCCGCCCGCAGCATACGGCGGGGCGTGGCGGGGCGGCAGGCTCATCGCCGAGCGTTGGGCGGACTTCGTCGCGACCAAGGGCTCCGCCTGGACCATCGACCGACTGATCGTCGCGCCCGACTCTCACCAGGCGGTGATCGAGTGGACACACTTCAAGACCTTCGAAGGCACCGTGCTGCGTGGCGACGAGTGGTACGTCTTCGATGAACCGACCGGCAGGATCAGCGAGATCCGCGCCTACTACGCGGCGCCGCTCGACCCCGCACGGCCGCTCTCGGAGCTCGCCGACTATGACTACGCGGGGCGCGGCTACGCCCAGACCTCACCCATCGAGAGGAGCGCATCATGACCGCACGCTTGGAAGGGCGCACGGCGTTCGTCACCGGCTCTGGCCGCAACATCGGCAGGGCCATCGCACTCGCCCTCGCCGCTGAGGGAGCTCGCGTCGCCGTGTGTGACATCATCCCCGACAACGCCCGCGCCGTCACGACCGAGATCGCGAACATGGGCGGCACCGCCCTTGCCGTCGCGGGCGACGCCACAGACTTCGCGCAGGTCGACGCCATGTTCGCCCAAGTGGAAGCGGAGCTCGGCACCGTCGACCTGCTCGTCAACAACGCATACGCGCGGATCGGCGTCACGAATTGGGCGTCGTTCCTCACCGTCGCTCCCGCCGACTGGTCGGAGTTCGTCACACGCAACATGAACATGTTCTTCGCGTGTACTCAGCGCGCGAGCCGCGCACTCGCCCTCGAGGGCCGTCCGGGCGCCGTCGTGAACATCAGCTCCAACGGCGCGGACCGCGCGCACCGCAACCACATCGCCTACGACTCGGTGAAGGGCGCGATGGACTCGTTCACCCGCGCCACCGCGGTTGACCTGGCGCCCTGGGGCATCCGGGTAAATGGGATCCGGCCCGGCAACATCGCCATTGACGACGAGCCCGACGAGGTCTGGCCGGGTGACAAGCGCGAGCTGCGCAGCGCGCAGATTCCCCTGGGCCACCCCGGCAGCGGGGCGGACATCGCCGCCGCCGCCGTGTACTTGGGCTCACATGAGGCCGGCTACGTCACCGGGCAGACGTTCAACGTCGATGGCGGCCTCCTCACACAGGGCCGCGCGCCGCAGGTCGAGATGGTCGACATCGCGACGCCGAGCACGATCCCCGCCTTCAGTCGAGAGCTTCTCGGATGACCGACATCCTGAGCATCGCCGCGCGGGGGTCGCGCGAGCCGCTGCCTGTCGCGTCGGAGACCACAGGCGAAGAACTCGAGCAGATCGTGGCGCGGGCGGCACGGGCATCCCGAGTTCTCGCGGAAGCGACGCGCGCCGACCGCGCGCGTCTGCTGCGCGCCCTCGCCGACGCGCTCGAGGCTGACGCGGAAACCATCGTGGCGACCGCCGACGAGGAGACCGCACTGGGTACCACGCGCCTCACGGGCGAACTCGCGCGCAGCAGCAACCAGCTGCGCCTGTTCGCCGAGGTGCTCGACGACGGCGGCTACCTCTCCGCGACGATCGACCACGCGAATACGGCAGCCGTGCCGGTGGCCGTGCCCGACATCCGCCGGATGCTCGTGCCGATCGGGCCCGTCGCGGTGTTCAGCGCGAGCAACTTCCCGCTGGCCTTCAGCGTGCCGGGGGGCGACACCGCAAGCGCCCTCGCCGCGGGCAACGCTGTCGTGGTGAAAGTGCACTCCGGGCATCCGGCAACCTCGCTCGCGAGTGCCGCGGTGCTGCGTCGTGGTGCGGAACTCGCGGGCTTCCCCGCCGACATCGTGTCCCTCGTCTTCGGGACTGCTGCGGGCGTCGCGCTCGTCAAGCATCCGGCGATCAAGGCCGCCTCGTTCACGGGATCGGTGCCCGGCGGCCGGGCGCTATTCGATATCGCGGCGGCCAGGCCGGAGCCCATCCCGTTCTTCGGCGAGCTCGGCAGCATCAACGCCTTCGTGGTCACGAGTGCTGCGATCACTGAGCGCGCCGACGAGCTCGCCGCGGGCCTCGCGGGCTCGTTCACGCTCGGGCTTGGGCAGTTCTGCACCAAACCCGGGCTCGTGCTCGTGCCCGCAGGGGCGGACGACTTCATCGCCTCGCTCACGCGGGCCGCAGCCGGAGTCGCGCCCGGGACGATGCTCAACCCGCGCATCCGCGCCGGCTGGGCGGCGTCGATCGATGCCCTGGGTGCTGCGGAGGGCGTGACAACGCTGCTCGCGGGGCTCGATACGACAGACGGACCCGCCGGTGTACGCCTCTACTCGATGCCCGCGAGCGCCGTGATCGAACGCGGCGCCGACTCCCCCGCCTTCGAGGAGTGCTTCGGTCCGTCGACCCTCATCGTCAGCTATGCCGACGCTAACGAGCTCGCGTCGGTACTCGCGCGCGTGCCCGGCTCCCTCACGGGAACCGTGCACGCTGGGGAGGCGGAGGGCGTTCCCGGCACGCTCGCCTCGCGCGCCCTTGCGCTGCTGACCGAGCGGTGCGGCCGCGTGCTCTGGAACCAGTACCCGACCGGCGTCGCCGTGACCTGGGCGCAGCAACACGGAGGCCCTTACCCCGCGACCACGTCGTCGGCGAGCACCTCGGTGGGCGCTGCTTCGATCCTCCGCTTCCTGCGCGCCGTCGCGTGGCAGAACGCGCCCACGGCGCTCCTGCCCGTGGAACTGCGCGACGACAACCCGACCGGCGTGCCGCAGCGCGTCGACGGTCGACTCTCCTGAAAGGCACCATGTTCTTCGTCATCACCGCCACCGACCACCCCGACGCGCAGGAGCGTCGCGCCGCGAGTCGCCCCGAGCACCTCGACGGGCTCGCCGCGATGCGGGCGCGCGGCGAGTTCATCGGCGGCGGCGCGGTGACCGACGCCGCCGGCCACGTCACGGGGTCGTCGGCGCACGTGCGGTTCGACGACGAGTCGGGCGTGCGCGCCTGGCTCGCGGTCGAGCCGTACATGACAAACCGCGTGTGGGAGAACGTCTCCATCGAGCGACTGCGCCTGCTCGACACCACGGAGGCCTCCCTCGGCAGGGCGATCGTTGCCGCCGTGCGGGTGACACCCGTCCTCATCGCGGACGGGCCCCTGCTCAACATGCAGGGTGTGCACCAGCCCTACACGCCCCGCACGATCGTGGAGGTGGAGACTGTCGACGGCACGATCGGCCTCGGCGAGAGCTACGGCGACGACGACTACCTCGGGGTGTTCACGGCGTTCGCGCAGCACCTCGTCGGCGAGACCGTGCTCTCCCCGAACCGCCTCGCGCAGCTGGCGGAGCAGCACATCACCGCGGCGACCGTGCCGGCCTCGCTCGTCGACAACAAGCCGAGCCACAACGTCTTCGGCGACAACAGCATGCACAAGCTGCGGGCGACTGTCGTTTCGCTCTTCGAGGTCGCATTCCTGGACGCCGCCGGTCATGTGCTCGGCGTGCCCGTTCACCAATTGCTCGGGGGCAAGGTGCGCGAACGGATCGACTTCGCCGCCTACCTGTTCTACCGCTGGGCCGAGCATCCCGTCGCCGGGGCACCCCACGACGACTGGGGCGAAGCCCTCGACCCCGCGGGCATCGTCGCGCAGGCGCAGCGGATGATCGACCTGCACGGATTCCGCTCGCTCAAGCTCAAGGGCGGGGTCTTCCCACCCGACGAGGAGATCGCCGCCGTGCGCGCCCTCGCCGAGGCCTTCCCCGGAGTTCCCCTGCGCCTCGACCCGAACGGCGCGTGGTCCGAGGCCACGAGCATCCGGGTTGCCGAGGAGCTCACGGGCATCATCGAGTACCTCGAGGATCCGTGCGTCGGCAGGGCGCCCATGGGCCGCGTGCACGCTGCGACGGGCATGCCGCTTGCGACGAACATGTGCGTCACGCGCATCGACGAGATTCCGGACGCCGTCGCCCTCGACGCCGTGCAGGTGCTGCTCACCGACCACCATTACTGGGGCGGGCTGCGCGCGACCCAGAAGCTCTCCGCGATCTGCAGCACCTTTGGGATGTCGCTCTCGATGCACTCCAACAGCCACTTGGGTATCAGTCTCGCGGCGATGATCCAGGCCGCAGCGTGCGTCGAAGGCAGCCTGCACGCCTGCGACACGCACCGCCCGTGGCAGACTGACGACGTCATCACCCGGCCGCACACCTTCACCGACGGCGCTATCGCGGTGTCGGATGCGCCCGGCCTCGGCATCGAGCTCGACCACGACGCTCTCGCGCGCCTGCACACCCGCTGGCTCGACAGCGACGTGCGTCGGCGTGACGACGTCGCGGCGATGCAGGTGCGTTACCCCGATTTTGTGCAGCCCCCGGTGCCGCAGTGGTGACCCGGATGCTCGCCCCAGGCCTGCACCTCATCGACATGCCCCTCGGCGCGCGCAGGAACACCGCGTATCTCGTCGAGGGCACGGACGCCCTCCTGGTCTTCGACACCGGGATCGCGGGGCAGCTCGAGCAGCATCTCGTTCCCTACCTCGAAGGGATCGGCCGCACCACGGATGAGATCGGCACGGTCGTCATCTCGCACTGCGACATCGACCACTGGGGCGGGGCCGCCGACATCCGACGACTGGCCCCGAGCGCCCGGATCCTCGCGCACGAGCGCGACGCCGTGCTCATCGGGAACACCGACCGCACGCTAGCGGAGCGGTACCAGGAGTTCGTCGCCGAGCATGGCATCGGCTGGAGCGACGAGTTCCTGGCGCTCCAGCACGAGCGCTCGGCGCCGGTGAGCGTTGACGAGCTCGTGGACGACGGGCACGTCATCGACCTCGGCGGCCGCGTCATCGAACTGCTGCACGTACCGGGGCACTCGGCGGGGCATCTAGCCCTCTGGGACGAGACCACCCTCAGTCTTCTGATCGCCGACGCCCTGCTGGGCGACGGGGTTCCCGACTTCGCGGGCCACCCCGCGATGCCGCCCAACTACCGCTACCCCGCCGACTATCTCGCCACCTGCGAGCGGCTCGGGGCGTACGGCGCCGAGCTGCTGCTGAGCGCCCACTTCGCCCCGCGGCGAGGTAGCGACGTCGCGCGCTTCGTCGCGGACTCCGCGCGCTACGCCGCCTTCGTCGAGGGCGAGCTGCTCGGCGCGCTCGCAGGGATGCGCTCGGCGACGACGCTCGAGCTCGTGCGCGTTCTGCAATCAGCGCTCGGTCCGTGGCCGGAGGGCGAGGTCGATTTCGGGGTGGCGAGTATGCTCGTCGGCCATCTCGAGGAATTGGTCACGGCACGGCGCGTGACCCGCAGCACCGATCACGACGGCCTCGTCGTGTGGACGACCAACACTGAGGAGAACCGATGAGATTCGCACGACTAGGAGCGCCGGGGGCCGAGGTGCCCGTCGTCATCGTCGACGGCGTGGCGCTGGACATCTCGGGCATCACACCCACGATCGACGGGGCCTTCCTCGAATCAGGAGGGGTCGATCGGGTGCGCACCCGCCTCGGTGAGCTCCACCCTCTGGAGGGTGCGGACGGATTGCGCGTGGGCCCGCCGATCTCGCGCCCGAGCGCCGTGATCTGCATCGGCCAGAACTACGCGGCGCACGCGCGCGAGTCGGGCTCCGAACCACCCACCCACCCCATCGTGTTTCTCAAGACGCCCAACACGGTCGTCGGCCCGGATGACGACGTGCGCATCCCCCGCGGCAGTGTGAAGACTGACTGGGAGGTCGAGCTCGGGGTCGTGATCGGCAGCAGGGCGTCGTACCTCGACTCCCCGGACGACAGCCGCGCGCATATCGCCGGCTATGTGACCGCCAACGACGTCTCCGAGCGCGACTTCCAGATGGGCGTCTCGGGCGGACAGTGGTCGAAGGGCAAGAGCGCTCCGACGTTCAGCCCGGTGGGGCCGTGGCTCGTCACCCCTGACGAGATCGACGCGTCGGACCTCCGGTTGCGCAGCTGGGTCAACGGCGAACCGCGGCAGGATTCCAGCACCGCCGATCAGATCTTCACCGTCGACCACCTCATCTGGGACCTGAGCCAATACATGGCGCTCGAACCGGGCGACCTCATCCTGACGGGAACACCGGAAGGAGTCGCGTTCGGCGGAAAGTTCCCGTACCTCGGCGAAGGCGACGTCGTCGAGATCGAGATCGAGGGCCTCGGCCGCCAGCGTCAGCGCCTCGTCGGCTGGAACGGGGAGACGGCGTGAGCGCGCTCGACGGCCTCGTCGCGATCGTGACGGGCGGCAGCTCGGGCATCGGTGCCGCAATCGCGGCGCGCCTTCAGAACGACGGCGCACGGATCGCCGTACTCGACATCAACACCGCGGGAGCCGCGCCCGAGCACTTCGCCGTGCGCACCGACGTGGGCGACAGCGAGTCCGTCGACGCGGCCGTCGCGGCCGTCATCGAGAAGTTCGGGCGCCTCGACATCGTCGTCAACAACGCCGGCATTGGCGCCCAGGGCACCGTGGCCGACAACGACGATGCCGAGTGGCAGCGCGTCTTCAACATCAACGTGCTCGGCATTGCCCGCGTCTCGCGCGCAGCACTTCCGCACCTGCGAGAGTCGCCGAGCGCTGTGATCGTGAACACATCGTCGATCGCGGCGACGGCCGGGCTCCCCCAGCGCGCCCTCTACAGCGCCTCGAAGGGCGCAGTGCTCTCCCTCACGCGCGCCATGGCCGCCGATCACCTGGGCGAGGGCATCCGGGTCAACTGCGTCAACCCCGGCACCGCCAGCACGCCCTGGGTCGAGCGCCTTCTCGAGTCGGCGGACGACCCGGTGGCCGAGCGCGCCGCCCTCGCCGCGCGCCAGCCGCACGGCAGACTCGTCGAGGCCGCCGAGGTCGCCGACGCTGTCGCGTACCTCGTCGGTCCCCACGCGGGCTCGACGACGGGCGTCGATCTCGCCGTCGACGGGGGCATGCAGGCGCTGCGCCTGCGACCGCGCCCCTAGAGCAGGTCGTGGCCCCGCGCCAGGAGCGCCTCGAGTTCGGCGAAATGCTCGGGCGCGGGGTCGACGAGCGGCGGCCGCACCGAGCCGACGGGCAGCCCGCCCAGGCGCACCCCCGCCTTCACGAGGGAGACGCCGAAGCCCGGCACGCGGTCGCGCAGGCGCGCGAGCGGGAAGTAGAACTCCTGCAGGAGGCGCGTGCGCGTCGTCTCATCCCCCGCCGTGTAGGCGTCGTAGTGGGCGGCGGCGATGCGCGGCGCCATGGCGAACACGGCTGACGAATACAGCGGAACACCCAGGCCGCGGTAGGCGGCCTGCGACAGCTCTGCGGTGAGCAGTCCGTTGAAGAACTGGAAGTCCTCCCGGCCGGTCGCCGCCACCGCCGACACGATGTCCTGCGCGAGGGCAACGTCTCCCGTGCCGTCCTTGAAACCGATGATCTTCGGGTTCGCGGCAAGCCGCACCATCGCTTCGGCCGTGTACTGGGCGGTGCCGCGGTGGTACACGATGACCGGCAACTCGGATGCCGCGGCCACAGCCTCCACATACGCGACAGTTCCCGCGCTCGGCCCGCCGAGAAGGTAGGGCGGCAGCAGCAGGAGTGCGTCGGCACCCGACGCCTCGGCACTGCGCGCGCACGCCCGTGCGTGGGCGAGCTGTCCGCCCGTGCCCGCGACGACGGGGACGCGACCGGCGACTGCCCGCACGGTCTCGGCGACGACCGCCGCGACTTCGTCGGCGTCGAGCGAGCTGAACTCGCCAGTGCCGCACGCGGGGAAGACCCCGCCGGGCAAGAACTCGAGGCGCTGCTCGACGTGCTCGCGGAGCAAGCCCAGCTCGACACGATCGCTCGCGTCGAAGGGGGTCACGGGGAAGAACAGCACTCCGTCGAAGTCGATCACGCCGCCACCTCCACGACGTGCGAGGCGAGGAGCCACTGCGCGAGCGCTGCCTCGTCGACCTCGACGCCGATGCCCGGCGACGACGGAATCGGCACGACACCGGCGGTCGCGACCACCGGCTCGACGAGCACCCCGTCGCGCAGCGGATTCTCGCCGCGGTCGAGTTCGAGCAGCGGCGGGTAGGGCGTACGCTCTCCGAACGGCAGGTCCGGCAGCGAGGCGATGAGCTGCAGCGTGGCGGCGAGGAGCACTCCTGTTCCCCACACGTGCGGGGCCACGCGCACGTGGAACGAGGTCGCGAGCGCCACGATGGCCTTGGCCTCGGTAAACCCGCCGCACACCGAGAGGTTGGGCTGGGCCACATCCACGCGCCGCCCCGCGATCATGTCGCGGAACCCGTGGCGCGTGTATTGCGCCTCCCCCGCGGCGAGCGAGATGCCGGAGCTGCGGAGCATCGGCCATCCCGTGTCATCGGGCAGCAGAGGTTCTTCCGCCCAGTGGATATCGAGCGGGGCGATGGCGGCAAGCGAGCGCAGCGCCACGTCGAGGGTCGCGTTGGTGTTGTAGTCGACCATGAGCAGGCCGTCGTCGCCGAGCAGCTCGCGCGCGATCGCGGTGCGGTCGACGTCGTCGCGCAGACCTCCGCCGATCTTGATCTTCGCGGCGGTGAAGCCGTCAGCGACCGCCTCCTCCATATAGGAGCGCAGCGGACCGCTGTCGCCCGCCTCGTGAAAGAAGCCGGTGGAAGCATAGGCGCGCACCTCGTCGCGCAGGGATCCGCCCAGCAGCGCAGACACGGGAACGCCGTAGGTGCGGGCCTGCGCGTCCCACATCGCCATGTCGATGCCGCTGAACGCGAGAACCTGGGGACCACCACCCGTGAGGTGGTAGCTGCGCGTGAGGCGGTCGAGCCACACGCCCTCCCGCCGGTCGACGGGCCTCCCGATCACGAAGCGGGCCGCGTCGCGCACGAACTCGGCAATGAGCCGAGGCGGCCCGAACGACTCGCCCCAGCCGACGACGCCGTCGGAGGTCGTGAGTTTCACAAGGGTGGCGGTGCGCGCCGAAGGCCGCGACTTGGAGGCGCCGTGGCCGCCATCGGGCAGCACGAACTCGAGCGGGAAGGTCTGGATGCGGCTAACCGTGGGGCTGCTGTACGTCATGGGAATTCCGAGCCTAGGTCGGACCCACGCGCCGTTGCCGGCGTTTCGCGGTGCCCTCGCACAGCAATTCGGCAAGATCCCGGCGGCGGGTTCCCGCAGGCCAGAGCCATCCCAACGCCTGCGACAGCGCGCAGTACGCTCGTGCCATGAGCGTGGACATCCTGTGGTCGGGGCCCGAATCCGCTGACGAGACACTTGTGCTCGGTCACGGGGCCGGCGCGGCCATGGACTCGAAGGGGATGAACGACCTCGCCGACGTGCTCGCGAGCCGGGGCATCCGCACCGCGCGGTTCGAATTCGGGTACATGGCGGGCCGCCGAGAGGGCGTGCGCAGGCCGCCGCCGCGCGCGGAGACACTCGCTGGCGAGTATCTGGCCGCCGTCGCGCAGGTCGGCGGGCGGCCGTTCATCGGCGGGAGGTCGATGGGCGGGAGGGTTGCGACGATGGTCGCCGACGAGCTCGGGCCACCCGGAGTCGTGTGCTTCGGATATCCGTTCCACCCGCCGCTGAAGCCGACACAGCTGCGCACGGCGCACCTCGAGAATCTCGAGACACCCCTGCTCGTCGTGCAGGGCACGCGCGACGAGTTCGGAACGCGCGACGAGGTCGAGGGTTACGCGCTCTCCCCCACCGTCGAGATCGTCTGGGTCGAGGGCGCGAACCACGGCCTCGGCACGAAGAAGGCGCTCGCGGCGGCAGCGGACGCCGCCGCCGCGTGGATCAGCGCTAGGCGTCGAGGCGCGTGAGCCACCCGTGGCGGTCGGCTACCCGGCCGTACTGGATGTCGGTGAGCTCCTGGCGCAGCGAGAGCGTGAGCTCGCCCGCGGGCGCATCCTCGTCGCCGATCGTGTAGTCCTCGGCCTTGAACGCCGCGATCGGCACGACGACGGCCGCGGTGCCGCACGCGAACATCTCGGTGATCTCGCCGGATGCCACGCCCTCGCGCACCTCGTCGATGGTCACCTTGCGCTGCTCGACGCTGAGACCGCGGTCTTTCGCGAGCTGCAGGAGTGAGTCGAGGGTGATGCCCTCGAGGATGCTCGACGACTCGGGCGTCACGACTCGGCCGTCTTTGTAGACGAAGACGACGTTCATGCCGCCGAGTTCCTCGAGGTACTGGCTCTTCTCGGAGTCGAGGAACAGCACCTGGGCGCATCCGTGGTCGTACGCCTCCTGCTGGGCCACGAGGGATGACGCGTAGTTGCCGCCCGTCTTGGCAGCACCCGTGCCGCCGCGACCGGCGCGCGCGTAGTCGGTGGACACCCAGATCGACACGGGGGCCACGCCGCCGCTGAAGTAGGCCCCGGCCGGCGAGGCGATCACGTAGTAGTTGACCTTCGTCGCGGGGCGCACGCCGAGGAACGCCTCCTTCGCGAACATGAACGGCCGAAGGTAGAGCGAGGTGTCGTCGGCCGACGGCACCCAGCGCGCGTCGACGGCGATGAGCTGCCGGAGCGACTCGATGAAGTACTCGGTGGGCAGCTCCGGCAGCGCGAGGCGACGCGCGGAGCGCTGCATGCGCTCGGCGTTCTTCTCGGGGCGGAAGGTCCAGATCGAGCCGTCGGAGTGACGGTATGCCTTGAGCCCCTCGAAGACCTCCTGCGCGTAGTGCAGCACGGCGGCTGCCGGGTCGAGCGCGATGGGACCGTAGGGCTGCACGCGCGGCCGGTGCCAGCTGCCCTGCTCGCTCCAGCAAATGTCGACCATGTGGTCGGTGAAGTGCTTGCCGAAGCCCGGCTCGGCGAGGATGTCGGCGTGCTCGGCCGCCGAGCGCGCCTCCTGGTTCGGCTTCACCAGGAACTGCAGTGTGGCGGGGGCGAGGAGGTTCTTCATGATGGTCCTTAGGTTACGCGTGAGAGACGAGAGCCGCGATCGCGTCGCCGATCTCGGAGGTTGAGCGCTTCGCCGCTCCCCTGGCCGCGAGGTCTGCTTCGACGGCTGCCGTGACCCGTGCCGCGGCATCCGGTTCACCGCGCTGGGTGAGCAGGAGTGCCACGGAGAGGATCGCGGCGGTGGGATCGGCGAGCTGTTTGCCCGCGATGTCGGGGGCCGAACCGTGCACGGGCTCGAACATCGAGGGGAAGGTGCCGTCGGGGTTGATATTGCCCGAGGCCGCCAGTCCGATGCCGCCGCTGATTGCGGCAGCGAGATCGGTGAGGATGTCGCCGAAGAGGTTGTCCGTGACGATGACATCGAATCTACTCGGGTTGGTGACGAGGAAGATAGTCGCAGCGTCGACGTGGAGGTAATCCCAGACCACTTCCGGGTGATTGGCGGCTTCGGCAGTGACGATGCGCTGCCACAGTGCGCCGGCGTTCGTGAGCACGTTCGTCTTGTGCACGAGCGTGAGCCTCTTGCTCCGCTTCTCGGCCTGGTCGAAGGCGAAGCGCACGACGCGCTCGACGCCGAACGCCGTGTTGATCGAGACCTCCGTCGCAATCTCCTGCGGGGTGTCGATCCGGACGCGCCCGCCGTTGCCCGCGTACGGCCCCTCGGTGCCCTCCCGCACGACGATGAAGTCGACGTCGCCCGGTGCTGCCAGCGGCGACTCGACTCCCGGCAGGAGCGTGGTCGGGCGCAGGTTCACGTAGTGGTCGAACGCGAACCTCAGCTTGAGGAGGAGGCCGCGCTCGATGATGCCGCCTGCGAGGCGCTCATCCCTCGGGTCGCCACCGACGGCGCCCAGGAGGATCGCGTCGTGCTGGGCGAGCGCGTCGAGGTCCGCCTGCTCAAGGATTTTGCCGGTCTCGAGGAAGTAGCCGGCGCCGAACGGATACTCCGTTGTCGACACCTCGACTCCGGTCGCTTCGAGAACTTTGAGCGCTTCAGCAATGACCTCGGGGCCGATGCCGTCGCCACGGATGACTGCGAGGGAGAACGAACTGGACATGCCACAACGATATCGGCAGCGCAAGCCCCCTCGAACGTTCGGGCTGCGTGCGTATCGTCGGCCCCATGAGTATTGGAACCGGAATCGTATTGTTCGTCATCGGCGCGATCCTCACCTTCGCCGTCAACCTCGAGAACGCCTTCGTAGACCTCGACCTGGTCGGCTACATCCTGATGGGAGCGGGATTCGTCGTGTTCGTGATCGGACTCGTGCTCACGCTGCGCAAGCGCCAGAGCGTCACCACCGTGACGTCGGGCGTGGACGGCAGCGGGGCATCCGTCGCCGAGCGCCGCACGTCGACGACCCCGCCCGACACGATCTAGGGGCTAGCCCTCGACGATGTCGATCTCGCGCAGGAGGTCGGCCTCGATGGCAGCGCCCACCTTCGCGAGCAGTTGCTCGGGCACCGGTGAGTCGACGGTCAGCACGCTCAGTGCCTGGCCGCCGGCGCTCTGGCGCGCGATCTGCATTCCCGCGATGTTGATGCTCGCGTCGCCGAACTCCTTGCCGTACACCGCGACGATGCCGGGGCGGTCGGTGTAGATCATGACGATGAGGTGGCGCGCGATCGGAACCTCGACGTCGTAGCCGTTGATCTCGACGATCTTCTGGGTCTGCTTCGTGCCCGTGAGGGTTCCGGAGACCGAGATGACAGCACCGCTCGAGAGCGAGCCGCGGATGGTGAGCAGGTTGCGGTACTCCTGGCTCGAGGCATCCGTCGACAGGCGCACCGTGATGCCGCGCGCCTCGGCGAGCAGCGGCGCGTTGACGTAGCTGACCGACTCGGTCACGTTGTTCGAGAACACGCCCTTGAGGGCCGCGAGCTTGAGCACGTTGACGTCGTGCTCGACGATCTCGCCGCGCACCTCCACGTCGATAGTGGTGATGGGGCTGTCGGCGAGGCCCGCAAAGACCTGGCCCAGCTTCTCCATGAGCGGGATGCCGGGCCGAACGCTCGGGTCGATGGCCCCACCGGCGACGTTCACGGCGTCGGGCACGAGCTCGCCGTCGAGCGCCAGGCGCACGGACCGGGCCACTGAGACGCCGGCCTTCTCCTGTGCCTCATCCGTCGACGCACCGAGGTGCGGGGTCAGGACCACGTTGTCGAGGCCCAGCAGGGGCGACGCCGTGGGCGGCTCGCTCACGAACACGTCGAGGCCCGCGCCCGCGATGCGCTTCGACTTGAGGGCAGCGAAGAGCGCATCTTCATCGATGAGGCCGCCGCGCGCGACGTTCACGATGTACGCCGTGGGCTTCATGAGCCCGAGCTGGTCGGTGCTGATCATGCCCGTGGTCTCGGGGGTCTTGGGCATGTGGATGGTGATGAAGTCGGCCTGGGCGAGCAGCTCGCCGAGGCTCAGGAGTGTGACGCCGAGCTGCTGGGCGCGCGCGCTCGTGACGTAGGGGTCGTAGGCGACGACGTTCATGCCGAACGCCTGCAGGCGCTCGGTGATGAGGGCGCCGATGCGGCCGAGGCCGATGATCCCGATGGTCTTCTCGTACAGCTCGGTGCCGGTGTACTTGGAGCGGGCCCACGTGCCGGCGGCGAGGTTGGCGTGCGCGGCGGGGATGTGACGCGCGAGCGACAGGATGTGGCCGACGGTGAGCTCCGCTGCCGAGATGATGTTCGAGGTCGGAGCGTTGACCACCATGACACCGGCGGCCGTGGCTGCCTTGATGTCGACGTTGTCGAGGCCCACGCCCGCGCGCGCGACGACCTTGAGGTGCTTGGCTGCGGCGATCGCCTCGGCGTCGACGTTGGTAGCGGAGCGGATGAGGATGGCACTCGCGTCGGCGAGCGCGGCCAGCAGTGCCGGGCGGTCGGTGCCGTCGACATTCCTGACATCGAAGTCGGGCCCGAGGGCTTCGACTGTTGCGGGCGAGAGTTCTTCGGCGATCAGCACGATCGGCTTGGCCACGGTCGAATCCTTAGGTCAGGGGGGACAACCCGAGCAACTTTACCCGGTGCACGGATGCCCGCCCGCCCGTGTGACGATGGGACGCATGGATATCGTGCAGTGGGTCATCCGGATCGGGCTCGCGGGCACGTTCCTGTTCATGGGAGTGAACCACTTCATCCCCGCGCGGGCACGGGGCATGGCGGCGATGATCCCGCCCGCGTTCAAGACGCGCGTGAGCGGGAAGACCCTCGTGCGCTTCACCGGCCTGTGCGAGATTGCCGGGGGCATCGGCATTCTCGTGCCGTTCACACGGTTCGCCGCGGGCATCGCCCTCGTGCTGTTCCTCGTCGCGGTGTTCCCCGCCAATGCGCACGCGGCGGCCAACCCCGAGCGCTTCGGCCGCGCGGGGTTCCCGTTCTGGCCGCGCTACATCGCCCAGCTCGTGTTGATCCTGCTGGTGCTGCTCGCGATAGTGTGACGCGCTAGTTGCTGAGCAGCTCGGCCACGGGCGGGAAGATCGCGGTGCCGAGGGCGATGACGCCGAGGGTCAGCGCCGCGACGACAGCAAGGCCGACCAGGAAGATGAGCGCCTTCCCGAAGACGTTACGCCGGCGGCCGAGGAGCACGGCGATCACGAAGGTGACCGGCGGGATCGCGACACCCGTCCACAGCAGCCACCATGGCGTGCGGTCGCCGATGCCCAGCGCGCTGTACTCCGCGGGCACGCCGAATAGGTTGCCGATCGCCTCCCACACGTCGTACGCGAAGAACAGCCCGAACAGTGCCGCCACGACGAGGCTCAGCCAGCCATAGCGGCCACGCTTCGCCTCGCGCGCGTCGTCCGCGACGATCCCCTCTATCGGGTTGTCCGAGTCTGCGATGCTCACTGCCACACCCCCAAGGCGAACGGCCACGGAACGACGACGGCAAGACCCACGAGCAGGGCGATCAGCCGGATGATCGGCTTGCGGCCGCGCGTGAGCACGAGCGACGCGGCCAGCCAGAGCGCAGGAGCTGCCATGGCCAGAATCTGCCCGAGGCCGAACATGACGGCGTTGAGCGGCTCGGACGAGGCCACGAACGAGGCGTTGTAGCGCTGCACGCTCACTACCCAGCCCACGGTGTAGAGAAGGTATGCGCCAGCCAAGATTCCGTAAGTGACGAGGAGGGCCGCGGGCAGCTGGGGTTTGGCGTCGGGCGAGGTCTCGACGTACGTGGTCTCGACAGGCTCGGCCACCGGGGCACGAGTGGGTTCGTCTCCCGCCCAGGAGAGCGCGTCGTCGTCTGTGTCAGCCATCAGCGCGCGAGCCTCAACTCGATGACCTCGACGACGTGCGGGAACAGCGGATGCCCCGGCGTCAGCCCCGTGATCGTCTCAGCGAGGGCGGCCGCGGGCACACCAGAGGCGAGCATGGCCTGCAGCTCCACGCTCTCGGCATCTTCCTCCACGTCGAAGCGGAGTGCTGCGCCCACGGCGTTCAGCAGGTTCCACACCTCCATGCCGCGCTCCGCGAGTTCGGCGGCGGGGCCGATGAACCGTTCCTTGCGCGAGAGCTTGCGCAGCGGTCCGCGGCCCACGCGCTCACAGGTGTCGGGCAGGGCCGGATTGCTGATGCGCTTGAGGGTCTTCTCGATGTACGCCTGCTGCTCATCCGGGTCGAAGCCGTGCTTGGCGACCAGAAGCGCCTTCGTCTCGGCCAGT
Source organism: Rhodoglobus sp. (assembly GCA_965227655.1). Taxonomy (GTDB): domain Bacteria; phylum Actinomycetota; class Actinomycetes; order Actinomycetales; family Microbacteriaceae; genus Rhodoglobus. The sequence goes on along the minus strand of OZ245765.1, from coordinate 2,847,932 downwards.
ACCGCGCGGATCTCGGCCTGCAACTCGGGCGTCGCGAGCGCCTCGCGGATGGAGACCCAGCCGCGGTCGATGCCGTGGTAGGCGGCGGCGGCGTGCGCCGTGTTGACGGTGAAGAGCTTGCGCTCGATGAACGGCTCGAGGTCATCGACCCACGTGACGCCGTAGATATCCGGGGTGCTGCCACCGAACGGGGTCTTGTCGACGACCCACTCGAAGAACGACTCGATGGTCACGTCGAGGCCGCCCGACTGCTCGGGGACGATGCGGTCGATGGCACAGTTCGCGAATATCGCATTGTCTGCCGGGTCGTGCTTGCGCACCTCGGCCGCGAGCACGTCGGTGCCACCGATGGCGTTCTCGCACGCGATGACGACGAGCGGTTCCTCGCGCGTGCGGGCGGCGAGACCCGCGGCGATGACGGGGGCGACGAACTGCAGGATGCGCGCGCCGACGGCGGTCGTCACGATGTCGGCGGCGGCGATCTCCGCGATGACGTCGGCCTCATGCGACTTCGAGTTGATCGCGCGGTAGTTGTCGACGACCTTAGTGACCGCGCCCTCACCCACCTCGATGACCTCGTACGAGTCGCGCGCCTGGAGTGCGCCGATGAGCTCCTCGCTCACGTCGGCGAACACGACCTCGTAGCCGCTCTCGTGCAGGAATTGCGCGACGAAACCGCGCCCGATGTTGCCCGCCCCGAAATGTACAGCCGTCTTCGCCATGGTGCGATCCTATTCGCGAGCGCGAGGCGTTACACCCCCGTCACATCCATCGGCGAGACTCAGACCATGGACCTCATCGACGTACGCGAGACGCGCGTGCCGAGCACGCGCGCCGAACTCGCGTTCGCACCGGGCGAGGTGCCCCTGGGCGGCGGCACATGGCTGTTCTCCGAGGAGCAGCTGGGTGTCACGGGAGTCGTCGACCTCATGGGCATGGGCTGGGAGCCCCTCGCCGAGACGGACGGCGTACTCGAGGTGTCGGCGACCTGCACGATCGAGATGCTGCGCGCGCAGAACGAGTTCTTCCAGCAGTGCGCGGACTCGCTGCTCGCGTCGTGGAAGATCCAGCGCATCGCGACCGTGGGCGGCAACATCGCCCTCTCGCTGCCCGCTGGGCCCATGACCTCGCTCGCCGTCGCGCTCGACGCCGAGCTCGTGCTGTGGGCGGGGCCGTCCGAGCGCGTCGTGCCTGCTGCGGCCTTCGTCACGGGGGTGCGCACGAACGTGCTCGGCGCGGGCGAGGTGCTGCGCGCCATCCGGATTCCGCTCGCCTCGCTCGAACGCACCGCGTTCCGCCGCATCTCGCTGTCGCCGCTCGGTCGCACGGGAACTCTCGTGACGGGCCGCACGGATGCCTCCGGCCGCACGGTCCTCTCCGTGACGGGCGGCACGACCCGCCCCCACCGCCTCGCGTTCGACGCCCCGCCCTCCCCCGCCGAGGTTGCGGCGGTCGTGGACACGATCGACGACTGGTACCTCGACGCGCACGGCACGCCCGACTGGCGCCGCGCCATGAGCCTCGCGTTCGCCGAGGAGATCCGGGCGGAGCTCTCGTGAGGTTCACTGTCAACGGCTCGCCCGTCGAGACCACGCCACGGCCCGGCCAGGTGCTGCGCACGCTGCTGCGCGACCTCGAGCACACCGAGGTGAAGAAGGGGTGCGACGCGGGCGACTGCGGTGCCTGCACCGTGCTTCTCGATGGCGGCCCCGTGCACTCCTGCATCTACCCCGCACACCGGCTCGAGGGGGCTTCGGTGACGACCGTGTCCGGTCTCGGGACTGTCGAGCACCCGCATCCGGTGCAGCAGGCGTTCGTGGATGCCGGCGGTTTCCAGTGCGGGTTCTGCACGGCGGGCATGGTCGTCACGGCCTCCACGTTCGAGAACGTCTCGCCGGATGACCTCCCGCGGCTGCTCAAGGGCAACCTGTGCCGCTGCACGGGCTACCGCTCCATCGAAGACGCGATCTGCGGGGTGCACAACACCGAGAGCGCGTCTGCCGGGGATGCCGCCGGCCGCTCCATCGCCCCTCCCGCAGCCCTGCGCGTCGTCACGGGCACCGAGCCATACACGCTCGACGTCACGACCACGGGCGTGCTGCACCTCGCGATCCTCGGGTCGCCCCACGCGCACGCGCGCATCCTCTCGATCGATGCCTCCGCGGCCCTCGCCCTGGACGGCGTGCACGCCGTGCTCACCCATCTCGACTCCCCCGACGTGCTGTTTTCCACGGGTCGCCACGAGAACCGCGAGGACGACCCGGATGACTCGCGGGTGTTCGACGACGTCGTGCGGTTCCGCGGCCAGCGCGTGGCCGCCGTGGTCGCCGACACGGTGGGGATCGCCCAGCTCGCCGCCCGCGAGATCGTCGTCGAATACGAAGAACTGCCCGCGGTGTTCGACCCTCTCGTCGCGCGTTCCCCCGGCGCCCCACTCGTGCACGGCGACAAGGGGCCCGCGTCTCGCATCGGTGCTCCCGAGCGCAACACCGTCGCCGAGTTCCACGGCGAGCTTGGCGATGTCGACGCCGCGGTGGCGTCGGCCGCCGCATCCTTCAGCGGCGTGTTCCAGACGCAGCGCGTGAGCCACGCCGCCCTCGAGACCCATGCCGCGCGCGGCTGGCTCGACGCGGACGGGCGGCTCGTCATCCGCACCTCCAGCCAGGTGCCGTTCCTCGTACGCGACGAGCTCGCACACATCTTCTCGCTCGACCCTGCCCGCGTGCGCGTCTTCACGGCCCGCGTGGGCGGCGGATTCGGCGGCAAGCAGGAGCTGCTCACGGAAGACCTCGTGACCCTCGCGGTGCTCAAGACCGGGCGGCCCGTGCAGTACGAATTCACGCGCGGCGACGAGTTCACGATCACTCCCACGCGCCACCCCATGCGCGTCGCCGTGACCGTCGCAGCGTCGGCGGATGGCACCCTCACGGCCCTCGCCGTCGACCAGCTCATGGACACGGGCGCCTACGGCAACCACGGGGTCGGCGTCATGTTCCACTCGATCCACGAGTCCGTCGAGGTGTACCGCTGCGCCAACAAGCGCGTCGACGCGCAGTCGGTCTACACGAACAACCTGCCGTCGGGGGCGTTCCGCGGATACGGGCTCGGGCAGGTGATCTTCGCGATCGAGTCGGCGATGGACGAGCTCGCGCGAAAGCTCGGCATCGACCCGTTCGAGTTCCGCCGCAAGAACGTGATCGTGCCGGGCGACGACTTCGTCGTGACCTCCGTCGACGAACAGAGCGACCTGTCGATGGTGAGCTACGGGCTGGACCAGTGCCTCGACCTCGCCGAGAGCGCCCTCGACGACTCCCTCGTCGGCCCCGCTGGCTGGCCCGTGGGCACCGGCATGGCCATCGCCATGATCGCGACCATCGCCCCGCGCGGCCACTACGCGACGGCTTCGGTGACGCTGCTCTCCGAGGGTTCGTACGAGATCGCCGTGGGCACCGCCGAGTTCGGTAACGGCACCACGACCGTGCACACGCAGTTGGTCGCGACAGCTCTCGGCACGACTGTCGACCGCGTGAGCATCCGGCAATCCGACACGGATGCCGTCGCCTACGACACGGGAGCCTTCGGGTCTGCGGGGGTGGTGGTGGCCGGTAAGGCGCTGCTCGCGGCGGCAGTCGCCCTGCGCGAGCTCATCGGGGCGCAGGGACCGGTCCCCGGCCTCACCGCCACGGCCTCGCACGACGGCTCACCGCGCTCGGTGTCGTTCAACGTGCACGCGTTCCGGGTTGCCGTGAACCCCGCGACGGGAGAGGTGCGCATCCTGCAGTCCATCCAGGCCGCGGACGCCGGTTACGTGCTCAACCCCGAGCAGCTGCGCGGCCAGGTGGAGGGCGGCACGGCCCAGGCCATCGGCACGGCGCTCTACGAGGAGATGCAGCTCGACGATGCCGGCCAGGTGCTCACCACGGCGTTCCGCAACTACCACGTGCCCCAGTTCGCCGACATCCCGCGCACGCAGGTTCTCTTCGCCGACACGACGGATGCCCTCGGCCCGCTCGGCGCGAAGTCGATGAGTGAGGCGCCATATAACCCCGTGGCCCCAGCCCTCGCGAACGCCATCCGCGACGCGCTCGGCGTGCGGCCCCACGAGCTCCCCATGTCACGCGACCGCCTGTGGAGGCTCGTCAGCTCAGGCTGATCGAGCCGACAGTGCGGCTCAGGTGCGCACCGATCTGCGGCCGTGGATCGCGCCGTCGAGCACCGCGAGCGGGAGCGCCGTCGTGTCCGTCCGCGCGGCGAGCACCTCGGCGAGGATCGAGATCGCGGTCTCCTCGGGCGTGCTCGCTCCGAGGTCGAGCCCTATCGGCGAATGGAGTGCGGCGAGGGCATCCGGGCTCACGCCCCGTTCGACGAGGGATGCGACACGGCGGTCGTGCGTCGTGCGCGAGCCCATGGCGCCCACGTAGGCGACGGGCAGCGCGAGCGCCTGGGCGATGAGTTCGGCGTCGAAGCGCGCGTCGTGGCTGAGGACGCAGATGACGGTGTGCTCTTCCACGCGCGTGGACGCGAGATACTCGGTGGGCCAGACCACCACGGTCTCGGCGGTCGGGAAGCGCACGGGCGTCGCGAACAGCGGGCGCGGGTCGACGACGGTCACGCGGTAGCCGATCGCCGAAGCGGCCCGTGCGAGGGCCGCCGAGAAGTCCATGGCGCCGAAGATGATCATGCGGCGCTCGATCGGCCGACGCTCCGTGAACTCGTGGCAGACCTCCACGGCGGTGCCCGCGCGCAGGCTGTCGGCGAGCTCGGCGGTGAAGGGCTGGACGTGCACGCGGATGATCCCGCCGCACGTGAGCCCCACCGAGAACGCCGTCTCGTCGCTCACCCCGAACTCCACGGTGTGGGCTGCCGCTCCCGCCAGCACGGACTCGCACGCCTCGACTACCGCGCTCTCGACGCATCCGCCCGCGATGGTGCCGATGACGGCTTCGCCGTCCCACGCCATGGACGTGCCCACGGTGCGCGGTGCGCTGCCCTCGATGGAGATCGCCGTGGCGACGACAAGGGTCCGCCCGGCATCGGCAGCGGCCAGGAGGCGGTCCGCGATCTCGAACATGGCTACAGCGTTACACAGCCGTGTTACGAACCCGTCACATCGCAGGTGTAGAAAAACACCATGCTCACGATCACCGGCGCGACAGCGATCCTCCTCGACGAGACGACGGAGAGCAGCGGCGACCTCGTCGTGGCGGGTGAGGGCACACTCGATGCCTCAGGGTGCGTCGTCACCCCCGGTCTCGTCAACGCGCACCATCACCTGCTTCAGTCGGCGTTCCGTACCCTGCCCGGAACGCGCGGCGTCGCCATGCGCGACTGGCTCCCCACGATGGCCGCGGCGTACGCACGCGTGGGCGTTGATGCCGAGCTCGCGTCTGTCGCCGCATCCGTGGGCGTCGCGGAGGGGCTGCTGAGCGGCGTCACGACGGTCGCCGACCACCACCTCACTTGGCCCAGCGGGGCCGACACAGTGTCCATCGCGCGGGCGACGGCCGGCGCGGCTCGGGCGCTCGGCGGGCGGCTCGTGTTCGTGCGGGGATCGGCGCGCGACGACCCACAGGAGGCCGCCGCATCCGCCGAGGCCATCGCGACCGCCCTCCTCGGCACCGGCTCGGGCGGCACGCCCCTCCTCGCCGAGTTCGCCGGTTCTGCCCATGCGTCAGCCTCGGGATGGGCAGAACCGGCGAACTCGACGCACGGGCGGGAGTCGCGCGGCGTCACGAGCGACGGAATGCTCCAGCTCGCGGTGGGCCCCGCTGGCGTGCACAGCGACTCGCGAGAGACGTTCGAGCTGCTCGGCGAGGTCGCGGCACGCCACGGCCTGCGCCGCCGGACCCAGTCGAACGAGCAGGTCGACACCGAGATCGCGCTCGAGAAGTACGGCCGGCGGCCGATCGACTTGCTCGAGGAGTGGGGCTGGGTCGCCGACGACGTCACCCTCGCGCACTTGTGCGACGTCACTGCGGACGAGATAGCGCGACTGGCAAGGGCGGGCGTCACCGCCACGCATGCTCCCGGATGCGACCTGCCGATGGGCTGGGGCATCGCCCCCGTCGCGGCGCTCCTGGCGGCGGGCATCCGGGTGGGTCTGGGTACGAGCGGCGGAGGCAGCAACGATGCGGGACACCTCCTCGCCGACGCCCGGCTCGCGATGCAGGTCGCGCCGCTCGTGGGGCGTCCCCTCGCCGCGCGCGAGGTGCTCGGCATGGCGATGGCGGGTTCTGCTGCCGGGCTCGGGCGCCCGGAGCTGGGTCACCTGCGGCCCGGATCCGCCGCAGACCTGTGCGTGTGGGACGTGTCGGGCGTTGCCGATGCGGGGGTCGCCGACCCCCTCGCGGGACTGCTGTGGGCGAATCCGGGCCGCCGCCCCCGGCATGTCGTCGTGGACGGGCACGTGGTGGTGCGCGACTACGAGCTCGTGAACGCCGACGAGCGCGACCTCGTGGAGGCGCTGCGTCGCCGAGTGGGCTGAAGGCTCAGAGCTCGAGTGTGAGCTTCTCCCCCGCCGAGCGCGAGACGCAGATGTACATGACGTCGTTCGCGTCCTGCTCGTCGGGCGTGAGGATCGAGTCGCGGTGATCGACCTCCCCCGACATAACACGCGTCTCGCACGTGCCGCACGTGCCCTCCTTGCAGCTGGAGAGCACGAGAACGCCCGCCTCCTCCACGACGTCGAGGATGCTGCGCTCGGGCGGCACGACGAGCTCCAGCCCCGAGAACGCGAGCTCGACCTCGAACGGCTCCGACAGCACGGGAGCGCCGAGCTCCTTCGGCTCGAACCGCTCGACCTTGAGCTGCCGGCCGCGCGCGGCAAGCTCCACTGCCTCGATGAGCCTCGCCGGTCCGCAGCAGTAGGTGGTCGTGAACGGCGGCAGGGTCGCGAACAGCGCGGCGAGGTCGAGGCGCTGGCCCTCGTCCGCCGCGTAGACAAAAACGCGGCCCGGATGCTCGTCCTCGAGGGAGAGCAGGGCCATCGTCGAGCGCGACCGACCGGCGTACTCGAGCCGATACTCGACGCCAGCAGCAGCCGCTGCCGACACCATCGCGGAGATCGGAGTGATGCCGATCCCGCCCGCGATGAACAGGTAGCGCGTGCCGCGGTCGGCGCTGAACTCGAAGTGGTTGCGGGGGCCGGCGATGCGCAGGGTTGCACCCTCGAGCGCGTTGTCATGGATCCACGTGGAGCCGCCCCGGCCGAGGTCCTCCCGCAGCACGCCGATGCGCCAGGTCGTGGAGCCGGGGGTGCCGCACAGCGAGTACTGGCGGGCGTCACCGTTCGGCAGGATCACGTCGATGTGGGCGCCGGGCTGCCACCGTGGCAGGGGCCGCTGCGCCGACAGTTCGATGAGCGCGACGCCGTCGGCGTCGTCCGTGCGTCGCACGACGGTCATGTCGAACGCGGTGTCGTCTAGAGCATTCACAACTGTTCCGGCTTCTCCTTGACCACGAACAGGCGATACCCGCCGGGCTCGAGGGCTCTCCAGCGGTGGGGAGTGCCCCCAACGTAATAGAGCGAATCGCCCTCCACCAAAACCGAGACCCCCTGCTCCCCCAGGTCGACCTCCACCGAGCCCTCGACGACGTGGATGAACTCGTCCTCGTCGTGCACGAAGTAGTCGCCGACCTCGAGATTCGCACCTCGGAACTCCATGGGGTGGAAGCGGCGAGTGCCGTGCACGAGCATCCGGGCCTCGCCCTCGCCGTAGTGGCCCCGTGTGCCCTCCGCCGCGCGCACGAGGGTCGTCGTGGTCTCGTCGCCGCCCGCGAGGAGTTCGAGCTGGCTGCTGCCGAGAGCGCGTGCGATCTTCTCGAGCGACACCATGCTGGGCCGGGCACGGCCGCGCTCGAGCTGGCTGAGGAACGGATGCGACAGCTCGCACAGGGCACCGAGCTCCTCGAGCGTGAGCCCGCGAGCGCGGCGGAGCGCCCGGATGCGCGCGCCGACCTTCAGCGTCTGCCGGTCGATCTCGGTGTCGAGCGCAGTGACGGTGTCCTCCTTCGTTGGGTGAATTCGTATCACGTCGAACCCAACACACTGCCGCAAATTAACACGTGGAAATGATCGCGTCACATGCCAGAAACGAAGCGCTCGTAGATTCGCACTTGTTGAGGACATCAACATTGCCCTGCAGCGGACCCAACGGTGCGAACGCTGTGAACCACGTCTCACACCCCCGGAGATCGCACCGTGACCGAACTTCCCCATCAGCTGTCGCTGCTGAGGAACGCCCTGCTGCCGGACGGCTCACTCGTCGACGTTGAGCTCATCGAAGACATCGTGCGGGCCGTGCGTCCGGCCGAGCCTGCGGTTGAGGCATCCGGTGATTCGATCATCGACCTGAGCGGCTTCATGCTGCTGACCGCCCCGGCGGAGCCGCACGCGCACCTCGACAAGGCCCTCTCGTGGGACCTCATCAACCCGCCCGCGGGCGACCTCGTGAAGGCCATCGAGTCGTGGCGCGCCTACTCCTCGGCGATGACGACCGAGTCGATCGCCGACCGTGCCCGCGCCGCAGCACTCGGCATGCTGCGCAACGGCACGACGGGCATCCGGTGCCACGTCGACATGCTCATCGGCGACGACCCGCTGCGCGGAGTCCGTGCGCTCGTGCAGGTGCGCGAGGAGCTCTCCCACCTCATGGACATCGAGCTCGTCGCCCTCGCCGCCTCCGACATCCCGGATGCCACGATCGAGGCAGCCCTCGACCTCGGTGTCGACCTCGTGGGCGGTGCGCCCCACCTCGCCCCCGCTCCGCTCGACGACCTGCGCCGCCTGCTTGCCCTCGCGCAGCGCCGCCGCATCGGCGTCGACATGCACACGGATGAGGGCCTCTCGGGCGACCCGACACTGCTCGAGTTCGCCCGCATCGTGAAGGACTGGACGGTCTCCGTCTCGGCCGGACACTGCGTGCGCCTCGGAACCCTCGAGCCCGCAGCCCTCGACGAGGTCATCGCGGCCGTGCTCGAGAGCGACATCGGCATCATCTCTCTGCCCATCACCAACCTGTACCTGCAGGGCTGGGAACACCCGGTGTCCACACCCCGAGGTCTCACAGCCCTGCGTCCACTGCTCGACGCCGGTGTTCGCGTCGGGGCCGGGGCCGACAACGTGCGCGACCCCTTCAACCCCGTGGGCCGAAGCGACGCGCTCGAGACCGCGTCGCTTCTCGTCACCGCGGGCCACCTCTCGCTCGCGGAGGCGTACACCGCCGTGAGCGACGGAGCACGCTCCGTCATGAATCTCCCCCGTGCCGGCGTGAGGGTCGGTGCGCGGGCGGAACTCCTCGCCGTGCGCGGAACGAGCCTGTCGGATGTCATCGCGAACGCCTCGGCGGACCGCTACGTCATCCACGCCGGCTCCCTCGTGGCGCACAGCGAGGTCAGCTACACGGTCGCATCCCCCATCCACACACCGATCCTCGAAATGAGGTGACACCACCATGCCCACCGCAACCACGACAGACACGCTCCTCGACTTCAGGGATGTGCAGATGACGTTTCCCGACGGCACCGTAGCCCTCTCGGGAGTCGACCTGACCGTCAAGCGCGGCGAGTTCGTCACCGTCGTCGGCCCCTCCGGCTGCGGCAAGTCGACCCTGCTGCGCATCGCCTCCGGTCTCGAGACCGCGTCACACGGCACCGTCGAACTCGACACCGACCGCATCGGCTACGTGTTCCAGGACGCGACCCTGCTGCCCTGGCGCGACGTGCAGGCCAACGTCGAGCTGCTCGCCGAACTGCACAAGACGCCGAAGTCCGAGCGCGAGTCCAAAGCCAAGGAGGCCATCGACCTCGTCGGTCTGGCGGGCTTCGAGAACCACCTCCCCAAGGCGCTGTCCGGCGGGATGCGCATGCGCACGTCCCTCGCGCGGTCGCTCACGCTCGACCCCGAACTGTTCCTCTTCGACGAGCCGTTCGGCGCCCTCGACGAGATCACGCGCGAGCGCCTCAACGACGAACTGCTGCGACTCTTCGCCGAGAAGCAGTTCGCCGGCCTGTTCATCACCCACTCGGTCTCCGAGGCTGTGTACCTCTCCACCAAGGTCATCGTGATGTCGGGTCGCCCCGGCAGAATCGTCGACACCTTCGAGGTGCCGTTCGCCATGCCGCGCGACCCCGAGATCCGCTTCACCGGCGAGTTCGCCGAGCTCGTCGGCAAGGTCTCGCACGCGCTGAGGGAAGGGCACAACTGATGGCCGACTCGACCGGCATCACACCGACCCTGCGCCGCCGCGGTCGCAACTTCGGCCCCGGCAAGATCGGCCTGTGGGGCCCGCCGATGGCGCTTCTCGCCCTCATCGTCATCGGTGCCTACATCGCGAACGCGCTGCTCGGCACCCGCGCCTTCCTGCTGCCGCAGCCGCATGTGGTGCTCGGCAAGCTCATCGAGCCGAAGACCGCACCCGACATCTTCGAGGCGCTCGGCAACACGGCGCTCGTGGCGCTCGTCGGCCTCGTGCTCGCGTCGCTCATCGGCATCGTCTGGGCCATCGCGATGAGCCAGGCGCGCTGGGTTGAGCGCACGCTCTTCCCGTACGCGGTCATCCTGCAGGCCATCCCGATCATCGCGATCACGCCGCTCATCGGCTTCTCGTTCGGCTACGACTTCCCGTCGCGCGTCGTCGTGGCCGTGATGATCTCGCTGTTCCCGATGGTGGGCAACACGTTGTTCGGCCTCCAGTCGGTCGATCGCGCGCACCGCGAGCTGTTCCGCCTGCAGGGCGCGTCCCGCTGGACGATACTCACCAAGCTCGAGCTGCGGGCCGCGACCCCGGCGATCTTCGCGGGCCTGCGCATCTCGGCGGGCCTGAGCGTCGTGGGCGCAATCGTCGGCGACTTCTTCTTCCAGCGGGGCACTCCCGGCATCGGAGCGCTCATCGCGAAGTACAGCGCGCGACTGAACTCCGCCGAGCTGTACGCCTCCGTGCTCGTCGCCTCCCTCTTCGGCGTCGTCATCTTCCTGTTCTTCGGCTGGCTCGGTCGCCGAGCCGTCGGGAAGTGGTACGACTTCGGCTAGGTCCGCCAGCCCCTCACAGACTCATCCGACCCCTTGCAATCACACATCACAAAAGGAGATCCAATGCGCATCACCCGTTCGCGCGCGATCGTCGTGACCGGCCTCATCGCCGGCTCGCTGACCCTCGCCGCTTGTAGCACTCCCGCCCCGGACAGCACCGAGGGCGCCGGGGATCTCACCATCGGCTCGGTAGACCTCGCCGCCGCCGGTTGCCCCGCCGACATCAAGATCCAGACCGACTGGAACCCCGAGGCCGAGCACGGCCACCTGTACTCGCTGCTCGGCTCCGACTACACGATCGACGACACCAACAAGACGGTCACCGGCCCGCTCATGGCCAGCGGCGAGTACACCGGCGTCGACGTGACCATTCTCGCGGGCGGCCCGGCCGTCGGCTTCTCGCAGCCCAACGCGCAGCTCTACAGCGACGACTCGATCTTCATGGCGTATGTGGGCACGGATGAGGCCATCGCCCACTCGGTAGACCTGCCGACGGTCGGTGTCTTCCAGCCGCTCGAGAAGGACCCCCAGATGATCATGTGGGACCCCGCGACCTACCCTGACGTCAAGACCATTGCCGACCTGGGCAAGGCCGGAACCACGATCCGCGTCTTCCCGGGCGGCGTCTACATCGACTACTTCGTCGGTGCGGGCGTGCTCTCGGCAGACCAGATCGACTCGACGTACGACGGCTCGCCCGCCGTGTTCGTGTCGGAGGGCGGCAAGATCGCGCAGCAGGGCTTCGCGTCTGCCGAGCCGTACATCTACAAGAACGAGGTTCCCGAGTGGGGCAAGGACGTCAGCTACCAGCTGATCAACGACGCGGGCTTCCCGAAGTACGCGGCAATGGTCTCCGTGCGTCCTGACGACGTGACGAAGTACGCCGACTGCCTCACGGCCCTCGTGCCCGTCATGCAGCAGGCGGAGATCGACTACTACGACGGCACCACGAAGGACGCGACCAACAAGCTCATCCTCGCGCTCGTCGACGCGTACGACACCGGCTGGGTCTACAGCCAGGGCGTTGCCGACTACTCGTTCGACACCCAGCTCAAGGACGGCATCGTCGCGAACGGACCGGATGACACCCTCGGCAACTTCGACGCCGACCGCGTCAAGTCGCTCTTCGACATCGTCACGCCCATCTTCGCGGCACAGGACGTCAAGGTAGCCGACGGCCTCACCCCGGAAGACCTGTACACGAACCAGTTCGTGGACATGTCGCTCGGCCTCAAGTAACAGGAATCAGGTAGCACAGCCATGACCCCGTCCGTGACCAGTACTCGCCTCCACGGCAAGCGCATCGTGGTCACGGGCGGGGCTCGTGGCATCGGCGGCGAGATCGCCGCACGCTTCGCCTCCGAGGGCGCGCGCGTGAGCATCCTCGACCGCCTCGTCGACGTCGGCACCGCCCACGCTGCCGCGATCGGCGGAACGTTCCACGAGGTAGACCTGCTCGACCCGGTAGCGACCCAAGCCACGACCGAGGCCGCCGTCGAGGGCATGGGCGGCGTCGATGTGCTCGTCAACAGCGCGGGCATCCTCAGGTTCACCTCCCTGCTCGACCTCACGGTGCAGGACTGGAACGAGACGTTCTCGATCAACACGCGCGCCATGCTCACGACCATGCAGGTCTGCGCGCGCGCCATGATGTCCGCCGGTCACGGCGGCAAGATCATCAATCTCGCTTCCATGGCGGCCAAGAAGGGTGGGGCGGGCGAAGGCGCATATCCGCCCTCCAAGGCCGCCGTGGTTGCGTTGACCCGCATGGCCGCGTTGGAGTGGGGATGCCACGGCATCACCGCCAACTCGCTGTGCCCCGGCTACATCCTCACCGAGATGGGCGCAGCGACGCGCACCCAGGCGGATATCGACACGTGGTCGTCGTACTCCCCCCTCGGCAGGCTCGGGCAGTCGTCTGATGTGGCCTCCGTCGCACTCTTCCTCGCCAGTTCCGATTCCGACTACCTCACCGGCCAGGCGATCAACGTCACCGGTGGGATGGTCATGCACTGAAAGCAGTTATGAACCTCGAAGCCCTCGAAGCAGAACTCCGCGAACTCCTCGGCGACAAGGGCGTGAGCACCGAGCTCGCCGCACGCGAGAAGGCGTCGGTGGATGGCGCGCGCATGTCGCCCGTCATCAGCGAGCAGCTCCCCCTCGGGTTCGCCGACCTCGTGGCCTACCCCGCCACCGCGGAGGAGATCGCGCTCGTGATCGGGGCTGCCGTGCGCCACGGCGTGCCCGTGACGCCGCGCGGCAAGGGCACGGGCAACTACGGCCAGGGCATCCCGATGTCGGGCGGTCTCGTGCTCGACATGTCGCGCGCCCGCGCGATCGTGGAGGTCGGCGACGGCTTCATCACGGCAGAGGCCGGCGCCACCATGATCTCCCTCGAGACGGCGGCGTGGAAGGTTGGCCAGCAGCTGCTCATGTACCCGTCGACGGCGCAGTCGTCCATCGGCGGTTTCATCTCCGGAGGTTCCGGCGGCACCGGCTCGATCAAGCACGGCATGCTGCACCACGGCTACGTGCTGAGCCTCGACGTCGTCCACGGGGTTCCCGACGCCGAACTCGTGCACGTGGAGGGCGAGGCCGCTGATCCCTACATCCACAACTACGGCACGGCGGGGATCATCGCACGCGCCACCGTCGCGCTCGAGCCGCTGCAGGAGTGGCGCGGCTTCTTCGCGAGCTTCCCGACATTCGAGGGCGCGCTGTCGGTCATCCGGCCGTTCGCCGACCTGGAGCCGACCCCGCGGTTGGTGTCCGCAGACCTGCCCACGCTCGCGAATGCGCTGCCGGATGATCCGGGAATCGCCAAGGATCGCGCCTCGCTGCGCGGCATTCTCGACCTCGCGTCGATCGAGGAGGCTACTCGCCTCGTCGAGGAGGCGGGGGGCCGCGTCGAGGACATCCGCGAGGGTGCGCAGACCTCGATGAAGATCAGCATGCTGAGCTACAACCACCCCGTGGAGTGGCTGCAGAAGTCGGAGCCGAACAAGTACTTCCACGTCGAGGTCTCGGGCGACGCCCTCGTCGATCGCATCGACGAGGTGCACGCGGTCTACCGTGGAGGCATGCTGCACATCGAAGCTCAGAAGGGCCGGCCCATCGGGATGCTCGTGGGCGAGTACGAGTCGGCCGACGAGGTCTTCGCCGGCTTCGACAGGCTCACCGCCCTCGGCGTCGGGTACCACAACCCGCACCAGTGGTTCGTGGACTACGAGCCCGAGCGCACCGCCGCGCACGCCGCCACCACCGACCCGCAGAACCTGCTCAACCCCGGCAAGCTCAAGGCGAAGCCGCCCGTGGCGACAGGGTCGCAGCTGTGAGCTCGCGCGAGCTGCACGAGCTCTCCGGCCCCGCGCTCGCGCGCACCCTCACCGCCGACTCGATCATCGTGCTGCCCACGGGCGCCGTGGAGCACCACGGTCCGCACCTGCCGCTCTCGACCGACCTCATCATGGCCGACCTGGTGTCGTCGCTCATCGTCGATGCGGCTGTCGAGACTGGCCTCGACGTGTGGCGGCTGGCCCCCATCCCGTACACGAAATCGAACGAGCACCACTGGGCGCCCGGCACGATGTACCTCGGCTGGGACACGTTCATGCGCACCCTCACCGACCTCGGGCGCTCGGTCGCGAACACTCCCGCGCGCACTCTGGTGTTCTACAACGGACACGGCGGCAACACGGCGCTGCTCATGGTCGCGCTGCGGGAGCTGCACATCCAGTTCGGGCTGCGCACCTTCCTGATGAACGCGGGGATGCCCGCGGGCGACGGCCTCGAAGGGCCCGACGAGCGCGGCTTCGGTATCCACGGCGGCCACGGTGAGACCTCCATGGTCATGGCACTGCGGCCCGAGCTCGTGGACCTGTCGACAGCCGAGCGCTGGATCCCGGACGCCATAGCCGACTTCGAGCACATCACGTTCAACGGCGGATCTGTCGCGTTCGGCTGGCAGTCCGACGACTTCGGGCCGTCCGGAGTGATCGGCGACCCGACGGAGGCCACGGCCGAGTGGGGCCGTCAGCTCGTCGCGGCGGCGGTCTCGAAGGGCGTCTCCGAGCTCGGCGAGATCGCGCGGTTCAACCGGTGAGCGGCTACCCGCTCCTCGACGAGTGGCTGCCCTCCAACAGCGACATCGATCGACCACAGATGATCCTCTCGACCGTGTCACCAGCCGGACCGGATGCCCGCACGGTGCTTCTGACCGAGTTCGACGACGACGGCCTCTACTTCCATACCGACTCGCGTTCGCGCAAGGTCGCGGATATCGCGGCCAACCCCGCCGTCGCCCTCACGTTCCTCTGGCCGAACTTCACGCGCCAGCTCGTCGTGCAGGGCGTCGCGTCCGTCGCCCCGGCCGACGAGCAGACCGCCGCGTTCGCGAGGCGCTCGCCCTACCTGAAGCAGCTCGCGTGGCAGAACTCTCCCGAGTTCGCGCAGCTCGACCTCGGCGAGCGCGTCAGCGAGTGGGCGGCGTTCGAGGTGCCGGCCGAGGCTCCCCCGACCTGGATAGGCTTCGTCGTGCGGCCCACGCGCCTCACCTTCTGGCAGAGCAACCCCGACGCAGCGTCGCGCCGAGACGAGTACACACTCGTGGACGACGCATGGACTCTCGCGCACCTGCCGGGCTAGTCGGCCCTCGCGACGAGCACGACGTCGATCGCGGTGCCCGCAGCCGTGACGCGCTCCACCTGCCGACATTCCACGATGTGCAGCCCGGATGCGGCAGCCCGCAGCTCCTCGACGGTGGCGAGCACGGCGGGGTCCTGCGGACCGCCCACGGTGTTGGCCCTGTCGTGGTTGACGAGCGCGAGCGTGCCGCCGGGAGCCAGGTATCCGGCCGCGGTGCCGATGGCACGAGCGAGGTCAGCCGCGGGCAGCTGGAGGTAGGCGATCACGACGAGGTCCACGAGCGACGGGGCCACCCAGGTTGTCGCGTCGGCCACGACCCACTCGATGTCGACGTTCGACTCGGCGGCGCGCATCCGCCCGGTCTGAAGGCCCACGGCGGAGAAGTCGACGGCGGTGACCTCCCAGCCGAGGCCCGCGAGCCACAGGGCATTGCGGCCCTCGCCCGCGGCGAGATCGACGGCGCTACCGGGGTCGAGGTGCGCTGTCACGGATTCCACCCACGCATTGGGCTCACGGGACCACACGCCGACGGTCTCGTAGCGCGCGTCCCAGTCGGCGGGACCCATGTCAGCGGAGCCCATCTGAGATCCGTCCCAGGGCTTCGGCGAACCAGGCCTCGCGGCCGGGGCCCGCTCCACCCGACAGGTTCACGCCCGTGACGCCGTCGATCTCCAGGAACTCGCGCCCCAGGTCGACGGCCGCAGCGATGCCCTCCGCGAAGGGATCCTTGGCGGCGAGAATGCGTTCCAGGTACCCCTCCGGCAGCACGAGCGTCGTGAAGGTACGCAGCAGTTCGGCGCTCTCCCTGTCGACGACGATGGGGATGCACGGGATGAACGCCATCGTGGCCCCGAGGTCCTGGGCCCGCGCGACGAAGGTGGCCACGGGTGCCGCCCCGCCCGCGTGGTTGACGAAGCAGACTTCAGCTCCCGCGCGGAACTTCTCGAGCAGCCTGTCCGGCCGGCGGTCGACGGGCGGCGTGGCCGGTGCCTCGGCGACACTCACGAGGTGGCCGTTGGCCCGCGCCAGGGACGCCGCCTCTGTGGAGTCGAGGTCGAACACCGGGGTCGCATCCGGTCGCTGGCCCGTGGTGGTGTGGTCACCCGTGACGCAGTGCACGCCCGCGACGCCCACGTGCGCGAGCGCCGCGAGCTCGCCCTCCATGGCGACGCGGTTGCGGTCGCGACAGTTGAAGCCGGTCCAGACCTGGACGCCTGCCGCCCGGATGAGCGACGCGCGGTATGCGGGAGGAAACTGCACCCGCGCGCTGCCCGCGTCACCGGCGAGAACCGCGTCGACGTGCCCCGCGAGGATCCCGGCGCACTCCCCGATCGAGGCGGCATCGAGCGCCCGCGCCGGGAAGTCGGCCACGACGATCGGGCGCGTGGCCATGAGTTCGCGCATGGCCACGGCCCCCGCGGAAACGGGTGCGGGCGGCACCGGATCAGAGCGCCCCGGAGGCTCGGCGGAGGCCACACCGTGCCAGCGCACAGTCGGCAGCTCGAGGAACACGCACGCGTGCGGCGAGACCTCGCACGTGCCGTCGAACTCGACGCCGCCGCACGGGCCGTACTCCATGTGCTTCGGGCATTCGAGGAGTGCGCTTCCAGCAGACAGGGTGGGCATGGCTCATGGTACGAGCGGCGCATTGCGGCGAGGTTACAGCGGGTCAGTGACGGCCGGGAGCGGGGAAGAGCGCAGCGATAATGGAGGTACTCATGACTGAACGATACGAAGTGGTGGTGCGCGCGGCATCCGCGCTCGTGGATGGGCAGTTCCGACCGGCGGAGATCGGGATCACGGGAGGGCGCATCGCCGAGATCTCGGACGGGCCGCTCGAGGGAGCCGAGTACGCCACGCTCGCGAGCGACGAGGTGCTGCTGCCCGGCATCGTCGACACCCACGTGCACATCAACGAGCCGGGCCGCACGGAGTGGGAGGGCTTCGCCACCGCGACTGCCGCGGCCGCCGCGGGCGGGGTCACGACCCTCATCGACATGCCGCTCAACAGCATCCCGGCGACAACCACGGTCGAGGCTCTCGAGATCAAGCGCGCTGTCGCGCACGTGGCTGTCGACACGGGCTTCTGGGCAGGAGCAGTGCCCGAGAACCTCGGCTCGCTGCGCCCGCTGCACGAGGCCGGAGTGTTCGGTTTCAAGGCGTTCCTCGCACCGTCGGGCGTCGACGAGTTCGGGCACCTCGACGCCGAGCAACTGGGCGCCGCCCTCGAGGAGATCGCGGAACTCGGAAGCCTGCTCATCGTGCACGCGGAGGATCCTGGCGTGCTCGACGACCACGCCAACGACGGCGGTACCGACTACCGCCGGTTCGTGGAGTCCCGCCCCGGCGAGGCGGAGACCACGGCCATCGAGCGGGTCATCGAGGGCGTTCGGCGCACGGGCGCACGCGCGCACATCCTGCACCTCTCGTCCGCGGCCGCGCTGCCCGCCATCCGCGCAGCCAAAAAAGAAGGTCTCCCGCTCACAGTGGAGACCTGCCCGCACTACCTGACCATTGCCGAGGAGCAGATTCCCGACGGCGCCACCCAGTTCAAGTGCTGCCCGCCCATCCGCGACGACGCCAACCGCGACGCGCTGTGGCAGGCGCTGCTCGACGGCGACATCGACATCGTGGTCACCGACCACTCACCCGCGACTGTCGAGCTGAAGACGCGTGGCGAGGGCGACTTCGGGCTCGCGTGGGGCGGCATCGCCGGGCTGCAGCTCGGGCTGGCCGCGGTGTGGACCGAAGCCTCCCGCCGGGACATCCCGCTGGCCACCGTTGTCTCGTGGATGTCGCGCGGCCCCGCCGACCTCGTGGGGCTCGGCCGCAAGGGCCGCCTCGAGGTGGGGGCGGACGCCGACCTCGTCGCCTTCGCCCCCGACGCCACGTTCACCGTGCACAAGGAGGAGCTGCTGCACAAGAATCCCGTGAGCGCGTACGACGGTCGCGAACTGCGAGGAGTGGTTCGCCGCACCTGGCTTCGAGGCGCTGCCCCCGGCGACGGAGAACTGCTCACCCGATGACGCTCGACTCCACCCCGTCCCGCGCGTGGGCGATGCTCGCTGTGGGCGTGCTCGCCCAGGTCGCCGGCACCGTCTTCGTGACCACGCCGGCTTTCCTCATCCCCTTGCTGCACCTCGAGCGCGGAGTCTCCCTCGCGGAGGCGGGCCTTCTCGCCGCCGCCACCTCCTTCGGCCTCGTCCTCACCCTCATCGCGTGGGGAGCCCTCGCCGACCGTATCGGCGAGCGCTGGGTGATCGCGGGCGGCCTCGCCCTCACGGCACTCGCAGCCCTCGGCGCGGTGTTCGCCGACGGATACCTCTGGCTCGGACTGTTCTTCCTGCTCGGCGGTGCTGCGTCCGCGAGCGCCAACGCGGCAAGTGGACGCGTCGTCGTCGGATGGTTCCCCAAGCACCGACGCGGACTGGCGATGGGCATCCGGCAGATGTCTCAGCCGCTCGGTGTCACGATCGCCGCCGTCACGATCCCCGTGATCGCGTCGGGATCCGGCATCTCTGCGGCCCTCCTCGTGCCGCTCGTCTTCACGGCGGTAGTGGCCGTGGTCTCCGCGATCGTGATCGTCAACCCGCCGCGCGTGGCCCCTGCACCGGATGCCGCAGCCCCGGTAAACCCGTACCGCACGAGCTCGTTCCTGTGGCGAATCCACGCCGTCTCGGCCCTGCTCGTGCTCCCGCAGTTCCTGCTCTCCACGTTCGGGCTGGTGTGGCTCGTGGCGGAGCTCGGCTGGGATCCGCTGCCCGCGGGCATCCTCGTCGGCGTCGCGCAGTTCATCGGGGCCATCGGCCGCATCGGCGTCGGGGTCATGAGCGACCGTGTGGGCAGTCGCGTGCGCCCTCTACGCTGGGTGGCCGCCTCGGCCGCCGTGGTCATGCTGCTGCTCGCCGCCGTCGACGCCACCCACTTCGCCGCGGCCGGAATCGTGTTCGTGATCGCCACGAGTGTCACGGTCGCCGACAACGGGCTCGCCTTCACCTCGGTGGCCGAGATGGCGGGCACGGCGTGGGCGGGCCGCGCGCTCGGCGCCCAGAACACCGGGCAGTTCCTCACGGCGTCGATTGCCGGTCCGCTCTTCGGCGGGCTCATCGGGCTCGTCGGCTACCCGCTCACCTTCGTGATCTCCGCGCTCGCGCCGGTGATCGCCATCCCGCTCGTGCCGAGCGCCGACCAGGAGCACGACCGGCTGTAGAAACGACTCGGAAACACGTGCCTGCAACAATCGCAGCATGGCAATCTTCCTGGGCGACAACCAGTACGGCAAAGCGGAGAACCGCGTCGTGCGGATAGTCCGCGATACCGCGAGGCACGAGATCCACGACCTCACCGTCACCACGGCGATGCGCGGCCCGTTCGGCCCCGCCTACCTCGAGGGCGATCAGTCGAACGTGCTGCCCACCGACACCCAGAAGAACACCGCGTTCGCGTTCGCCAAGTCCGTCGGCATCGATTCGATCGAGGCGTACGGCCTCGCCCTCGCCCGCCACTTCGTGGCCGATGTCGAGCCCATCGAGGGCGCGCGCATCGAGATCGAGGAGTTCGCGTGGGAGCGCGCCGTCATCGACGGCGTCGAGCACGACCACACCTGGACCCGCCGCGGCGGCGAGACCCGTACCGCGGCGATCACCGTGGATGCGAGCGGCGAGTACGTCATCGGCGGCCTCAAAGATCTCGTCATCCTCAAGTCCACGGGCTCCGAGTTCGCGGACTTCCTCGTCGACGAGTACACGACGCTGCAGCCCACCCACGACCGGGTGATGGCGACATCCCTCGTCGCGAAGTGGCGTTTCGCGAGCGTGGATGTCGACTGGAACGTGACCTACGCGAAGGTGAAGGAGATCATGATCCGCGAATTCGCTACCCTGCAGTCGCTGGCCCTGCAGCAGACGCTGTGGCACATGGGCAAGGCCGTGATCGAGGAGATCCCCGAGATCGTCGAGGTGCGCCTGACTGCCCCCAACAAGCACCACTTCCTCGTCGACCTCTCGCCATTCGGCCTCGAGAACCCCGGCGAGGTCTTCATCGCCGCCGACCGGCCGTACGGCCTCATCGAGGCGCAGGTTCTGGATGAGCACGCCCCACCCGCGGGCGAGTCGTGGCGATTCTCGGCGGGTCTCGCATGAGCGACGCATCGGTTGTCGACACGCGCTGGATCGAGCGCGCCATCCAGCTCGCCACCGAGAACGTCGCGAACGGCGGCGGTCCGTTCGGTGCCGTGATCGTGCGCGACGGCGAACTCGTCGCCGAGGGCCAGAACCGCGTGACCGCGAACCTCGACCCGACGGCACACGCCGAGGTCGTCGCCATCCGGGCCGCCTGCCAGGTCGTCGGTGACTTCTCGCTCAAGGGAGCGACCCTCTACACGTCGTGCGAGCCGTGCCCGCTGTGCCTCTCGGCTGCCCTGTGGGCGCGCGTCGACCGCGTGGTGTTCGCTGCCGACCGCGACGACGCCGCGCGCGGCGGCTTCGACGACCGGGAGTTCTACGAGCTCTTCAGCCGCGACCGCTCGACGTGGGACGTGAAGATCGACTCGCTGCGACCGGATGACGCGTCAGCGCCGTTCGACGCCTGGCTCGCACACGACCACCGCACCGACTACTAACTGCCGCGGTACGTCGAGTACGCGAACGGGCTCAGCAGCACGGGCACGTGGTAGTGCGCCGTGGTGTCGGCGAGGATGAAGTCGATGGTCACGCGCGGGTAGAAGGCGGCGCGGCCGGAGGCGGCGAAGTAGGCGCCGACCTGGAACTCGAGCCGATAATCCCCCGCCGGGAGCAGCTCGGGGCCGAGGTCCTTAACGCGGCCGTCGGCGTCGGTCTGCGCGAGGGCGATGAGTGCGCCATCCGGTCCGGTCAAGGCGACGGGGATGCCCGAGGCCGGCAGCCCGAGGGCGGCGTCGAGTACGTGCGTGGTGACGTGGCTCATGAGTACAGCTTCTCCAATCGCAGCAGCGCGATGTCGCGCAGCTGCACACCGACGACCTGCAGCTCGGTCGCGTCGTCGAGTTCGAGGCGGCGGGTCAGCTCGTCGAGGATCTCGCGGCGTGTGCGCCCCGCGGCCCTGATGATGAACACGCGCCCGAAGCGCTCTTCGTAGGCGGCGTTGCCCGCGACGATCTCGTCGGCGAGCTCGGTGGACGCGCCCTGCTCCGACCGGGAGAAGTTCTGCGACGTGCCCTGCCCGACGGGCTTCTCGCCGATGCGCGGGTGGTGCGCGATGGCCTCGTCGATCTCGTCGGGAGACAGCGGAGACGCCTCGGCGCTCGCCACCGCCAGAAGCTCGTCCAGCGAGGCGAACGGGGCGCGGGAGGCGACATCCTCGACCCAGCGGCGCACGGCCAGGCTCGCGTAGAGGCCCTCGCGCAGTGCGGTGTCTGTCACGTCCATCATGTTGACTACAACAATGGCAGACAGCACAGCCCCCGACACCACCGGCATCGTTCTCGCGGCGGGCGCGGGCACGCGCGCGGGCGGCCCCAAGGCCCTGCTCCGGATGCCCGACGGCACCCCTTGGCTCGAACTCGCGGTCACGGCCCTCCTCGACGGCGGCTGCACGCGCGTCATCGTCGTGCTCGGCGCACAGGCACCCATCGCGCGGCCGCTCGTGCCCGACCTGCCGAACGTGACCACGGTCGTGGCGATGGAGTGGGAGCTCGGCATGTCGGAGTCGCTGCGCATCGGACTGGCCGCGGCAGACGGGGGCGCAGCCCTCCTGACCCTCGTGGATCTGCCGGGGCTGCCCGCCTCCGTCGTGCAGCGTGTTCTCGGCTCGTCGGGAGAGTTGCGCCAGGCCGTGTACGACGGGCGGCCGGGGCATCCGGTGTACATCGACGCTGCGCACTGGGTGGCCGTAGCGGAGACGCTGAGCGGGGATCGGGGCGCGCGGAGCTACCTCGTCGAGCACGGTGTCGACGAAATCGAGTGCTCGGATATTTGGAACGGCGACGACCTCGATTCGGGAGTAGATTCAGCCGAATAGGTCCAATGAAGGGCGGTTCCATGTCAACATCGGTCACTCCGAGCAGCCACGCGGTCGATGGCAAGGGACTCAAGGGCGGTGCGCTCGGACTGCTCTCGAGCGTCGTCGTCGGTGTCGCTTCCACCGCCCCCGCGTACAGCCTCGCGGCGAGCCTCGGCTTCATCGTCGCGAGCGGCGGAGCCCTCCTCGCCGGCGTGAAGGCGCCCGGCATCGTGCTGCTGGCGTTCATCCCCATGTACCTCATCGCCGTCGCCTACCAGGAGCTCAACAAGGCCGAGCCCGACTGCGGCACGACCTTCACGTGGGCCTCGCGCGCCTTCGGCCCGAAGACCGGCTGGATGGGCGGCTGGGGCATCATCGCGGCCGACGTGATCGTCATGGCGAACCTCGCGCAGATCGCGGGGTCGTACTCGTTCACCTTCATCGGCCAGCTCGGGGTTCCCGGCGTCGCTGACCTCGCCGACAACGTCGTGTGGTCGACGGCGGCGGGCCTCGCCTGGATCGCCATCATGACGTGGATCTGCTACCGCGGCATCGAGATCTCGGCCCGCCTGCAGTACGTGCTACTGAGCATCGAGGTGCTCGTGCTCATCATGTTCGCCGTCTTCGCCCTCGTGCGGGTCTACTCGGGCACGGGCGAGAGCTACTCGATCATCCCGTCGCTCGACTGGTTCAACCCGTTCACCCTCGACTTCGGCAGCGTCATCGCCCCCGCGGCCCTGACCGCGATCTTCATCTACTGGGGATGGGACACCGCGGTCTCCGTCAACGAGGAGTCGGATGATCCGGCCAAGACGCCCGGCCGGGCCGCGATCCTCTCCACCGTGCTCCTGCTCGTCACCTACACGCTCGTGACGGTGGCCGCCATCTCGTTCGCGGGTGTCGGGACGGAGGGCATCGGCCTGGGAGCCGAGGGCAACGCCAACGACGTGTTCTCGGCGATCGGCCCTGCCCTGTTCGGCGACAGCATCGTGGGGCACATCCTGCTCCTGCTGCTCGCGGCGTCGATCCTCACCTCGGCCTCCGCCTCGACGCAGACGACGATCCTGCCGACGGCCCGCACCACGCTCTCCATGGCGGTTTACAAGGCCGTGCCTGCCAAGTTCGCGCGCATCCACCCGAAGTTCCTCACCCCGACCTGGTCGACCGTCGGCATGGGCATCGTGTCTGCCGTCTTCTACCTGCTCTTCACACTGATCAGCACCGACCTGCTGAGTGCGCTCATCGGATCCATCGGACTCATGATCGCGTTCTACTACGGCCTCACGGGCTTCGCGTGCGTCTGGTACTACCGCAAGACGCTCACATCGTCGTTCCGCAACTTCATCATGCGCGGGCTCTTCCCTCTCCTCGGCGGGCTCATGCTCGCCGCGGTGTTCGTGTATGGCCTGCAGCAGTTCGCCCTCCCCGACTGGCTGGTCGACGCGAACGGCAACAACGTGACGATCTTCGGCATCGGCGCGACCGCGGTCGTCGGTGTCGGCGCGCTCATCATCGGGGCGATCCTCATGGGGGTGTGGGCAATCCGCCAGCCCGACTTCTTCCGTGGCAAGACGCTCGTGAAGCGCTCCGACGACCTCGTGCTCTCCCCGGGAGCTGGCCGCATCGCGACGTTCGGCCTGCCCGACTCCGGCCGGATGCCCGAGGTCATCGCCCCCGATCTCTCGAACCTCCCGCCCGGCCAGTCGGCCATGGACGCGGCGACGGGCGAGGAAGTGCCACCTCCGGAGAAGTAGGCGGTATCGGCACGGCAACTCCGGACATTCGGCAGCACGCCGAACATATGTCCGGAGTTGCAGGAGGCACGAGGCGAGGAGGCAGCCCGAATCAGCGGCGGGCGGCGAGGGCGAGAACCGCGGCCTCGTAGGCGTCGAGGGCTGCGGCGACATCCATCGCCCGCACGGACTCGTCGGGGTGGTGGCTCACACCGCCCTTGCACCGCAGGAACAGCATCGCGATCGGTGTTACCGCAACCACGGCCATGCCGTCATGGCCCGCACGCGACCAGAACGCCATCGGAGACTCGTCACCGGTGCTCCGGATGCCCGCTTCGATGCCAGCGCGAAGGTCGAGGTCACACACCACGGCGTCGGCGCGGTAGATCTCGTGGGTGTGGAACTCGAGCGCCCGCCGCGCGGCGATCGCGTGCCCGGCCTCGAAGATCAGCCGCAGGCACTCGTCGCGATCCTCGTCAAACTCCGCGCGCAGGTCGAGGCTGAACTCGACGCGGCCGGGGATCACGTTGACCCCGCCGGGAAACGCCTCGAGCTTGCCGACGGTGCCGATGACGTGCTGCTGTTTCGAGAGCCGCTCGATCTCGACGACGAGCTCGGATGCGCCCACGAGTGCGTCGCGGCGCCGGTCGTAGGGCGTTCCGCCCGCGTGGCCGGCCTTGCCCGTCATGGTCAGCTCGAACCTCCTCGCGCCCGCGATGGACGTGACTACGGCGAGCTGCCGGTCGGCGTCATCGAGGTACGGGCCCTGCTCGATGTGCGCCTCGAGGTAGCCGACGAGGTCTTCCGGGCGACGGAACGCACCGGGCAGGCGCGCGGGGTCGAGCCCGAAGTCGATGAACGCCTCGGAAAGGGTGATGCCGTCGGAGTCGGTGAGGTTCCACCAGTCGTCGTTCCAGGTTCCGGCGAGCGCGCGGGAGCCGAGAAGTGCCGTGCCGAAGCGGGTCCCCTCCTCATCGCTGAAGGCGACTACCTCGACCGCGAAGGGCAGGGTCGAAGCGTCGAGCCGGGCGACTGCGGAGATCGCGAGCAGCACTCCGAGCATCCCGTCGTACCGACCCGCATCGGGAACAGTGTCGATGTGCGAGCCGAGCAGCAGCGCGGGCAGGCCGGGCTCGCGGCCCTCGAGGCGGCCGCACTGGTTGCCCGCGGCGTCCTGCCAGGTCGAGAGACCGGCCTCGACCATCCACGACGCGACGAGATCGTTCGCGGCGCGATGCTCGGGCGAGAGGTGCACGCGCACGAGGTGCTCGGGGTCGGCCGAGATCGCCGCGAGCTCGTCGCAGCGATCGAGGATGAGCGCGGCCTCGTTACTCATACGAGTCCAGTGCAGCGCCCACTCCTGCGCCTGCGGTGACGGGGACTCCCCCACGGCGGAGCACCTGCTCGAGCACCGCGAGGGTGGTGAGTACGGCATCCCGCCGCGCGTTGTAGCCCATCGTGCCGATGCGCCACACCTTGCCCGCGAGGGGGCCGAATGACGTGCCGATCTCGATGCCGTAGTCGCTGAGCATGGTCGAGCGGGCCCTGTCGCCGTCGATCCCGTCGGGGATGTGCACGCCCACGACATTGTTCATGCGCACCGACTGGTCGCCGAACACGGCGAGGCCGAGGGCCTTCACGCCCTCGAGCATGGCTGCGCCGTGCATCCGATGCCGCTCGACGGCATTCTCCATGCCCTCGTCGACGAGCAGTCGCGCGCACTCGCGCGCCGCATAGAGCATGCTCGTGGCCTCGGTGTGGTGGTTGAGGCGCTTCGGACCCCAGTAGTCGAGGATCTGGCTCAGGTCGAAGTAGTTGCTGCGAATGGGCGTGCTGCTCACGGCATCCCCCGCGCTCCGGATGCCCGCCTCCACGCTCTTGCGCGAGTTGATCACGTCGACGGCCTTCGCGCTCAGCGAGATCGGCGAGCTGCCCGAGGGACCGGCGAGGCACTTCTGCAGCCCGCCCGTGACGGCATCGATGCCCCATGCATCGGTCTCGAACGTGTTGCCCGCGAGGGAGGCCGTGACATCCGTGTAGAGCAGCGCGCCGTACTTCTCGGCGAGCGCACCCAGCTCGTCGAGGGGCTGCACGACGGTCGTCGAGGTGTCGCCGTGCACGATCGCGAGAAGCTTGGGCGAGTGCTCGACGAGGGCCTTCTCGATCTCGGCGGGCGTGAACACAGTGCCCCACTCGCGCTCGATGACGCGCACGTCGGCCTGGCACCGCTCGGCGATCTCGCGCAGCAGGTGCCCGAAACGACCGAAGATCGGCACGAGCACGACATCGCCCGGCTCGATGAGCGACACGAGGGCGGCCTCGATCCCCGCGCGGCTCGTGCCGTCGACCACGAGAGTCGCTTCGTTGGCCGTGCGGAAGACCCCGCGATACAGCTCCATGGTCTCGTTCATGTAGCCGGTCATGGCCGGGTCGTACTGCCCGACGAGCTGCGCGGACATCGCACGCAGCACGCGCGGGTCGGCGTTGATCGGGCCCGGACCCATGAGCAGGCGCGGCGGGGGGTTGATCGGCTCGGTCATGCCCCCATGCTATTCAGTCGGTGCTACGGCGGTGTTTCGAGATCGCCGCCACCAGGTGCTCGAGCCCGTAGTCCCACGCGCGCTCGAGGTCTCCCGCGAGGTTGAACCCGCCCGAGAGCTCCATACCGATGAAGCCGTTGGCCCAGGCAGTGAGAGTACGAGCTGCCTCGAGCGCGTCATCCGGCCCCGCCAGCTCGGTGGCGACACGAAGGATCGGCGCGCTCGCCGCGGTCACCAGCTCGAGGGAAAGGTGCGCCTCCGGCGAGAACACCAGGTGATACCCGGCCGGATGCTCGTGCGCGAACGTTCTCAGCGCGTCGGCGATCTCGGCAGCCGTGCGTCCCCGCTCCGCCCGTGCGGTCAGCTCGACCATCGTCGCCTCGGCAACCAGCCGAACCAGCTCGTCGCGCCCGTTGACCCGCTTGTAGAGCGACGGAGCCCGCACGCCCACGGCCTGGGCCACCGATTGCATGGTGAGGCCGGCGAGTCCGTCGCGCTCGAGGATGTCGCGCGCGGCGTCGACGATCTGCTGCAGCGAGGTGCGGTCGGGAGTGGGCATGTGTCGAGTATAGCTATTGACAGTAGCCATGATGGCTAATTAGCATAGCCATCATGGAACTCGCACCCTCACTACACCGCATCGGCAACGACATCGTCGCCGCCTACCTCATCGACACCGCCGACGGCATCACCGTCGTCGACGCCGGCCTCGCCGGGCACTGGTCCGACCTCGTCGCCGAGCTGCGCACCATGGGCCGCAGCCTCGACGACATCCGCGGGCTCATCCTCACCCACGGCGACAGCGACCACATCGGGTTCGCCGAGCGGCTGCGCCGCGAGCACGGGGTTCCGGTGTACGTCGGTGCCGCTGACGCGGCCCGCGCGCGCGGCGAGTTCAAGCCCAAGAACACGATGGGCCCGCGGAAGCTCGGCCCGCTGCTCGGCTTCATGAGCTACGCGCTCCGCAAGGGCGGAGCGCGTACCACCTACCTGAAAGAGGTGGTCGACGTGCACGGCGGCGAGACCCTCGACCTGCCGGGTGCGCCGCAGATCATCGCCCTGCCCGGGCACTCGGCCGGCAGCATCGCGATCTACTCGCCGCTCGTCGACGCGGTCTTCGTGGGCGACGGCCTCACCACCCGGAGCGTGCTCACCGGCCAGACGGGGCCCCAGCCGGCGCCGTTCACGGATGAGCCCGCGGAGGCGATCGCGTCGCTGCAGGCGCTGCTGCCTACCGGTGCGACGTGGGTGCTGCCGGGCCACGGGACGCCGTACAACGGCGGCGTCGCGGCCGCCGTCGCCGCCATCGCGGGCTGAGTAGCCGCCCGAGTCGCCCATGCGGAGGTTTCGGGCCCACGCGGTCCCCGAGGCCTCAGCATGGCGTCAAAACCTCCGCATGGGCATCCGGTTTCGATACGGCCGCGGGCGGCCTACTCAACCAGCCTGGAGCTGGGGGTACTGCTCCGGGATCGACTTGGCGAGGTTCGCCTTGGTGAACGCGCTGCCCTCGTCGGCGAGCACCTCGTAGTCGCCGGCCTCGAGGCCGTCGTAGGCGTCGCGAACGACGTCGGCAGCGTCGTTCTTGGGTGCCGTCACACCCTCCGTCATCGGGGTGTCGGTGTAGCCGAGGTGCAGGCCGATCACGTGGGTGCCCTGCGGCGCGAGCTCGAGGCGCAGCGAGTTGGTCGCCGACCACAGCGCGGCCTTGGTCGCGCTGTACGCGCCGGCGACGCCGAGCCAGCTCAGCAGCGAGTGAACGTTCATGAGCACTCCCCCGCCGTTGGCCCTGAGCACGGGCGCGAACGCCGCGGCCACAGAGAGGGCGCCGAAGAAGTTGGTGTCGAAGATGTGGCGGATCGCTGCCTGGTCGCCCGAGATCGGTCCGCCCCCGCCGATACCCGCGTTGTTGATCAGGATCGTCGTGTCGGATGCCGCGGCAACCGCCGCGGCGACGGACGCGTCATCCGTCACATCGAGGGCGAGCGGCACCACTCGGGCATCGGACCACTCCTGCGGCGTGCGGGCCGTCGCGTAGACCTTGCTCGCGCCACGGACGAGGGCCTGCGCCACGAACTCGCGGCCGAGGCCGCCGTTCGCGCCGGTCACGAGTACTACTGATCCATCGAGAGTCGTCATATCGCGACACTAACACGCTAGGTCTGTTTTACAAACTCAGCTAGGATGATGCCATGGACGAGATCCGCGGAAGCCTCCGCTGCCCCATCGCGCGCACCCTCGATGTGCTCGGCGACCGTTGGACCCTGCTCATCGTGCGCGACGCGCTCGCGGGCAGCACCAGGTTCACTCAGTTCCTCGAATCGCTGGGCCTTCCGCGCGATGTGCTCTCCGCCCGGCTCGAGGCCCTCGTCGAGGGTGGCGTGCTCGACCGCAGGGCCGTGCAGCGCGACGGGGCGCGGTCTCGCGACGAATACTTCGTCACCGACGCCGGGCGCGAGCTGCTCGTCGTGCTCGGCGCGCTCGGAGACTGGGGCGCGCGCCACCGTCCGTGGGGGGAGCCACCCCTGGTCAGCTTCACGGATGCCGCGGGCACCCCGGTCTCGCCGCGCTTCGTGAGCGGCTCACGACCGCTCGCGCTCGACGAGGTTCTCGTCAGCTCGTAGCGGCCGCGAGCGACACGGCCACCTCGACCAGCGCGACATCGCTGAACCGAGGCCCGACCAGCCCCAGCCCCACGGGGGCGCCGAGCAGGGCGCCGGGCTGCGGAACGGTCAGCAGCGGCGCGCTGAGACCCGGCCGACCGGTGAGCCCCGCGATGCACGTGAGGCGCAACGTGCCCTGACGCGTGCGCTCGATGAGGTCGGCGTCGGCGAGCACGCTCGGCGCCGTCGACGAGGCCGCGGGCAGCAGCAGCACACGATCACCGAGCACGGCGTCGAGGCGAGCGCGCACGGTCTCGAGCGTCGCGCGGGCAGCGGCGGCCTGCTCGGGCGTCACGGCGGCAGCGAGCGCGAAGCGCGCGGCGATGTCGTCGCCGAGGGCATCCGGATGCGCCTCGATCCAGCTGCCGTGCACGGCCCACGCCTCCGACTGCTGCACAGTGCGGAAGGTGAAGAACAGCTCATCGATGTCCCCGAGGTCCACGTGCTCGTGGGACAGGTAGGGCGCGAACGCCTCGCGCACGTCGGGCTCGCAGAACTCGAGGAGGGCGGGGGCGACGACGAAATCCCCGACGTCCACCTGGCGATTCATGTCGAGCGTGGCCTCGGCGGCCGCGCGCAGCGTCGCGGCCGAACGCGTGAGCCAGCCGACGGTGTCGAAGGTCGGCGCGAGCGGGAGCAGGCGATCGGAGCTCACCGAGCCGTGAGTAGACCGCAGCCCCCACAGGCCCTGGTACGACGCGGGCACGCGGATCGAGCCGGCGGTGTCGGTTCCCAGGCCGATTGACGCCTGCCCGAGGGCTACCGCGGACGCGGGGCCACTCGAGGATCCGCCGGGCACTCCCCCGAGCACGGCCGGGTTGGGCGGGGTGCCGTAGTGCGGGTTGCGGCCGGCAATGCTGTACGCGAACTCGTCGGTCTGCGCGATGCCCGTGATGTCCGCGCCTGCCTCGAGCAGTGCCGCGACCGCGGGCGAGGTGCCCGTCGCGAGGGGTGCCTCGGCGAGCCAGGCCGGGATACCCGCGCCGACGGCGAAGCCCTCGATGTCGTACAGGTCCTTCACTGCCACGGTCTGCCCCGAGAGCAGCCCCGCCGCGGGCGCCGCAACGAGAGGCGTGCCCACGAGCCGCCAGACCGTGGGATTCACGGCGGGGGCGGGCAGCGCGACGTGGGCCGCCGAGACTCTCCACTGGCCATCGGTGAGCTGCCAGAGCTGGGTCTGCTGGCCGCGGCCTCCCGTCGCGGGGACGGTGACCGCTACGACGAGCGCTGACTGCGGCGAGAGCATCCGGATCTCGACGTGCTCGACGGTGCGCGCTGGTGCACCGCCGCGCCCCCGCCGAAACGTGCTGATGGCGTCGTGGCCCACGAGGATGCCCGCCGCGTCGCCGCGCAGGGTGTCGGGTCCGGGGGCGAAAAGAGCGTCGAGGGCCTCAAGGTCGTTGGCCATGAGTGCCCGCTCGTATTCCCAGAACGCCGCGAGCACCTCAGAGGCGGGGATCTCACTCAAAGTCAGCCTTCCGGATTCGCGCGTGCACTCCCTTGACGAGGTCGACGACCTGGGAGATGTTGAAGTCGGTCGCGGCGCTCAGGTACGCGTACGCGTGTTCGGCGTCAAAGCCGTACCGGGCACGCAGGAGCGCGATCGCGGCGCGCACGGCGTCTTGCATCGCCACGTCGAGGTCTTCGTTCATGCCGGTCGGGACCAGGAACTCGCTCGTCTCGGCGAGCGGACCGACGAGCTCGCCGAACTCGCGCACGGCATCCTCGTGGGCAACGACCTCGAAACGGATTGTCGCGCGCAGCGATGCCTCCATCGCGGTGAGCGCGACCTCGCCGTCGCCCTGGGCGAAGTGCGGGTCGCCCACGTACGCGAGTGCGCCCTCCACCTGCACGGGAAGGTAGAGCGAAGCGCCGACCGTGAGCAGGTTGATGTCGATGTTGCCGCCGTGCGGCCCCGGCGGCACGGAGTGCGGGCGCACGCTGCCTCGGACGGCGACACCCATGGTTCCGAGGAACGGCCTGAGCGGGAAGCGCACGGCGTGCGGGCCGCCGGCGACCCTCGGGATCGTGCCGGTGTCACCTTCGGCCGCGGCGAAGATGCTGACCGTCTGCCCGGAGGCCGGGTACTCCCCCGGCAACGCCCCACGCCCGTGCCGGTTGGAGATCACGCCGTACGGCACGCGCTGGAGTGTCTCGAGCACGGTCATCCGGAGCAGGTCGCCCGGTCGCGCGCCCGACACGTGGATGGGGCCCGTGATGACGTGCGGACCGCCGTCGCCACGGTCGTAACCGGATGCCGCGAGCGCCACGGCATCGTCGAGCACCTCCACGCCGTACCCGCCGAAGTAGGCGCGCGGGTCACGGCCCTGGTCCTCGAGGATCCCCTCGTGGCTGATCGTGTCGATGGTGACCTCGGTGCCGGAGTCGACAGTCAGCACGGGCGAATCCGTCTCGCACGGGAGGCGGCCCCACAGCACCTGCTCCGGGTCCGCCGGGAGGTAGGTCGTCGACCTGATCGGTCCGCGGCCGGGCTGAAGGGCATCCATACTGGTCACACTACTGAGACTTGGAGAGAGCCCCGTGATCGACGCCCTGCGCCGCAACCCCGACCGCCTCCACCTGGCGCTCATGCTCGCCCTGACCTTCTCCACGGGCGTCATCGACGCCGTGGGCTACCTCGGCCTCGACCGGGTGTTCACGGGCAACATGACCGGCAACGTGGTCATCCTCGGGATGGCGCTCACGGGCGCCGACGGCCTGCCCATCGTGGGCCCGATCATCGCGCTCGTGCTGTTCATGGTCGGCGC
Organism: Rhodoglobus sp.; assembly: GCA_965227655.1. GTDB lineage: Bacteria > Actinomycetota > Actinomycetes > Actinomycetales > Microbacteriaceae > Rhodoglobus. The sequence continues at coordinate 2,815,580 of OZ245765.1, read as the reverse complement.
CGCGGTCTCCGGCCGCACCCTCTCGAAGGCCCCCGTCGGCTGGGGGACGCGCAACACCGCCCTCTTCGGGGTCGTCGGCGCCATCCTGCTCGCCGCGTCCGTTCCCCTGTTCGTGATCGCCGACCCCATCGAGCCGATCAAACTTGCGGTCACCGGATGCCTCGGCCTCGCCATGGGCATGCAGGCCGGCGCCGCCCGCCACATCGGGGTGAAGGACGTGACCACGGTCGTCGTCACCTCCACGATCGTCGGCCTCGCGTTCGACTCGGTATTCGGCGCCCGAACCAAGGGCCACCCGTGGCCCCGCCGCGCACTGGCGATCGTGCTCATCGGCGCGGGAGCCGCCGTCGGCGCCCTCCTGCTGCAGGTGCACATCGGGCTCGGCATGGGAGTGGCCGCCGTCATCACCCTGGTCGCGGCGCTGCTCGGACACCTCGGTCGGCCCGGCCCGCGCTGAGCTAGTTTCTGTAGGCGTCGCGGCGGTGCGCTATCGTCACCACCTCGACGAGAACCTCGTTCTGGAAGATCTCGTAGATCACCCGGTATTCGCCGCGTCGGGCGGAGTAGTAGGGGAACAGAGGTTCGTCAAGCTGCTTGCCCACCCGGTGCGGGTTGTCGGCGAGTGGGCCGATGATGAATTCGAGCACCGCCGCGGCAATTTTCTCCGGTAGCTGATGACTGAGCGCTCGCTGAGCCCTCGGGCTGAGCCGTACTCGGTATGTCACTCCACGATTCTGCCGTTTGCGCGCATGGCGGCGATCACGTCATCCACCGAAACCGATGTCCCCGCGCGGAGCTCTGCGGCGCCCTCGCGAATCGCCTCTATCGTCTCGGTGTCCCGGAGAATGTCCAGCGTCTCGATCAGCGCGTCATAGTCGTCCGCGCCGAGAAGGACGGCGACGCGGCTTCCGTTGCGCGTGACCTCGAAGCGTTCGTGAGTTGTCTCGGCCGACTCGACGATCCGCGAAAACTGCGCGCGGGCATCCGCGACCGAGAGCGTTGTCATGTACAGAATTATAGCGCAGAAAGGCTCTCCGCTGGCGAGCTTTGTTCACTAGCCTGACATCAGTCGTCACAGGAGCCGCAGTGAGCACAGCCAGTCCCCCACCACACGCCACCGGCGATGCCCGCGCACGGTGGGAGCGAGTTACCGAGATACCGCTGATCGTTCTCGGAATAGCTTTCCTGGCTGCGTATGCAGTTCCCATCATCGCTCCGGATATCCCGGCGTCGCTCGTGACACTCTTCGACACCGTCGGGCTTGCCACGTGGGCCGCGTTCTCCCTCGACTACGTCGTGCGCCTCATCCTGGCGAAGCCGCGGTGGGCATTCGTCCGCATGCACGTGATCGACCTCGCCGCCGTCGTGTTACCGGTGCTGCGTCCGCTGAGAGTTCTCCGCGTGCTCTCCATCGCGTTCCTCTCGACTCGACGTCTGAGTGGTGCCTTGCGCAACCGTGTCATGACCTACGTCCTGATCAGCGCGATCGCGGTCTGGTTTCTCGCTGGCCTCGCCGTGACCGACGCCGAACGAGGCCAGCCAGGAGCGAACATCGAGTCCGTCATCGATGGATGGTGGTGGTCTTTCATCACCATGGCCACCGTCGGCTACGGCGATGTCTACCCCGTGACCGCACTCGGGCGATTGGTGGCAGTTGCACTCGTGATCATGGGTATCGCCCTGGTCGGCACGATCACTGCCTACGTCGCATCGTGGTTCGCCGCGGCGGCCCGCGATGCCGAACTGGCTATCAGGGCAGAGATCGATACGGCGGAGGACAAGATCGACGTCCTCTCGCGCGAGATCGGTGAACTGCGCGGGATGATCCAGCAGGTGGTAGACGGCCGCAGGCCGACCGACAGCTAGTCTTCGCTCCAGCTCGCGACGAGCCGCTCGACCCAGGGCGTCGCGGGCGACGAGACGATCGAGCGCACCGTGCCACGCTGGGTCGCCCGCCCCTTCTCGAGCACGATGACGTCGGAGGCGAGAGCCGCGACATCCTCGAGGCTGTGGGTGACCACGATCGTGAGGCCGCCCCAGTCGCGCACGTGCTGCGCCAGCTCGGAGCGGACATCGTCGCGCACCTCGACGTCGAGGGCGGAGAGCGGCTCGTCGAGCAGCAGGAGTTCCGGCGAGGAGGCGAGCGCGCGGGCGAGGGCGACGCGCTGCTGCTGACCACCCGAGAGCTGCGGCGGGCGGCGCGCGCCGAGGTCGGCCACCCCCAGCCGGTCGAGCCACTCGGCGGCTGTCGCACGAGCGGCCGCCGTGCCGACGCCCTGGGACCTCGGCCCGAACGCAACGTTCTCGAGCACCGTCAGATGAGGGAACAGGAGGTAGTCCTGGAAGACGTAGCCGATACGGCGGTGCTCGGGCTCGAGCCCGTCGAGCACGCGGTCGCCGAGCGTCACCGTGCCGGTGTAGTCCACGAGCCCGGCGAGGGCCTGCAGCACCGTCGACTTGCCCGCGCCGTTGGGCCCGAGCAGCGCGAGGGTGCGTCCGGGCGCGACGGTGAGGTCGAGCGAGACCGAGCGGGAGGGCACATCCAGCGCCGCTACGAGGCTCACGCGAGCACCCCCGGAACCCAGCGGTCGCGCAGGCTCAGCAGCACCACGACCGAGACGACCATGAGCACGAGCGACAGCGCGATGGCCGCATTGGGGTCGGTCTGCAGGAGCAGGTAGGTGGAAATAGGAAGGGTCTGGGTCGTGCCGGGGAAGCTCCCCGCGAAGGTGATGGTGGCGCCGAACTCACCGAGCGACCTCGTGAAGCACAGCAGGGCGCCCGACGCGATGCCGGGCGCGACGAGAGGCAGGGTGATCCGGCGGAAGATCGTGAAGCGCGAGGCCCCGAGCGTCGCAGCGGCCACCTCGAAACGGCGGTCGGATGCCCGCAGCGCACCCTCGACGGCGATCACCAGGAACGGCATCGACACGAACACCTGCGCGATCACGACGGCGGCAGGAGTGAACGGGATCGTGAAGGGCAGCCACTGCCCGATGAGCCCGCGCCGCCCGAGCAGGAGCAGCAGCGCCACACCCCCGACGACGGGCGGCAGCACGAGCGGCACCGTCACGAGCGCCCGCAGCAGTCGGCGCGGAACCGCCGGCCACTGGGCGGCCCGCGCGAGCACGAGCGCGAGCGGGATGCCCAGCACGAGGCACACGACCATCGAGATCGCGGCCGTCACGAGGGAGAGCGCGAGCGCCTGGACGACCGTCGGCTCCGCGAGGAGCGATGGCAGGGCCGCCCAGGGCGCGCGCACGATGAGCGCTAGGAGCGGCAGCAGGAGCAGCCCGAGGGCCAGGCCTGCTGGCACCCACAGCGCGGGTGCCAGCGACGACCTACGGCGTGCCAAATCCTGCAGCCTTGAGGATCTCCTGGCCCTTGTCCGACAGGACGAACGCCACGAACGCGTCGGCGGCCTCCTTGTTCGTCGAGGCGGAGAGGGTAGCGATCGGGTACTTCACCGCTGCCGAGTCGACCTCGATGCCCTCGATCTTGGAGCCCGCGGCCTTCACGTCGGTCACGTAGACGAGACCGGCGTCGACCTCGCCCAGCTCGACCTTGGTGAGCACGGCCTTGACGTCCTGCTCGTAGGTGTCGACCGAGGGCACGATGCCCGCCGCGTCGAACAGCTTCGCGGAGGCAGCACCGCACGGCACCTCGACGGCGCACAGGGCGATCGTCTTGTCGGGGTTGGCGAAGTCATCGAGGCCCGTGATGTCGCCGGGGTTCCCGGATGCCACGGCGATCTCCAGCACGTTGCTCGCGAAGTCCACGGGGTCGCCGTCGGTGAGCGCAGCATCCGTCACGGTCTTCATCGTCGCGGGGCTGGCCGCGGCGAACACGTCGGCGGGGGCCGCCTCCACGATCTGGGTCGCAAGTCCCGAGCTGCCGCCGAAGTTGAACGTCACGGTGACGTCGGGGTGCTCTTCGTTGAACGCATCCGCGATCGCCTGGAACGAGTCGGTGAGCGAGGCGGCGGCGAAGACGTTGATGGTGCCGCTCAGGGTGTCGGCGGCGGCAGTTTCGGTCGGGGTCGGCGCGGGGGCGGGGGTGCTGCAGCCCGCGAGGGCGAGCGCGGCGACGAGGACAAGGGCGGGTTTCATCAGTTTCATGGCAGCTCCACTACGACATTGGTTGCTTTGACGCTCGCGACTGCGAGAGTTCCGGGTTCGAGGCCGAGTTCGTCCGCGGCCTCCGTGCTCATGAGGGAGACGATCCGGAACGGACCGGCCTGCATCTCGACCTGCGCCATCACGCGGTCCTTGGTCACCTTGGTGACGATCCCCGTGATGCGGTTGCGGGCGGAGGCCCGTGATGTCGGGAACGCCGTGGCCAGATCGGACTCGGCGGCGAGCTCCTGAGCGAGTGCCGCGAGCTCGGTTCCCGCCACGTGTGCGCGGCCGTTGGAGCCCTGCACGAGCGTCAGGCGTCCGCCGTCGGCCCAGCGGCGGACGGTGTCGTCACTGACACCGAGCAGGGCTGCGGCCTCTTTCACGGTGAAATCTGTCATCATTCTCCGCATTCACGTGTATTTGTTTCGATCCTATCCGCGATTGCGGCTCACATTGTCACGCGGCGAGAACACGGATAATTGACCAATGGATGCCCGCCACTCACGCCAGACCGCGCTGCCGGGGTTCGGCACCGCGGGCCAGGAGCGACTTTCTGCTGCTCGCGTGCTCGTGATCGGCGCGGGCGGTCTCGGCAGCACGGTCATCCCCTCCCTCGTCGCGGCGGGAGTGGGCACCGTCGGCATCATCGACGACGACCGCGTCGAGTTGAGCAACCTGCACCGCCAGCACATCCACGGCATCGCCGACCTCGGCTCGCCCAAGGTAGCGTCGGCGGTCTCGGCGGCGCTCGCGATCGATCCCGCGGCGAACGTCGTGGGTATCGAGGAGCGCCTCACGAGCGACAACGCCCTGGCGCTCTTCGCGGACTACGACCTCGTGCTCGACGGGAGCGACAACTTCCCTACGCGGTACCTCGCGGATGACGCTGCCGTGCTCACGGGCATCCCGCTCGTGTGGGGCGCGGTGTCGCAGTACAGCGGGCAGGTCGGCGTCTCGTGGGGCACCACCTACCGTGACCTCTTCCCGGCTCCCCCGCCGCCGGGTTCCGTGCTCTCGTGCGAGGCCGGCGGCGTGCTTCCCACGACCGTGGGGGTCATCGGATCGCTCATGGCGACGGAGGCCCTCAAGATCCTCACGGGTCTGGGTGAGCCCCTCCTCGGCCGGGTCACGGTGTTCGACAGCCTCTCCGGCGACTTCCGCACCCTGTCGTACAAGCGCGACCCTGAGGCCGAGACCATCACGGGACTCATCGACTACGACGAGTTCTGCGGCGTCGCGGGCACGCGTTCGCTCGACGGCGTGCTGCTCGACGTGCGCGAACCGTGGGAGGTCGAGCTCGTGTCGCTGCCGGGGGCGATCCACATTCCGCTGGGCGAGCTCGAGCAGCGACGGGGCGAGCTGCCACCCGGACGGATCGTCGCCTACTGCCACCATGGCATCCGCTCAGCGGCGGCGCGCGATCTCCTTCTCGCCCACGGGATCCCCGCCACCCACCTCGAGGGCGGCATCGACGCGTGGGCCCGCGACAACGACCCGGCCATGGTGAGGTACTGATGACGACTGTCGACGAGCACGCGGCGCACGTCGCCTCCCTGCTGGGGCCGGTGGTCGGGCACGGGCGAGAAGTGACTGTGGCGCTCGACTCCGCACTCGGCCGCGTCATCTCGGCGCCCGTGCACTCCCCCGTCGATCTGCCGCTCTTCCGCAACTCGCAGATGGACGGCTTCGCTGTGCGCTCCGCCGACCTTCCGGGCACGCTGCCGATCGCGGGCGAGGTCTCGGCCCGCCCTTCCGACCCGCCAGCCCTGCAGCCGGGCACCGCAATACGCATCATGACGGGTGCCGTCGTCCCCGAGGGTGCTGACGCCGTGGTTCCCGTCGAGGACACGACAGTCGTGGGCGACCTCGTCACGATCGAGCGGGTGCGGATGCCCGGCGAGTACGTGCGCGCCCGTGGCAGTGATGTCGGCGCGGGTGATCAACTGCTGCCCGCGGGCGTGCGGCTGGCCTCGCGCCATCTCGCGGTGCTCGCCGCCGCCGGAATCACCTCCGTGGCAGTTCGGGCGGTCATCCGGGTCGCCGTCATCACGACGGGCAGCGAGCTCATCGAGCCCGGAAACACCCCGCTGCTCGGCCAGGTCTTCGACTCCAACGGCACGGCGCTGGCCGCCGCGGTCGCCTCGGCGGGCGGGGTCGTCTCCCACCGTGCGCACGTGGGCGACGACGTGCCTGCGATGCTGCGGGCGCTCGCGGATGCCGCACTCAACTCCGACGTCATCCTCACCTCGGGCGGCATCTCGATGGGCGACTACGAGGTCGTGCGTGAGGCCCTCGAACCGCTCGGTGCTCGCGTCGGGACCGTCGCCATGCAACCGGGCGGGCCGCAGGCGACTGCGCAGTTCGACGGCGTTCCGGTGATCTGCTTCCCCGGCAACCCCGTGAGCACGCAGCTCTCCTTCGAGATCTTCGTCGCGCCCCTGCTGCGCGAGGCGGCGGGTCTTCCCGTCGCGAGGAAGGAGCGGCGCACGCTCGTGGCCGCGCTCTCCTCGGCGCCGGGCAAGAGGCAGTTCCTGCGTGGGCGCGCCGAGGGCGAGGGGTCCGTGGCCCTGGTGGCCGGACCCAGCTCGCACCTCGTGGCGGGGCTTGCGGCATCCGATGTGCTCGTCGTCGTTCCCGAGGAGATCACCCAGCTCGCCGCGGGCGACGATGTGGAAGTGTGGCACCTATGAGCGACCTGACCCACCTCGATGCCGACGGCCGCGCGCGCATGGTCGACGTCGGCGACAAGGCCGTGACCAAGCGCTCGGCGACCGCCTCGGGGCGGTTCACGTCCACCGCAGAGGTGATCGGCCTCGTGCGCGCCGACGGCCTTCCCAAGGCTGACGTGCTGGCCACCGCCCGAATCGCGGGCATCTCGGGGGCGAAGCGCACGAGCGAGCTCATCCCGCTCTGCCACCAGCTCGCGCTGAGCTCGGTGAGCGTCGACTTCGAGTTCGGCGACGACTCCATAACCATCACCGCCACGGCGAAGACGACGGGCAAGACGGGCGTCGAGATGGAGGCGCTCACGGCCGTCGCGATCGCGGGCCTCACGCTGCACGACATGACCAAGGCCATCGACCCGCATTCGGTACTGGGCGACATCCGGCTCGTCGCGAAGAGCGGCGGCAGATCCCGCCCGGCGATCGTCGCGAACACCGCCGCCGTCATCGTCGCCTCGACGCAGGGTGCCGCGGGCACGCGCGACGACACCACGGGGCCGCGCATCGCCGAGTGGCTCGAGGCCGCCGGCTACTCCGCCGCGAAGACCGTCGTGGCCGACGCCGATATCGCCAGGGAACTCGAACGCGTCCTCGCGACGGGACCCGCCGTCATCATCACCACGGGCGGCACGGGCATGAGCCCGACGGATGCCACCCCCGAAGCCACCCGCGCCCTCCTCGACCGCGACCTCCCCGGAGTCGCCGAAGCCATCCGCGCGCGCGGCCTGCCGAACACCCCGAAGGCCGCCCTCAGCCGCGGACTTGCCGGCACCTCCGGTGGAACCGTCATCGTCAACCTCCCCGGCTCCACGGGCGGGGTGAACGACGGCCTGGCCGTGCTCGACGACCTCCTGGAGCACCTCGTGGCCCAGGTGGCCGGAGCCGGCGAGCACTAGCCCGAGGGCGTCTCGAAGGGCTGCAGCTCGGGTCGGCGACGGAACACGATCACCGCGATGGCGAGCCCCGCGAGCATGATCGCGCCTCCGACGAGCTCGGACAGGGTCGGCTGCTCGTTCACCCCGATCCACGCGGCGACGATGCCCACGACGGGCACGAGGAGCGTGAACGGCACGACAGCGCTCGTCGGGTACTTGGCGAGCAGGGTGTTCCAGATGCCGTACCCGATGAGTGAGGCGAACACTGCCGTGTAGAGGGTGGAGAGGATCGCGATCCACGAGAGGTGCGTTATCGAGTCGATGACGACCGCCGGGGTGTCGACGATCATGGCGAGCGCGAGGCTCGGCAGCGGCACGACGAGCCCCGACCACACGACGAGGGAGAGTCCGGATGCGGCTTTGGCCCGGCGGCTCAGGACGTTGCCGATCGCCCAGGAGAGGGCCGCGCCCAGGAGCACGACCACGGGCAGCCACGGTGCGGCGTAGGCGTGTCCGATGACGACGATCGCGAGGCCGAGCATCCCGATGCCGATGCCGATGACCTGCTTGCGCGTGGGGCGTTCGCGCAACACCACGGCCGACACGATGACCGACAGCACGACCTGGGTCTGCAGCAGCAGGGAGGCGAGGCCCGGCGGCATGCCGAGCGCAAGCGCCAGGTAGAGCAGCGTGAACTGGCCGAAGCTCAGGAAGGTGCCGATGAGAAGCACGTTCTTCCAGCCGATGGTGGGCGGCTTGAGGAAGAAGATTGCCGGAATGGCGACGAGGATGAACCGCAGCGCGAGGAACACGAGAGGCGGAGCGCCCTTGAGGCCGAAGTCGATGACGATGAAGTTGAGGCCCCAGATGATGACGACGGTCAGCGCAAGGAGGGTATGGCGAGGGGTCACTGTGTAAGGCTATGGGCATGGAGGTCTATGCACTCGTCACCGACGAGCCCCTCGACGTCACGCCGATCGAGGAATTCGTGCAGAACTCGGCGAACGGGGCCGTGGTCACCTTCACGGGAGTCATCCGCGACAGTGACGATGGCCGTGCCGTGACGGGCCTCGACTACGAGGCGCACCCCGAGGCGCAGCGCTTTCTCGAGGAGGCGTGCCTCATCGTCGCGAGCGAGACGGGCCTGCGCATCGCCGCCGCACACCGCACCGGTTCACTCACCATTGGAGACCTCGCCCTCGTCGCGTCGGTGGCCGCACCGCACCGCGCGGAGGCCTTCACGGCGTGCGCACGCGTCGTCGACATCATCAAGCTGACCGTGCCGATCTGGAAGCGCCAGCACTTGGCCGCCGGCGAGGCGGAGTGGGTGGGGCTCTAGCCCCTAGCCGCCGGCGAAGGGCGGGAGCACGTCGACAGTCGCGCCGAGCGTCCGCGAGTCATCCCTGCTGACGACGCCGTCGACGAGGAATGACCCGGATGCCAGCACCCGAGCCATGGCGTCGCCGTAGCGCTCGACGAGCAGCGCCCGGAGGGCACCCACCGTTCCGGCGTGGGGAAGGGATTCCTCGCGCACCCCCGCCGCGTCCGCTGCCGCGGCGAAGTAGCGCACCACGACCTCACCCACCGATGGCCCCCATGCTGCGCTGCGGCCGCACGAACCCGGCCAGGTCCATGCCGTGGCCCTTCTGCTTGCCCCACATCGCCGCGCGCCACCAGTCGGCGATGGTCGCGTCGTCGGCTCCCCCGCGCAGGAGGCCGCGCAGGTCGGTCTCGTCGTCGCCGAAGAGGCACGAGCGCACCGTGCCCTCTGCCGTGATGCGCGTGCGGTCGCAGGCCTCGCAGAAGCTGCGCGTGACCGAGGCGATGATGCCCACCGTCGCAGGGCCACCGTCGACGAGCCACTCCTCGGCGGGCGCCGACGGGTCTTCCCGGTGCGGCTGTGTGAGCGTGAAGCGGCCCGACAGCACGTCGAGCAGTTCGGCGGCGTCGACCATGTTGTCGCGCGCCCACGCCTCGTCGGCGTCGAGGGGCATCTGCTCGATGAAGCGCAGGCGCGCCCCGTTCGCGAGCGACCACTCGAGCAGGTCTGCGGCGCCGGCCAGGGTGTCGCGCATGAGCACGGCGTTGATCTTGAGCGGGGTGATCCCGGCACGCTGGGCGGCCGCGATGCCCGCGAACACCGATGGCAGCCGGTCGCGGCGGGTGAGGCGCGCGAAGTGGTCGCGGTCGACCGTGTCGAGCGAGATGTTGAGGCGCGTGAGGCCCGCGGCGATGAGGCCGCCGATGCGCTTGTCGAGGCCGATCCCGTTGGTGGTCATGCTGACACTGGCGCCCGCCGCGACTGCCGACGACAGCCGGATGATCTCCTCGAGGTCGGCCCGCATGAGCGGCTCGCCCCCCGTGAACCGCACGTCCGTGATGCCCAGATCACGCACGCCGATGCCGACGAGGCGCGCGATCTCCTCCGGGGTGAGCAACTGCTGCTTCGGGATGCTCGGCAGTCCCGCCTCGGGCATGCAGTACGTGCACCGCAGCGAGCACTTCTCGGTCACGGAGATGCGGAGGTCGTGGGCGGTGCGACCGTGGCTGTCGATGAGACCGGCGCCATCCGGCCGCCCCACGGTGCTCGGGATCGCGCTCGTGCGCGGCCGAGGCATACCGAGGGAAAGGGTCACGCAGTAAAGTCAACCATGAGCATCTTCACAAGGGGTTTCTCGGGGCGCGGCCGCGACAGCAATCCGGCCCTGCCGCCCGGCCAGTACCTCACCGAAGATTTCCCCGTGCTCTCCGCGGGCCCCACGCCGAACATCCACCTGGACACGTGGGAGTTCACCATCACCACGGAGAACGGCACCGTCCACCGCTGGAACTGGGAGCAGCTCATGGCGCTCCCGAGCGAGGACATCCACACCGATATCCACTGCGTCACACGCTGGTCGAAGCTCGGCACCACGTGGCGCGGAGTCTCGCTCGACACCCTGTTCGCCGAGGTCGAGACCGACTACCACTACGTCATGGAGGAGTCGTACGGCCGGTACACGACAAACGTCCCGTACGAAGACCTGCGCGACGGCAAGGCCTGGATCGCGCACACCTTCGAGGGCAAGCCGCTCGACCCCGAGCACGGCGGCCCCGCGCGGCTGCTCGTGCCGCACCTGTACTTCTGGAAGAGCGCGAAGTGGATCCGCGCGCTCACGATGATGGAGAACGACGACCCCGGCTTCTGGGAGCAGAACGGGTACCACATCTACGGTGACCCGTGGAAAGAGCAGCGCTATTGGTAGACGCGCCGCGCCCCGGCGGCTGGGCGGTCGGCACCGTCGTCTCGACGAACTCCGAGACGCCCACGGGCCGCAGCATCTGGCTCGACGTTCCGGGCTGGCCGGGTAACCTCGCGGGGCAGCATGTCGACGTCCGACTCACCGCCCCGGATGGCTACCAGGCCACGCGGTCGTACTCCCTGGCCTCATCCGGGCCGGATGCTCGCGTGCAGCTCGCCGTCGACAAGCTGCCCGACGGGGAGGTGTCGCCGTACCTCGTCGACGACCTGCGGGCGGGCGACATGCTCGAGGTGCGCGGTCCGCTCGGGGGCTGGTTCGTGTGGCGCGAGGAGCAGACCGCGCCCGTGCAGCTCATCGCGGGCGGGTCTGGCGTGGTACCGCTGGTTGCGATGATCAGAGCGCACGCGGCATCCGGATCGACCGCCATGATGCAGCTGCTGTACTCGGTGCGCACGCCCGAAGACCGCTTCTTCGCCGACGAGCTCGACGCCCTCGACAACGTCACCTACGCGTACACGCGGTCGGAGGGCGGAGGACGACTCACTCGGGACAGCCTCGCGTCTGCGGTGCTCCCGATCGGCTCAGCAGTCTTCGTGTGTGGACCGACAGGGTTCGTGGAGGCCGTCGCCTCCTGGCTCGTCGAGCTCGGGCATGACGCCGGGATGATCAAGACCGAGCGCTTCGGAGGTGCATGATGACCGACCACGTCGATGGCAACGTGCTGGCGGGCCCACTGCTCGAACTCTTCCGCGACGACATGACCACCGCCACGGCCCGCTGCGCCGGCTGCGGTGACGTGTCCGTGCTCGCGACCGCGATGGTCTACGACGCCTCACCCGGCTGGACTGTGCGCTGCCACGTGTGCGACGACGTGCTGATGACGTTCGTGCACGCGGACGGACGCCTGCGGATCGACCTGCGCGGGGTGACGGCGCTGGAGGTCGGCGTCCAGCGAGGATGACGCGAGCGCCCGCCTAGTAGATCCCCTCCGCGTAGCTGGGCCCGTAGTACTCGTCGAGCATCTCGAGGGGGTCATCCGGTCGCTCGACGGCCTGCGCGATGACCGCCCTGCGCGGCGGCGCGTCGGGTGTCCACGACGACGGGTCCCACGCCTTCGAGCGCAGGAAGGCCTTCGAGCAGTGGAAGAAGACCTCCTCGATCTCGACGACAAGCGCGAGCGCCGGCCGATTGCCACGCACGATCATCTCGTCGAAGAACTCCGCGTCGCGCACGATGGTCGCTCGGCCGTTCACGCGAAGGGTGTCGCCCCGTCCGGGGATGACGAACACGAGGCCGATGTGCGGGTCGGCGAGCAGGTTGTGGAATCCGTCGACGCGGCGGTTGCCCGGTCGGTCCGGGATCGCCAGGGTCGTGGCATCCAGCACCCGGATGAAGCCCGCGGGGTCACCCTTCGGCGACACGTCGAGGTTGCCGTCGGCGTCCGCGGTCGCGATGAAGACGAGGGATGCCGCGGCCAGCCACTGCCGGTCGACCGCAGCGAGCTCGTGCCGCACTTTGTCGCGCGTGCGCGACACCGGCACACCGATGATGCTCTCGAGCTCCTCGACCGACCGGACCGCGATCATGCAGCGAGCAGCGTCAGGGTGTCGACGACGCGATTCGAGAACCCCCACTCGTTGTCGTACCACGCCACGACCTTGATGTGGCGGCCGTCGACGCGCGTGAGGCTCGCATCGAAGATCGCCGAGGAAGGGCGACCCGTGATGTCGCTCGAGACGATCTGCTCCTCCGTGTACTCGAGAATGCCCGCGAGGCCACCAAGCGCCGCAGTGCGGTAGGCCTCCAGAACCTGCTCGCGCGTGACATCCCGGGCGACGACCGTGTTCAGTTCGACGATCGACCCCACCGGAACGGGCACGCGGATCGAGTCGCCGGAGAGCTTGCCCTCCAGTTGCGGCAGGACGAGCCCGATGGCCTTGGCGGCGCCGGTCGTCGTCGGAACGATGTTCACGCCAGCGGCACGCGCGCGGCGCAGATCGCGGTGCGGGCCATCCTGCAGGTTCTGCTCCTGCGTGTAGGCGTGCACCGTGGTCATGAAGCCGTGCTCGATGCCTGCGAGGTCGTCGAGCACGGCGGCGAGGGGCGCGAGCGCGTTCGTCGTGCAGGAGGCGTTCGAGATGATGGTGTGCAGGGCGGGCTCGTAGGCGTCGGTGTTCACGCCGTACGCGATGGTGACATCCGCTCCCGTCGCGGGAGCGCTGATCAGCACCCGCTTGGCCCCGGCCCCGAGGTGTGCCTTCGCTGCTGCCGCGTCGGTGAACCGGCCCGTCGACTCCACGACCAGCTCGACCCCGAGCTCGGCCCACGGCAGGGTGGCGGGCTCGCGCTCGGCGAGCACCCGGATGCGCCGCCCGTTGACGACGAGGGCGTCGCCGTCCACCTCAACGGTGCCGGGAAAGCGCCCGAGCGAGCTGTCGTAGCGCAGCAGGTGAGCAAGGGTCTCGGGCTCGGTGAGGTCGTTGATCGCGACGACCTCGAGGTCGGAGTCGCGCTCGAGGAGCGCACGGAGAACGTTGCGGCCGATGCGGCCGAAGCCATTGATGGCGATGTGTGTCATGCCTCTACGGTCGCCGAGAAAACTGTCCAGCAGCAGTGGCTGTAGAGACAGCTACCGCAAGCATCTCGCCATTACTCGTGCGTGAATGTCGTGCGGTACTCGCTCGGAGACGTTCCCAGCACACGGTGGAAGTGCATCCGGAGATTGGCTCCCGTACCGAGCCCGACCCGGCTCGCCACCTGCTCGATTCCGAGATCGCTGCGCTCGAGCAACTCTCGCGCGAGATCGATGCGGGCGCGCAGGATCCACTGCATGGGCGTGTAACCCGTGTCCTCCGCGAAGCGCCGGGAGAACGTGCGCGACGACACGCGCGCGTGGCTCGCGAGCTCCGCGACGGTGAGCGGATCCTCCAAGCGTTCGAGCGCCCAGTGCCGCGTCGCCGCGAAGAAGTCACCGAGCGGCTCGGGCACCGACCGCGGCACGAACTGCGCCTGGCCGCCGCTGCGGTACGGGGCGGCGACGAGCCGTCGAGCCACCTGGTTGGAGAGGGCGACGCCGTGGTCCCTACGCACGAGGTGCAGGCACAGGTCAACACCGGATGCCGCGCCCGCCGAGGTCAGCACGTCGCCCTCGTCGACGAACAGCACGTTCTCATCGACGCGGATGAGCGGATACCGCGCCTGCAGCACCTTCGTGTAGTGCCAGTGCGTGGTCGCCCGCTTGCCGTCGAGCAGGCTCGTGGCGGCGAGAGTGAACGCCCCGGTGGAGATCGCGGCGAGGCGCGTGCCCCGCTCGTGCGCGGCGAGCAGCGCGTCGACGACAGCCGCGGGCGGGTTTTCCCGCGCGGGTTCGCGATAGCCGGGGATGAACACGGTCTGAGCCCACTCGAGAGCCTCGAGACCATCGGCGACGTGGTAGGCGAGGCCATCACCGCCACGGATGAGTCCCGCCTCGGCTCCGCACACCCGGACCTCGTAGGGCATGCTCGGGCGGCTCGTGAACACCTGCGCGGGAATCCCGACGTCGAGGGGCTTCGCGCCGTCCAACACGAGCACGGCTACGCGATGCTGTTGCACGCAAGCATTCTGCCACCCCTCAGAGCGGCTACGCGGGGAACTGATGACGCGGGCGGCCGCCTGCTGGGAGGAATCGGCCGGCCACCCGCGTCAACTCGCGTGGCGTGCCGGGGCTGGCGCCACCGCGAGGTGTCGGGATCGTGCGCGGCCGTATTCCACGGCCAGTGCACCAATTCCGACGAGGAAGGCCGTGAGGCCGACGATGTAGGCGAGGACGCTCCCCCAGCCCGCGGTCGCGGGGTTGAGGAAGGGGTACGGGTAGATCTGGCCGCCGCTCGCCGCCCCGCGCATGAGGGTGTAGATGAGCCACGCGACGGGGAAGACGACGACCAGGCGCAGCGAGTTCCACGGCAGCGCGGGGCGCCCCGGCGAGAACAGCCAGTCGAGCAGGATGAACAGCGGCACCCACACGTGGATGATCTCGTTGGGCCACTGCAGGCCCACAAACGATCCGGCGTACGGGATGTTGCGCAGCAGCAGGTTGTAGACCCCTGCGGTGACGACGGCGTAGGCCAGCGTCGCCATCCGCACCTTCGTGTACAGCTCGGTGTCGGTGGTGAGCTTGAGTGCCATGAATCCGCCGACAATGAAGACGACGATGTTGATGAGGCTCGAGTCGATGGTGAAGTAGCTGAAGTACTCCCACGGGTCGAAGGCGTTGTTCACGACGCGGTCGGCAATCTGGATGACGATGGTGGTGAGCAGCGCGAGGCCCGCGACCAGTCGCAGCCCCGCGACAATTGGGCGATTTCTCATGGCAGGTATTCGTTGCCGAAACCGCCTCAGATTGGAGCTACTCTGCGGCGCGCTTCTGGCGGCGGCCGTTGAGCATGCGGTCGCGCGTGCGGTCGGGCAGCCGGGCGAGCAGCGCAGCCCCGATCTTGGCGTCGGTGCCGACCGGGTAGCGCGTCTTCGGTCGCGCTGCGGTGAGAGCCTTCTCGATCGCCTTGGCGACCTCGACGGGCGAGATGCCGTGGGTCGTCGCGTTGGCCGCCATGCGCTGGGCCGCCTCGATCTGGGCGCCGTAGAGCTCGTTGACTTCCGCGAGCCTCGGCGCGAGCATCCGGTCGGCGGATGCTGCGGACGTGCTCCAGATCGGTGTCGCGATGACGCCGGGCTCGATGGCGACGACCTCGATTCCCCACGGGTAGAGCTCCTGGCGCAGCACGTGCGTGATGGCCTCGAGGGCGAACTTGGAGGCGTTGTACGGTCCGAGCATCTGGCCGGCAATGAGCCCGCCGATCGAGGTGACGTTGACGATGCGGCCCTTCGACGCTCGCAGGAGCGGCAACACCGCCTGGGTGACCGCGACCTGCCCGACGACGTTCACCTCGAGCTGGTGCCGCAGCTCGTCGATCGGTACGAACTCGAGCGGCGCCGCCGACGCGATGCCGGCGTTGTTGACGAGCCCGTACAGCCCGTCGCTCAGAGCCCGAGCGGCGTCGGCGATGTGCTCCGCGTTCGTCACGTCGAGAATGAGCGGCTGGATGCCCGCCGCCCGCAGGCTCTCGGCATCCGACTCCGTGCGCACTCCCGCGAAGACGCGAAAGCCGCTCTCGCTGAGCCGCTGCGCCGTGGCGCGCCCGATCCCGGTCGAGGCGCCGGTGACGAGGACTGATCGTGAGGTCATGCGCACGAGCCTAGGGCGCGAACACGCAAACGGCCCCGGTCGCGAGACCGGGGCCGTCCTGGGGAGCGCGCGACTAGCGCGCCGCGGAACCCTCGACGTAGTCGGTGTCCGTCTGCTTCCACGCGAAGAGCGAGCGCAGTTTCTGGCCGGTCGCCTCGATGGGATGCTGGGCACCCTTCTCGCGCAGCGCGAGGAACTCGGGGGCTCCCGCATCCTGGTCAGCAATGAAGCGCTTCGCGAACGCACCCGACTGGATGTCGGCGAGAACTGCCTTCATGTTCTCCTTCACCGACGGGTCGATGACGCGCGGGCCCGAGACGTAGTCGCCGTACTCTGCCGTGTCGGAGACCGACCAACGCTGCTTGGCGATGCCGCCCTCCCACATGAGGTCGACGATGAGCTTGAGCTCGTGAAGCACCTCGAAGTAGGCGATCTCGGGCTGGTAGCCGGCCTCGGTGAGGGTCTCGAAACCGTACATGACGAGCTGCGAGGTGCCGCCGCAGAGCACGGCCTGCTCACCGAACAGGTCAGTCTCGGTCTCCTCGGTGAAGGTCGTCTTGATGACGCCCGCGCGCGTGCCACCGATGGCCTTCGCGTACGACAGGGCGGTGTCCCACGCGGTGCCCGAGGCGTCGCGCTCGACGGCGATGATGTCCGGGATGCCACGGCCTGCGACGAACTCGCGACGCACGGTGTGACCCGGCGCCTTGGGGGCGATGAGGATCACGTCGACGCCCTCGGGAGCGTCGATGTATCCGAAGCGGATGTTGAAGCCGTGCGCGAAGGCGAGGGTCTTGCCCTCGGTCAGCTGGTCCTTGATGGAGTCGCTGTAGATGCCGCGCTGGTGCTGGTCGGGCGCGAGGATCATGATGAGGTCAGCCCACGCGGCGGCGTCAGAGACGTTCAGCACCTCGAAGCCGTCTTCCTGGGCCTTCGCGGTCGACTTGGAGCCGTCCTTGAGGGCGATCTTCACCTCGACACCGGAGTCGCGGAGGTTCTGCGCGTGGGCGTGGCCCTGCGAGCCGTAGCCGACGATCGCAACCTTCTTGCTCTGGATGATCGAGAGGTCGGCGTCCTGGTCGTAGAGGAGTTCTGCTGCCACTGTTCTGTTTCCTTTGTGTTGGGGTTGCTAGTTAGTTCTTGAAAACGCGCTCGGTGATGGACTTGCTGCCACGGCCGATCGCGAGAAGACCGCTCTGCGCGATCTCCTTGATTCCGTAGGGCTCGAGGATGCGCAGGAACGCCTGGATCTTGCTCGAGTCGCCCGTCACCTCGATTACGAGGGCATCGGTGGCGACATCCACCACGCGCGCGCGGAAGAGGGTTACCGCCTCGAGCACCTGCGAGCGCGTCGAGTTGTCGACCCGCACCTTGATGAGCATGTGCTCACGGGCGACGGATGTCGCGGGGTCGAGCTCGACGATCTTGATCACGTTGATCAGCTTGTTGAGCTGTTTGGTGACCTGCTCGAGCGGCAGCTCCTCCACATCGACCACGACGGTGATGCGGCTGAGGCCCTCGATCTCGCTCTTGCCCACGGCGAGCGACTCGATGTTGAACCCACGGCGAGCAAACAAGCCCGCGACGCGGGTCAGCAGGCCCGGTTTGTCCTCGACGAGGAGAGAAAGGATGTGGCTCATGGTCTCTACTCCTCTTCCCACTCGGGGGCGTGGTCACGGGCGTACTGCACCTGCGAGTTACCGACGCCCTGCGGCACCATCGGCCACACCATGGCGTCGCGGCTCACGATGAAGTCGATGACGACCGGGCGGTCGTTGGTCTCGAGCGCGAGCGTGATGGCGGCGTCGACCTCTTCGGGCTTCGTGACACGGATGGCGAGGCATCCGTACGCCTCACCCATCTTCACGAAGTCGGGGACCATGGCGGTGCCGTGGCCCGTGTTGAGATCGGTGAACGAATGGCGGCCGTCGTAGAAGAGCGTCTGCCACTGGCGCACCATGCCGAGCGAGGAGTTGTTGATGATCGCGACCTTGATCGGGATGTTGTTGATCGTGCAGGTCGCGAGCTCCTGATTGGTCATCTGGAAGCAGCCGTCGCCGTCGATAGCCCACACCACGCGGTCGGGGTTGGCGACCTTGGCACCCATGGCGGCGGGAACGCCGTAGCCCATGGTTCCCGCACCGCCCGAGTTGAGCCAGGCGTGCGGACGCTCGTACTTGATGAACTGCGCAGCCCACATCTGGTGCTGGCCGACGCCCGCGGCGTACACGGCCTCGGGACCCGTGAGCTCACCGATGCGCTGGATGATCGCCTGCGGTGAGAGCAGGCCGTCGTCGGGCATGGTGAAGCCGAGCGGGTACTGCGTCTTGAGCGTGGTGAGGCGCGTCCACCACGCGGTGTAGTCGGGCTTCGTCTGCTTCGCGGCATCCTTGAACGCCGCGCTCAGATCGACGATGACATCTTTCGCGTCGCCCACGATGGGAACGTCTGCCGCGCGGATCTTGCCGATCTCGGCGGGGTCGATGTCGACGTGCACGATCTTGGCCAGCGGGGCGAACTCGCTCGGCTTGCCGGTCACGCGGTCGTCAAAGCGGGCGCCCAGCGAGATGATGAGGTCGGATTCCTGCAGCGCCAGGACTGCGGGCACTGCACCGTGCATTCCGGGCATCCCGAGCATGAGCGGGTTGGAATCGGGGAACGCGCCACGCGCCATGAGGGTCGTGACGACGGGGGCGCCCACGCTCTCGGCGAGCTCGAGCAGCTCCTGGGAGGCCTCGGCGCGAATGACGCCGCCGCCCACGTAGAAGACGGGGCGCTCCGCCTCGACGAGCAGCTGCGCCGCGGCGATGACCTGCTTGCCGTGCGCCTTGACGACCGGGCGGTAACCGGGAAGGTCGACCTTGGGCGGCCAGATGAACGGGGCGCTGAGCTGCTGCGCGTCTTTGGTGACGTCAACCAGCACGGGGCCGGGGCGGCCGGTCGTGGCGATCTGGTACGCGGCGGCGAGCGCTGCGGGCACATCCTCTGGGCGGGTCACGAGGAACGAGTGCTTCGTGATCGGCATGGTGATGCCGACGATGTCGATCTCCTGGAACGCGTCGGTTCCCATCGAGGTCGAGAACACCTGGCCGGTGATGGCCAGCAGCGGCACCGAGTCCATGTAGGCGTCGGCGATCGCGGTCACGAGGTTGGTGGCACCGGGGCCGGATGTCGCGATCGCGACGCCGATCTTGCCTGTCGAGGAGGCGTACCCCTCGGCGGCGTGGCCCGCACCCTGCTCGTGGCGCACGAGGATGTGGCGGATGGCGGTGGAGGCCATGAGCTCGTCATAGAACGGCATGATGGCGCCACCGGGGAGGCCGAAGACATCCGTGATGCCGAGGTGCTCGAGGGAGCGCAGGATCGCGCCCGATCCCGTGAGTATCTCGGGGGTGGAACTCTTCGGCCGCGGGGCTGAGTCCGTGGACATAGTGAATCCTTTGGTAGTTCGGTGGTCGAGCGAAGGCGAGACCTAGCCCGTAACAGCCCCGACCGCAGCCGAGTGCACGAGCTTGGAGTACTTCGCGAGAACACCGCGGGTGTAGCGCGGAGGAAGGGGAGCCCAGCCGTTTCGGCGAGCTTCGAGCTCAGCCGGCTCGACAAGTAGGTCGAGCGAGCGAGCTGCGATATCGACCCTTATTAGATCACCATCGCGCACGAAGGCAATAGGACCTGCGTCCACTGCTTCGGGAGCTATATGGCCGATACACAGTCCGGTTGTGCCGCCTGAGAACCTGCCGTCTGTCAAGAGTAGTACATCCTTGCCGAGGCCCGCGCCCTTGATGGCGGCGGTGATGGCGAGCATCTCGCGCATTCCGGGGCCGCCCTTAGGCCCTTCGTAGCGGATGACGACGACGCTGCCCGCCTCGATGGTGCCCTCGGTGAGGGCGTCGAGCGCTGCACGCTCGCGCTCGAACACCCGAGCGGGTCCCTCGAACACGTTGGCGTCGAATCCGGCCGACTTCACGACTGCGCCTTCGGGAGCCATCGAGCCCTGGAGGATGGTGATGCCGCCCGTGGCATGGATGGGGTTGTCGAGCGTGCGGAGCACCTCGCCGTCGAGCGGGTCGGGGTTCAGCTCGGCGAGGTTCTCGGCCATGGTCTTGCCGGTGACGGTCATGACGTCGCCGTGCAGCAGCCCTGCGTCGAGCAGCGCCTTCATGAGCACGGGCACGCCGCCGTGACGGTCGACGTCGTTCATCACGTACTTGCCGAACGGCTTCAGGTCGCCGATGTGCGGGATGGTGTCGCCGATGCGATTGAAGTCGTCGAGGGTGAGTTCGACCTCGGCCTCGTGCGCGATCGCGAGGAGGTGCAGCACGATGTTCGTCGATCCGCCGAGGGCCATGCCGACGGCTATCGCGTTCTCGAACGCCTTCTTGGTGAGGATGTCGCGTGCGGTGAGCCCGAGGCGCAGCATCTCCACGACGGCCTCGCCGGAGCGGTGCGCGTAGTAGTCACGGCGGCGGTCGGCGGCCGCGGGGCTCGCGGAGCCGGGAAGGCTCATGCCGAGCGCCTCGGCGACGCTCGCCATGGTGTTGGCCGTGTACATGCCGCCACAAGCGCCCTCGCCGGGCGCGAAGGCGCACTCGATGCGCTTGGCGTCTTCGAGGCTCATCTTGCCGGCCTTGACCGCGCCGACCGCCTCGAACGAGTCGATGATCGTGATGTCTTTCTCGGTGCCGTCGCTGAGCTTGACCCAGCCCGGCGCGATCGAACCCGCGTAGAGGAACACGCTCGCGAGGTCGAGGCGCGCGGCAGCCATGAGCATGCCGGGGATCGACTTGTCGCAGCCGGCGAGAAGCACTGAGCCGTCGAGGCGCTCGGCCTGCATGACGACCTCGACCGAGTCGGCGATGACCTCACGGCTCACCAGGGAGAAGTGCATTCCCTCGTGGCCCATGCTGATGCCGTCGGAGACGGAGACGGTACCGAACTGCAGCGGGTAGCCGCCACCGCCGTGCACACCCTCCTTCGCGGCCTGCGCGAGGCGGTCGAGGCTGAGGTTGCACGGGGTGATCTCGTTCCACGAGCTCGCAATACCGATCTGGGGCTTGTCCCAGTCGGCGTCGCCCATCCCTACCGCGCGGAGCATTCCTCGCGAGGTGGTGGCTTCGATTCCATCAGTGACCGTGCGTGAGCGCGGCTTCATATCGGGCATTTCCGGCATGTTACGAGTGTAGAACCTGCAACCGGATGCCTTGTGCCGCTGTACCGGGCCTCCTTGCCCTCCTCACCCCACGCTCATCTCCCCGTGCCCTAGTGCCCGCGCCTTGACGAACTCCATACATAAGGAAGGGCGGCGAACAAATGTATGGCGTTCGTCAAGGAACGTCTCCACGAGGCGTTGCAGAGGGCTGCACTGCTACTGCTCGTGCACGTCGCCTTCGCGGAGGTCGGCGAGGAGCGCCAGCACTCGGGCGACCTGGGTCGGCCCCGGCACGCGGAAGTTGGCGAGGGTGGGACCCTCTCCGCTCTTGAGCCCGAAGTCGTCGGCGGTGAGGGCGGCGAAGGCGTCCTCATCCGTCACGTCGTCTCCCGCGTAGAAGACCGCGTCGGCCTGGGTGTAGCGGCGCAGGTGCTCGAGCGCCTCGCCCTTCGTCGTCGAGCGCACCGAGAACTCGAGAACGTTCTTGCCCTCGCGAATGGTGAGCCCAGACACCTCGGCAGTTGCCTCGCTGCGGGCGACGAGGTGCGCCACCCGGCTGTTGACCTCGGTCGCGAGCCGCGTGTGGAGGGCGAACCCGGCGGGCTTCGGCTCGAGCCACACCTGGTCGACCGCGTCGGCGACCTCGCCGAGGACGGTGTTGAGCATGTCGACCTGGCGCAGTTCCGCGGTGTCGAGCGAGACGTTGTCTTCGGGGTTGTCGAGGCGGATCTCGATCCCGTGCGAGCCCACGAGCAGGGCGGTCTGGGGTAGGTCGGCAACCTCCTCGAGGCTGCGTAGGGCGCGGCCCGAGACGAGCGCGACACGCGTGTTGGGCATCCCGAGCAGTCTGAGCACTGCCGCTCGCGCCTCGGGGAGTGCACGCGCCTTCTCTGGGTCGTCGACCTCGGGGGCGAGCGTGCCGTCGAAGTCGAGCGCGATCAGCAGGCGCTTGGTGCGCGCGAGTTCGCGAAGTGCGCCGATGAGCGGTTCGGGCAGCTTGGACCAGGGTGGGGCGGTGTCGACGTCGACCATGTCAGTTGCTCCACCGGCGATCCACTGTCCACTCGAGCTCGTCGGGCAGGGTCATGGGCGCGATCCGGTCGTACCTACCGAGCCGTGCCTGCTCGAGGGTCTGCAGGAAGTTGCTCGACCAGCGCTCGACATCGTTCTCGAGCACGCGGCGGCGCAGGGCGCGCATCCGCGTAGTCCGTTCCTTCTGAGGCATCCCTATCGCCTGCACGATCGCATCCTTCAGGCCCTCGATGTCGTGCGGGTTAATGAGAAGTGCACGCTTGAGCTCGTCGGATGCCCCCGTGAACTCGCTCAGCACGAGAACGCCGTCGTCGTCGAAGCGGCTGGCCACGTATTCCTTCGCGACGAGGTTCATGCCGTCACGCAGTGCCGTGACGAGGAGCACATCGGCGGCCAGGTAGAGCGCGACCATCTCATCACGCGGGTAGCCGTGGTGGTGGTAGCTCACAGCCTGGTGGCTCATGGTGCCGAAATCGCCGTTGATGCGGCCGACGGTGAGCTCGATCTCGTCGCGCAGCTGCATGTAGGCGGCGACGCGCTCGCGGCTGGGGCTCGCGACCTGCACGAGAGTGACGTCCTCGACCGTGAGCCTGCCCTCGGCGAGCAGCTCGCCGAACGCCTTG
This sequence comes from Rhodoglobus sp., assembly GCA_965227655.1. GTDB lineage: Bacteria > Actinomycetota > Actinomycetes > Actinomycetales > Microbacteriaceae > Rhodoglobus. Next base: position 2,792,594 of record OZ245765.1, on the reverse strand, counting down.
AGGCGGTGACCGATGCCCTTCGTGTAGTCGAGCCTGTCGACGCCGAGCATGACCGTGGTCGGGTTGCCGAGCCCCTCACGGATCTCCCGCGCCCGCTCCTGGATGCGCGGCTCGCGTGCCAGCTCCTCGAAGCTCGCGGCGTCGATGGAGATGGGGAAAGCACGCGCGATCACGCGGCGGGTGGGCTGACCCTGGACCGCGACCTCGATGGCGGGGTTTCGCGTCGCGTAGTTCGTGAGCCGCCGCACGGCCCGCGAGAAGTTGCCGGCGTCGGCAACCCGCTGGAAGCCGATGACATCGGCGCCGAGCAGTCCCTCGAGGATCTGCGTGCGCCAGGGAAGCTGGGAGTAGATGCCGTAGGCCGGGAACGGGATGTGGTTGAAGAACCCGATGGTCAGGTCGGGTCGGGCTTCGCGGAGCATCCGCGGCACCAGTTGCAGCTGGTAATCCTGCACCCACACGACCGCGTCCTGCGCGGCGATGGCGGCTGTCGCGTCGGCGAACCGCTGGTTCACGAGAACGTAGTTCTCCCACCAGTCGCGGTGGTAGCTGGGCGGCGCGATGACGTCGTGGTAGAGCGGCCAGAGGGTGTCGTTGCTGAAACCCTCGTAGAAGTTGGCGATGTCGTACTCACTGAGCGCGACGGGCACGATGTGAATGCCCTCGTTCTCGAAGGGCTCGATCTCGAGGTCGGCCTGGCCGCCCCAGCCCACCCACGCGCCGTCGGCGTCACGCATGACGGGCTCGAGGGCGGTGACGAGGCCTCCGGGCGATCTGGTCCACGAACCGTCTGGGGCTTTGTCCACGGGCAGGCGGTTGGAGACGACGACGAAGTCGTATTCCGCATGCGTCGGAGAGGTCATTGCGTTTTCCACGTTACCAGCGCGTGCTTCACCCGAAGTTCATCCCGCCGCTCCCCTGCTGTACAACTGCACCCGCGAACCTGTTCTCGATGATCCGCATCGGTATGAGCACCTCGTGTGTCTACCCGCTGTCGACGGAGGACGCCTTCCGTCTCGCGGGCCTCTCCGGTTTCGACGGCGTCGAGGTGATGATCACCCAAGACCCGACCACGCAGAGCGTTCGGATGCTCGCCGCCCTGTCGCGCAGCTTCCAACTTCCGGTGCTCTCCGTGCACGTCCCGGTGCTCGCGCGCTCGCAGTTCGTGTGGAGCACCGACCCCGCGCAGAAACTGGAGCGCTCGGCCCAGCTCGCTGTCGATCTCGGGGCCTCGACGGTGGTGGTGCATCCGCCGTACCGTTGGCAGACGCGGTACGCGCGCCGCTTCCACGAGCACGTGCGCGAGGTCGCCACCATGTACGGCGTCGACGTCGCTGTCGAGAACATGTTCCCCCTCTCGGTCGGGCCGGTCACGGTCAGCCCGTTCGCGCGCGAGCGCCCCTCCGACTCCACGACCCTCGACTTCTCGCACGCCGCCCTCGCGGGCCGCGACTCGCTCGAGATGGCCATGGCCGCGGGCGACACCCTGCGCCACATCCACCTGTGCGACGGCACCGGCCCCATGACCGACGGGCACTTCGACGAGCACCTCGTGCCCGGCCGCGGCACCCAGCCCGTCGCGGAGGTGCTGCAGTACCTCGGCTACCGCCGCTGGAACGGATCGCTCATCGCCGAAGTCGCCACGCGCGATGCCGCGACCGAGGGCGACCGGCTCGAGATGCTCACCGAGACCGTGCAGTTCGCCCGCCGCCACGTCGCCATCGGCAGGTCACGTCGGCAGAGCACGTCCGCCTAGTCGCGCGGGCATATTCTTTCGCCATGCCCATCGTCGACAACGCCATTTACCGCGAGGGCGTGCGCGACGCGCATCCGGTCACCCTCGAGCTCACGTTCGAGCAGCTGCGCGACCACGGCGGCTTCGCGTGGATCGGCATGTACCGCCCCACCGAGGAAGAGCTGCGCACCGTCGCCACCGAGTTCAACCTGCACCCGCTCGCCGTCGAAGACGCACTGCACGGGCACCAGCGACCCAAACTCGAGCGCTATGGCGACGTGCTCTTCATCGTCATGATGGCGGCGCGCTACCTCGATGCACCGGAGGAGGTCGAGTTCGGCGAGGTGCACATGTTCATCGGGCCGAACTTCGCGATCACCATCCGGCACGCGGAATCGCCCGACCTCGGCCGCGTGCGCAAGCGCCTCGAGCAGGCACCGGAGCTGCTCGCCCTCGGTCCGCACGCCGTGCTGTACGCGGTGTTCGACGAGATCGTCGACGAGTACGGCCCCGTCGAGAGGGGGCTCGAGAACGACATCGACGAGATCGAAGACCAGATCTTCCTCGGCGACCCCGCCGTCTCCAAGCGCATCTACAAGCTCGCGACCGAGGCCATGGCCTTCCAGCGCGCCACCCACCCCCTCGTCGACATGCTCGCCGCCCTCGACGCCGGCTATAAGGAGCACGACGTCGACCTCGAACTGCGTCGCAACCTGCGCGACGTGCTCGACCACAGCATGAAGACCGTGGAGCACGCTGACGCGTTCCGGGCCGTGCTGCAGAACGCGCTCACCGTGCAATCGACCCTCGTCGCGCAGAACCAGAACGAGGAGATGCGCAGCCTCTCACGAGCGAGCATCGAGCAGGGCGACCAGGTGAAGAAGATCTCCGGATGGGCCGCCATCCTCTTCGCACCCACACTCATCGCCGCCATCTACGGCATGAACTTCAAGGTCATGCCCGAGCTCCAGTGGAGCTTCGGCTACCCCTTCGCGATCGGACTCATGCTCGTCTCCGCCGTCGTTCTCTATGTGGTCTTCAAACGGCGCGACTGGCTCTAGGCTCCGCACCCCGGCGTGTTGACCGCACAGGTATGGAGGATTCGTCCAGACTGGGGCCATGTCGGAGCGCCACACCACCAGCAGCGAAGCAGAGCAGCAGCTCGTCTTCGATCTCATGCGTGAGCGCCTCATGCACATGTTCGGCCCCGGCGGCAGCTTCCGCATTACGCTCGGGCGGCCCACCGCCGACGACGCGGTCTTCGTCTCCGCCGTCGCCGACACCGTCGCGCATCAGGTAGCCGCGGCCTTCAACCCCGAACGCGAGTCCGCCGGCCGTCGTGTTGCAGCACCCACGACCATCGCCGAGCACGAAGAGCTCTGGCAGCAGATCGAGGAAGACCTCCTCGTGCGCCGCACCGGCCCCGACTCCGTCGACGTGGATGTCGAGCGCGAGGTCGCCGCCGCACGCGAGGGCAGCTCGCTCGCCGAGCGCCTCAGCAGCAAGGCCGCTTGACCGCATCCGCCGGTTGAGGCTACTGGCACGCCTGCGCGGAGGTCGAGCCGTCGCCCCGCAACCACAGGTCGTCGACCATGTCGTCAACCCTGAATGCGGCAACCGCTGAGCGCGTGGAGTCGGCAAAGAGCACCGCTAACTCATCCCCGGCTAAGAGGTTGGGACCGCGGCGCACAACGGACTCGAAGGGATCTGCTGTGCTCGGGTTTGTTGAGACCTGAAAACCGCTGACAACTGCATTGCTGCTCGAGGCCCGCCAGAACGTATCCCACTCCTCGCCCGGCGACCGCTGCTCCATGAGGACCTTCTCCGGCGTGATGTCTGTGCAGACCGTGACCAGAAGTACTGAGCCCTCTCGCTTGATGGACAGCGGTCCCTGCATCATGTTGGTGTCGCAGGCGGTCAAGCCGATCGCGGCTAGTCCGACCATCACCGACCAGGCCGATAGACGACATGTCCGGTTCATCAACGTTGTCGCGATCGAACTATGGCACGGTTGATCCGCTTGCGGAACTCCGTACGCCAGCCCCACAGCTTCCGTACCGCAAACGGTTCCTCAGCAACGGATCCGCTGATCTTGGGTTCCACAGCTCGCACGATCACTTCGACAGGCATCTTTCCCCGAATCGTGACGACGCCGGCGTCTTCGATTATCTCGTGCATATCGATCTGATCCGCATACGCGTCGTCTTTGACCTCGACGCTGATTGCGCCGGAAATCCTTAGTTGCACGCGATGGCGCCCCAGCAGTAGCCCGCGAACAGGCAGCACGATGTAGCCGTCCAGAGTCAGCGTTCCCTCAACGATCTCCAACGACGTGAGCCTGAGGAACGCATCGTGGAGTCCATTCTCCGTATCCTCAAGGCCTTCATACTCCGTCAAGGCGTTCCTCATCGTCACAGGGGTCACCGTGCACACATTGCCAGTCACAAGGGAACTACGTCGAGGTCGCAGACCACGCCGCCGCTCCATCACGCAATCAAAACTTCCAACCATGGTGATGAATAGTTAATCTTGCTGCAACGGGCCCGAAGCTGAAGGCCTCTGGGAAAGTAGACGATTCGCGACGCCCTGCAGCGCCCTTCCACGAGGAAATGACACCGAAACTCGGCCTCTGACCACGACTTGAAGAACCACTGCGCGAGACGGGATGGGCCCCAGAACAGCGAGTCCCTCGTAGGCTCGGCCGCCTTCGACGTACTCTACGGGCCGAACGTCAAGTATCGTCTGCCAACCACAGTGTCCGATGATCTGAGGAAACTGTGCGGCGCTGAGAAGTTTGATCCCGGTGCCGTCCGAGATCACCACGATCGGCTGCGGTTCCGGAATCGGGCCGACGGCGTCGGGCCATACGTTCTCTGAGACGTCCCGCGTCAGTCGGGGGATTCGCCCTCCGATAACCACACTTGCAGGGTTTGCAAGCGAAACCTGTTTAACGGCATCTTTCACAGGGCGCCAGTACCGCAACCAGAAATACAACGCGGCGACAATGACGAGCGCACCGACCGCCAGCCCGACGCTCAAGCCAACTATCCGCACACCCACGCCGCTCTGGAAGCTTTGCCATGCTCCAAAGACAATTGCACCTACCGCAAACAAGCCGACGGCAACCCGCACCGGAATGGCGACTTTCTCCAGCGCCGGACTCATCCACCGAGGCGCGTTGGCATCCCCGAATCTCGTTATCGGCATCTCAAAACCACCGTTCCTGCGTTCGCTATTCCAAGAGGCACGCTGTCGATGCTAGTGATTCAGTTCCGGAACATCCCCGCGGGATTGTCCCGCCGCGAAGAAGGCTGCACTGACCAGAAGACCAGGAAGACCCGCTACAGGCCCCCCAGTCGACTCCGCCGTAGCGGCAAGTGGGGAGAACGCCCACGTTGCTAGAAGCTCTGCCTTGCACACAGAATCAAGGAGATAGGCCACGCACCCGTCGACCATGGATTGAAGCCCTGCCGCGAGCGACAATATTCCAAGTCCCTTGCTGAACCCTTGCCCAATCGGATGGGGAACGAATCCAGCTCCTACAGAGAGCACTCCTGTGACGATCCCGACTACCTGAAGAACATTGGACTTGATCGCTAGGAACTCTCTCATAGCTTTCTCGGCTTGAAACACCCATGCCGGAACTTGCGACTGTGGAGCTCTACTGGGTCCCCGGCTGATGACGGCGATGGTGCCACGAACGAGTCCTATTTGATAGCCCTTTGCTGCGTAGCGCTCCGCGGAGTCCGCCGTCATTGCGCCACTTAGGTCGAACTTGTTGATGGGGTCGCTCGGGTAGTCGTAGCTGTTGGACACCCCACCCTCGACCGGGTCAACCGACAGGAACCTGCCGAGGGCTGCCACATACAGTCGCACGCCCATCTCGGTCGTCGAGATGCTGCCCTGATGCTCGATCAACTTGCGGTGCTGACCCACCCACCCGTAGTCAGCCTCCCCCGGCGACGTATCCGGGATCGACTCATCAGCAGTCTGCGTACCAATATCCCCTGTGACCGGATCGATGGGTTGCCCGAACGGGTCATAGCTGTAATGACCAGTCGAACGAACCCCCGCCGCATCCACCGTCAGGATGATGTCGCCATGCAGGTTCGGATACCCCCACACCTGACCCCCACCCACCCGAATCGTCACATTCACCCCGCCAGGCAGCGACACATCGCGCTGAACCAACACCCCGGCAGCATCCAACACCCCGAACCCACCGCCGGCCGCAAACGTGTACCGGACCGTCGTAGCCGCCACCGGCCCCACCCCATCCGGATCCGAGATGCGCGCCACAATCCGACCCGTCACATCCCGCAGATAACTCACACTGGACACCACAACACCGGCCGCATCCTTCACCACCGTCGACATATGCCTATCCGCCACGTCATACGTCATCGTCTGATCCGCCAACACCACCGTGTTGCCATGGCTGTCATACACCAACGACGGCAACGGACCCACCGTCGACAACGACCCACCCGCCACCGGCGACACCCCCACCGGCGGATTCGTAGCCGCCGTCGACGTGAGCCGGTCCGCGTTGTCGTAGCAATACGACACCACCATGGGAGTTACACCAGGACGAGAATCCGTGAACGACGTGCGGTTGCCGTTCATCCCCGCATCCACATTCGCGCAACCCGTCGCAGGGCCGAACGAATACTCCAACGTGTGACCCGGAATCACCGCGGTGATCAACTTCCTAGCTGAGGATCGGTTTTCCGACGGCTTTGGAAAAACTGTGCAGGAGCGCGTCCAACTGATCTGGAGGCGCTGGCCACAGCCCCCCGCCCCGCCGCCCAGGGACAAAAGGCAAGAAAGCCTTTGAGCCGTCCGAGAGCACGCATTCGATCGCCAGACCATTCGATGGCCGAGGTAGCGCGATAGTCATAGCGCGGATACCCACAATGGTCTCGGAACTCACTGTAGCGAGTGGGAGGCTGTCTTCCGACTTGAGGAATACGACACCCGTGCTATTTGCCATGACGATGAAGTAGGCCGGCAACGACCCCACTGAGGTCAGAGAAGCGCGAGCGAGTCCGGCTGCGAGATCCGGCGATTTCTGGGCAATGACAATCGCATTTTTGGGGTAGCTGCTCAGCAACGCTCGGGCTGCCAAAACCGTCGGAGCGAACCAGAGGGCGATTCCCACCGCAAATGCCATGAGAGTCGCGCCGCCGACGATCACGAACACCATGAGCTGCTGATTCATCTAGTCCTCGATGTCCAGCGCTCGCACACGTGCTTCATACTCGTCCATCGTCAAAAGTGGCTCGCCCGCGCTACGAAGCACGGCACCGCTGCGATCATCCACCGTATCGAGATTGATGAAGGCCGTTGGCGCCGTCGTGTATCCCCTAGCCGCCTCCCTGCCCTGCTGTCGCACGCCGAGCAGGCCTGCCCCGAGGGCAGCCGCCATTGTCCCGAAAAGCACAAAGATTCCCGCCATGAGCAACGGACGAGGAAACCCCTGCCCGACAATAAGCCCAGTGACCCCTAATAGAGCGCCGAAGACAACTATCGCGACTGTGAACCGCAGGAACCATCGAGTCACAACGCGCAGGGGTGGGCCGGCCACCAGATCGACTCGTTTCAACTCAACCACCTCCTTGGTTTGCCACGCCTGCCCCGAACGTCCCAGCATCCAGAGCGAATGCTTTGCCTGACAGCAACTCTTCCATCGTTCGGACGTTCTTTTCGGCCATTCCAATGCCGGGGCCAAGGAGTTTGACAAGACTACCCGCGACCCCGAACGAAAGAGTGACGAGGCCGATCCCGCAAGATACGGTCATTCCATACCGCCCGCACTCCATTGCAGTCGCAATCCCTCCCGTAACCATAGACACTGTTGCCGCCACAGCTGCGACCGGCGCTCCGACGCCGGTCGCGGCCAACCCGAGCGCGAGGCCTCCGCTGAGAACGCTGACGCCCGAAAGCGCTGTAATTGAACCTTGATAGTTCTCCTCCTGCGTAAGAACCTTCGGCTTGTAGGCGGGCGGCGCAGGTTGGTGACCGCGTTTTGCGCTTCCCCTAGCTGGTTTTGTTCCGTAGCCACAAGGAACGTATGAGCTGCACATACCGCTCAGATCGAACATGTTGATGGGGTCGCTCGGGTAGTCGTAGCTGTTGGACACCCCACCCTCGACCGGGTCAACCGACAGGAACCTGCCCAGGGCTGCCACATACAGTCGCACCCCCATCTCGGTCGTCGAGATGCTGCCCTGATGCTCGATCAACTTGCGGTGCTGACCCACCCACCCGTAGTCAGCCTCCCCCGGCGACGTATCCGGGATCGACTCATCAGCAGTCTGCGTACCAATATCCCCTGTGACCGGATCGATGGGTTGCCCGAACGGGTCATAGCTGTAATGCCCGACCGAACGCACCCCTGCCGCATCCGCAGTCAGGATGATGTCGCCATGCAGGTTCGGATACGCCCACACCTGACCCCCACCCACCTCAATGGTGACATTCACCCCACCAGGCAGCGAGATGTCCCGCTGAACCAACACCCCGGCCGCATCCAGCGCCCCGAACCCGCCACCGGCCGCAAACGTGTACCGGATCGTCGTGGCCGCCACCGGCCCCGCCCCATCCGGGTCTGAGATGCGCGCCACAATCCGACCCGTCACATCCCGCTGATAACTGACACTGGACACCACAACCCCGGCGGCATCCTTGACCACCGTCGACATATGCCTGTCCGCCACGTCATACGTCATCGTCTGATCCGCCAACACCACCGTGTTGCCATGGCTGTCATACACCAACGACGGCAACGGACCCGCCGTACTCAACGACCCACCCGCCACCGGCGACGCACCCACCGGCGGATTCGTAGCCGCCGTCGAGGTGAGCCGGTCCGCCCAGTCATAGCAATACGACACCGTCGTGGTGCCACTGGCACGAAGATCGGTGAACGAGGTGCGGTTACCGTTCATCCCCGCCGCCGTGTTCACTCCGCACCCACCAGACCCCGCAAACCCGTAACTGAGGGTGTGGCCAGGAATCACCGCCTTGATCAGACGCCCCGCCGCGTCATACGAATACGTTGACGTGTCCACAGAGCTGCCATCGGTCAACGTGTTCTGCAGAATCCGACCCGACTGCGACCGGATCACACTGTCCGTCACCGACGGTTGCGCAGCAGTCCCCGCCGGAACCGACTCAGTCCAGGCGTCCTCCGTCAACAACACATCATCGAGGAGGATCGACCCTGCCCCCGTAGTACCCGTCGAGACGTCCTGCACCTGCACCTCGTGCGAGGTGGCGGTCGCGGTGAACGCGTAGGTCAGCTTCGACCACACCGGTGCCGTGTCGTAGGCGGCCATCGCCGCCGGAGTGGTGTCGCCGACACCGGCCACACCCAGGGTGACCTCGTCACCGACACCCAACGCGTTCATGCTCGCGACCCACGCCTCGAGCGTGTACAGCCGACCCACCGTCAGCCCCGTCACCGTGCGTGTCGCGACCACCGCCGCCGCCGAGGTCTGCGCAAGGGCCGCTGCACCGTTGCCGGTGTGCGCCTGTGCGCTGGCGCTCGCACTCCCCCACGAATCAGTGCCCGACTCGAAGTCGGTGGAGTACACCGTCAGTGCTGCGTGCGGGACACTGGTCGCCCCCGCCGGAGCATTCGGGAACGACCAGGTCAGAGCATCCGTCGACCCCGTCGCACCCCGCCCGATCGACGACAGACTCGTCCCATTCGTGGGATAAGCCACAGACTGCAACAACTGGTTGGCGTCATACGACGGTGCCGCATACTTCACCGCATCGAGGAAGAGCGCCGTCACCTTGCCATCAAGGTCGTACGAGAACGACTGCACTGACGGCACACCACCCAGGGAAGTCGTCGACACCGACGCAACCCGCCCCGTGAGCGCCTCGTACGTGGGCGTCGTCACCGTGCCCCACACATCGGTGTAACTCGTGGAACGCCCGAGAAGATCGATCGTTGTCGTGATGCGCGAACCATTCGGCGAACCCACCACGGCACCGTCCTCGACATACGACACCAACGGATTACCACCCGACGCGTATACATACGTCGCGACGCGAGCCGGAGACGACGCGAAGCTCGTCGAGGTCACCCGACCGCGCAAGTCAAAGGTCGAGCAGGTCCATCCGGGATCACCCGAGCGCTTCGTGCCGACAGTGCGGCCGAATACGTCGTAGACGTACTCGGTCGTGACAGCTACACCACTGGCGGGAGTCGGGCCCGTGCTCGACTTGAGGAAACCCGACTGGGGTGTGCTCGCCGCCAGGCCGCAGGGTGCGGTCGACCCGACCGGCTCCTTGTCTCCCCAGTACGTGTAAGCGGCACCCCGGCTCGCCGGAGCGGCAGAGCTGCCCGCGACGGACACTGCCGCAGGCAATGTGCGGCTGAGGCGTCGGCTCCAGCCTGGTCCGTCGCCCGTGTTCAGCATGAGGTCACCCGACGCCGCGACCGCCGACAGCAGGTCGGCGGGGCCAGGCCCGCTGAAGGCGCCGGGACCCACGAGGAACTTGAGGCCGGTCCATCCGGTGCCGATCGTCACTCCGGTGCTGGACGTGATGCCTCCCGTGCCGTTGCCCGGATGCACCTTCAACACACCCGTGGAGAGCAGTCCGAGCAGGTCGGGCTTGCCGTCGCCGGTGAAGTCCCCGGCCCCGAGGATCGTGCTGTAACTCGAGAAGCCCGAGCCGAAAGTCGGGTAGACACCCGAGAACCCGCCCGACCCACTGCCGGGATAGAGCTTCAGAGTTCCATCGGTGTTGACGGCGATGAGATCCACATCGCCGTCGTTGTCGAAGTCTCCCGGCGTGATCACCGTACGGAAGCCCTGCCAGCCCGAGCCGATCTGGGGATGAGTGCTCTTGAAGCCACCCGTGCCATTGCCCGGATAGAGGAAGAGAGCACCATCGGTACGAAGCACGATGAGGTCGTTGTTGCCGTCGCCGTCGAAGTCGCCGGGAGCGAGCACCTGTTTGAAACTGGCCCAACCGCTCCCGATCGCGTAGCTCGGCGAGTAGCCCCCTACGCCATTGCCCGGATAGAGCTGGAGGGTGCCGTTCGTAAGCACTGCGATGAGGTCTGGCTTGTCATCGCCGTTGAAGTCGCCGGGCGTCAACACCGACAGATAGCTTGCCCACAAGCTGGCTATCTTCACCCCGGACGCCGCGTCGTAAGCGCCCGGTCCGGTCTCCTCGAACGTCGTCTTCGTTGTCAGCTTGAGGCCGCCCGGATCGATGGTCGACGAGGTTGCAGCGCCGATCCAGGGGCGGTCGTAGGTGAGCGCAGTAGTCATCCCCGGAACCTGGGCGCTGGAGACGCCACTGACACCCGCAGGGGCCGAGTCTTCCGTGCTGCTGCCGTTGGGCAGACCGTAGTCGGGCGAAAGCGCTGTGCCCGGAACCACCTCGGTGGTCGAATCGGGCTTGGTCCACGTCAACTGCAACTTCGCCGTGCCACTGATGTCGGCGTACTGCAGACGGATCCGCCGGGTTTCCCCCGCCGACACCGTCACAGTCTGAAGCGTGCTCGCGACGCGAAGGGCGCCCGGAACCCAGTTGTTCACGAGCTGCACGTCGCCAACCCACAGCTGGGTCGCGTCATCGGCATTGGTCGTGATCGTGTATGTGCCCGCGGTCGGGAACGTCATGAGTCCCGTGAGCCTCACCGACCACTTGTCGACAGCGGAAACTCCCTTGACGGGTGCGGTGGCAGCCCAATCGCGATCGACGGCGCCCGCGAGCGTGCTCGACAGACCCAAGTCGAACGTCGTGGGCGGACCCGACAGCGTCGCGTTCGAGTAGTAGGTCGCGTGCAGGCCCTTCAGGCCCTGGTCGTATGCCGTGCTTGAGTGCGCGGGGACCACGGCACAGCCCGAGACGGGGCGACGGTCCAATCCGAAACATGCTGCAGGCGCGGGCCCGTATGTATCGGTGACCCTGTCCTGGCTGTCGTACAACGTCGTCGATGTCATCCCAGTGCCATCGGTCGACGAGAGGACGAGGTCACGGTCACCCCAGAGCTGGGACGCGGTTACCCCCATGGCGCTGATCGCCGTTACCTGCCGCCAAGCGCTGTCATAGGTGACGGTCCTCGCGTGGCCGCCGGGCACGGTGAGTCCCTCGACGTCGACGTAGGTCGTGCCGGTTGCGTAGGTGAACGACTTCTGCGGACGTTCACCCATCGTCACACCGTCGGGAGCGGGAAGAGTCACCTTCACGACGCGCTTCTGCGGGTCATACGCGATCGACGCTCGTTCGGCGGCACTCGCCGTCACCGCGGGATTCCAGTCATTTGCGAGCGAGTCGCGCACCTCGCTCAACAGTCCGGCCCCGTCGTACGAGAAATCGGTCGTCTTCTCCCCCGGATCGACTATTCGCGCGAGTTGGCCGTTCGTGTTGTAAAACAACTGAGTGGTGTCTTTCGCGCCGGCCACGTGTCCCGGGTAGATGATCCGGCAGAGCATTCCCGCCGGAGGACTCGCGTAGCCGCCCGACGGACAGGCCGAGCCCGAAGGGTCGGAGTCGCCCACACTAAGGCCCACGCTCGCGGCGGAGTCGTTGGCGTAGACGAACCTGACTTCGCGGTCGTACTGGGTTCCGCTCGTCGAGAGGCTGGCGGAGAGCGGATCGGACACCCGATCCGCCTGTCCCGTGCCCGGTCTGTAAGTCACGATCGGAGTCGCCGGCTTGAGTGCATCGGCGGGTGTCGTCACCGAAGCGAGGGCACCCTTGGCATTGAAGGTGTAGACGGTTCCGCCATCGTCGGCGAGAACGACAAGTCCGTTCGAGTCGAGGGAGAGCACGCCGTACTCCCCCGCGGGCGACTTGTAGCCCCCGGTCGAGCCACCCGTCGTGGTCTTCGTGTACGTGTGCACCGAGCCCGTTGCATCCCTGAGAGTGACCGCGGCCTCGCTCACGCGCGCGGAAACGTAAAGACCTCCACTGCCCGCGATCGGAGTCGAGGACGACCATCCGGCAGGAAGCGTCTGCACCTTGGTGCTGAACCACGACGCCGGCACTACGTACTCCGCGTTCGTCGTATCCCGCACCCAGAGTTGCACGCTGGCGTCGCCGGTCTTCTCGTAGTAGTCGAATTGGAACGGCACCGGTGTGGCAGGGAGTGTCTTCGCAGTTCCAAACGTCTTCACCGCCGGGCCCGTCACCGTCGACCACGTGTTGACCACCTGGGTGCCATCCACCCAGACCTTCGTCCCGTCGTCGCGGAGGGTGCCGAAGGTGTACGAGCCTGCAGTCGGAACCTGGATGAAACCCGTCCACCGAGCCATGAAGTAGTCGGCAGGAACTGCGGGAGCAGGAACTCCGGCCCCCCACGCCATATTCACTGATTCATCGGTGCGCACGAGCAGCGGAGTCCTCGTGCCGATCTCGAAAGTAGACGTCGATGTCTCACCGAGGTTGAGCGCGCTGTAGTAGGTGCCGGTGAGACCCCGATCGAGCAACGGCGACTGCTGGGAGTTGTAGGCGAAAGAGAGACCCATGGCACCGCCGACGGCGTTCACGATCGGCGATGAGAAGGCCATGCTGGCGTTGCCGTTTGCCAGGTTCACCGTCACGGGACCGGCGGACTCAAAGGGAGACGGCCCGGATGTTCCAAGCCTGAGGTTCACCTTGAGGTTGTTCACCCACGACGACTCGGTATCCATGTCGATGTTGTCGCTCGTGAGAACCACCCACGAGTACGATCCGCCGTCTTGGAGGGAACCGTCCGGAACCGTCCAAGTCGCCGTCTCGAGCCACCCCGACGAGATGATGCCACCCGACTTTCCGTCGGAACCAGTTGCGAGTCGGAACTGGTACTTCACGGTATCCGACTCGGCGTCGACCACAGTGGGTGCCGTGAAGGTGGGCGTCAGGGTCGTGACGGTCGTTCCATCGAGGGGGGTTGAGCCTGCCTGCGAGGGCGACGGTGCCGGTGTATTGGTGGTGAACGATCGCACGGTTCCACCGCGGACCGTCGACCCATATGTACCGTCATACCCGTCTTTGACGTATCCCTTCCAGTAGTACGTCACGCCGGGGGTGAGTTTGCCCTGGGGTACCTGCTGCGCAGCGGTTGTCGACCACTCCGACGTGTAGATCGCGCTCGACTCGACATTCGATGTCGTGCCGACCTTGTACTGGTAGCGAAGCCCATAGCCGGCCGGATCGCTGCCGGTGATCTTGAAAATCGGCATCACGGGGGATTTGGTCGCACCGTTGGCCGGCGAGGGTGCGACGATTCCCGTGACCGCGGGATAGCCGGTGGTGACGAGCTGGAGTACGGCATCCAGCTGCTTGTAGGAGTAGCTCGTGCTCTCGTCGCCGACGATCAGCAACCAGTTGTTGAAGTTACCTTCCGCGGCCCAGGTCGAGATACGTGTCGCGAGCTTGGCGTCGACGATGATCCCCGGGTCAGCGCTACTCACCGTGTATCCGCCGAGACTCGTAGTCCCGCAGCTGGGGCCTGTGCACCGACCTCCGCCGGAACCCGCCGCCACGTACCCACCCGTCGTGCCGGTATATCCGCTCACGTACTCGAGACCCACACCCGCGCCGATGAGGTGCTCGGTAGCCAAGGACGAGTAGTCGAACTTCGCCTGGGTGTACCACCAGCTGTTCGCGCTCCCCGCACGGGGGTTGCCCGTGTGAACACCTGCGAGCGTGGCGTTCGAGGGCACGTTGTACGCGTACGTCGAGGTAGGCCCGGCGGTGACGGTCGGGTCGACGATGATCGGATACTCGCGCGCTGGGTCACTCAGCCATGCATGGTTCGCGCTGAGGGTAATCAGCCATCCATCGCCGTCCGGTCGCACCTCTGTGCCGAGTCGGCGCATCGCGGGTTCGGCGACGCCCCCCTCGCCCGATGAGTCCCACATCATGGGCGTCGGGATGTGGAACTGCACTGCGCCGTACCGGTCGGTGAAGAGAATCGCCCCGTCGTCGTCGACCGAGAGGTCCAAGGCATTGGCGTCGACGTGCCACGACCACTGGGAGTCCTCCGCCGTGGGGACCGACTCGAGCTCGAGCGTCTCCTTCACCGTGCTCCGAGAGATGTCGTAGTGGAGGTCGACCCCGTCAAACACGTCGCGGTAGGTGATCACATCGCCCGGAAGGGTTTGCCGAGGTATGTACAGTTTCGAGAAATCACTACTGGCTGCACCCTCCAGGGTGAACGCAATCTCGTAGCCCCCTCGAGAGATGGAATACGCGCCCTCAGCGTCGGCCTTGGGTGCGAACGCCGGGTCGAGGGGATGCACGTCGGCCAACCACGTGCCGTCAGCCTGCCTCATGACGTGCGTGTTGATGGGCACCCACTCGCCATCATCGTTTGTCGCGTTGATCGGAGTGGCACCGATCTCGGACCGAGTGACTCCGCCTTCGCTGTACACGTTGGTGAACTCGGTGCGCTCTTGGAGATTCGTCTCGGTGATGTCCACCTCGGGCACGTCGACGGGCAATTCGGGCCTTGGGCCTACGCCCCGGCGTACCTCCTGCGCCTGCACTGGGAGTGCCACGTCAGTGAAATCACCTTCCGGTGCCGTCGTCACGGGCAGCTCGAGAGGGGGCGACACCAGCATGGGAACGTCCACAGGCGTCGGTTCGACCTCATCAGCAGCCACCGGACTGATAAGCGTGACCACCAGCACGGCGCTGATGAGCGCAGCGACGGACACGTTCGCGAGACGGCTCATGCGTACCAGCACCCCAAGAAATTCACACCAACTGCCACCGTGGAAGTTGCTTCCCAGGACGAGCCAGGTGAGCCAGACTCACCATAGGGGACGAAGCCAGCCCGGCGCTAGACGATGGCCATACTCGTATCCAATTCGACATCAAGCTCGCTCGGCTCCGCAGTTTAAGCTGGACGGATGACCGTCGTAGTGATCCCGTGGCGTCCGCAGCAGTCTCGCCTCGCCGCACTCGACGCCGTCACCTCCTGGTACTCCGAGAACCTGGGGGATGCCGACATCCGCTTCGTCGACTCCCCCGACCCCGTCTTCAACCTCGCCCAGGCGCGCAACCTCGGGGTGGCCTCGGTGGCCGACATGGACGACGTGGTCGTGATCGGCGACGCCGATACTCTCCCCCAGCGCGATCCGCTGCTCGCCGCGATCGCGGGGGCCGCTCACAGCGGCAAGGTTCACCTCCCGTACGACGAGTACCGCTGGCTGGGGGCATCCGGAACAGCGCAGTTCGCCGCAGGCACCGCCCTGGAGAACACCGACTTCGAGCTCGTGCGCGGGGCGTGCTCGGGCGTGTACGTGACGACCGCGCGCACGTGGGCGAGCCACGGCGGGCAGGATGAGCGCTTCCGCGGGTGGGGCTACGAAGACGCGGCTTGGTACCGGGCGCACGAGACGATCCTGGGCGGGCCGCCGCTGCGCGAGCCCGGAATGGTCTTCGCCCTGCACCACGTGGCCCAGGCCCGCGAGGGCGAGCAGTACGACGCGAACGCCGCACTCATGGAGCGCTACCTCGCGGCGGCCGGGTCCGCGTCGGCGATGCGCGAGCTCGTTTCGGAGAGCGCCGCGAACGCACGACTGCTGCCGGGGCGCTGACGCAGGTCTGCCGACAGCGCGTCGAGCTCCGCCCGCGGTAGGGCGAGCACACGCTCGAGGCCGTCGGAAAGCTCGTCGACAGTGGCCTCGTTGGGCGCGAGGGCGACGCCGAACCCCGCGGTTTCGAGGGCTGCAGCTCCCGCGAACTGGTCGGTCGAGAACGGGAGCACGAGCAGGGGCACGCCGAACGTGAGCGCCTCGGTGACGCTGTTGTTGCCACCGTGGGTGACCGCGGCCGCTGCCGACTGCAGCAGCCGAACCTGGGGCAGAAACTCGCGCACGAGCCACGAGGCGGGCACGTCGCCGAGGTCGGCCCGATCCGCCGCGCCCAGCGCGATCGCCGCGCGCAGGCCGCGCGCCTCGAGCGCCCGTGCGACCCGTGCGAGCACATCCGAACGCACGGAGAGGAAGCTGCCGAAACTCACGTAGACGAACCGTTCGCCCGAGCTCGCGAGCCACGCCTCGACCTCCGGATCGGGCGCCTCCTCGCGCACCGCCGACCCGAGGTAGACGGCCTCGCGATCGCCCGCCAGTTCCGCGGGATAGTTGAACAGCAGCACGTCGCCGTGCTCCTCGAACGCGCTGCGGCTGGGTGTCGAGGCAGGGTTCAGCTCGGCGAGAGCCGCGTTCCACTCGGCAGTGAACGAGTCGCTCACCCGGTCGCACAGCTCGCGCAGCTCGGCGAGCTCGTCCGCCGTGGGTTCGAACGCCGCGGGCCACGCGGGCGGGAAGCCGTAGACCTCGCCCCGCACCGGCAGGGCCGACGGATGCCCCACCACGACGTCCGCGTGCTGCACGCCCGCCGCCGTGAGTGCGAGGCGCGCACTGAAGGCGAGATGGTCGACGATGATCACGTCGGGCGACACGGACTCGACCACGGCCTGCACCTCGCGGCCGATGCGCACGGGCTCCCACATGAAGTCGCTCAGCCGCGCCTGCGCCTGGTAGGCGAGGGTGGCGACCATCCCCTCCCGCGTCGCGTCGAAGAACCCGCGCAGCGCGTCGTCTTCACCCTTCGGCTGCTCATCCGCCCGGATCACGCCGGGGTTGGAGCCCTTGCCCAGTTGCAGGTTCACGCGCTCGAAGCCGAACGAGTCGACGATTCCCGCGGTCGCGGGGCCGGTCGCCACGACGACCTTCTCCCCCGCGTCGCGCCACGCGGTCGCGAGGGTGAGCAGCGGCAGCAGGTGCGACGCGTAGTCGGGGCAGATGACGAGCAGGGTCACGGGGTCGGAACCGTCCAGTCGCGCAGGGCCGACTGGGTGGCGTGCACCTGGGCGTACACCGCGCCGAGGGAGTGTGCCATCGCCTGGATGGTGAAGCTCGACTCGACGGTCTCGCGCGACTGTGCGGCGCGAGCATCCGTGCCGTCGGTGCCGGCGAGGGCGAGCGCCTCGGTCATGGCCGAGCGCAGCAGGGCGAGGTCCCACGTGGGGGCGAGGAGGCCCGTCACGCCCTGGCGCACGTAGGTGGCGGGGCCGCCGCCGTTGGGTGCGACGACGAAGAGTCCGGATGCCATCGCCTCCAGCAGCGCGATTCCGAACTCCTCCTTGAGGCTGCCGCACACGTAGACGCCGTGCGGTGCCGCGAGGCCGGGCACACCGAACCGCGCTGCGGCGACCCACCGCGCCGCGACATCGTTGGGCTGGTGGCCCGCCAGCAGCAGGCCGCGCGCAACGCGATCGGTCGGGGCGATGACGCGATCCATGGCGGCGAGCTGCTCCTGCTCGTCCGCCGACGGGTTCTCGAGGTCGCCGCCGATGAGCAGGAGATTCGCGCGGTCGGCGAGCGGTCCGTCGGCCCACGCCTCCACGACCGTCGCCATTCCCTTGACCCGGTGGAACCTGCCGACGCTGACGAGCAGCGGCAGGCCGCGGCGTTCCGCAGGCAGCGCCTCGAGCATGGTGGCGAGCTGCTGCAGAGGGGCCGTTGCGGGAAGGCCCGCCGCGTGGTCCGCCGCCTCGGCGACGGCCCGGTCGATGACGGCCAGGTCGATGCCCTCGGGCACTATCGAGTGGCGCTCGGGGTGAGCCGTGATGTCGATCCCGACGAGCCTGCGCATATCGCGCTCGAGCTCCGGGCGCGGGAACAGCACGGTGTGATCGGCATTGGCCGCGAGACGCTGCACGAGCCGCGAGCGGAACCAGAAATGCTCGCGCTCGTCGACCTCGCCGAAGTTGGCCCGCGTGAGCTGGCCCGACTTGTCGAGCGAGTCGATGACGGCGTGCGGGTCGGGTGCGACGGTGAAGACCACGGGGATGTCGAGCTCGCGCGCGACGTCGGCCGCGGCGAGACTGCCCACGTCCGCCATGCGCAGGTGCAGCACATCGACGCCTCCCGCGGCGCGCAGCATGCGCCGGATGCCCCGGCGAACGGCAACTCGCAACGGCCACGCGTTCGCCGACTGCACGGGCTCGCTGAGCGGGGGGACCCGCCCGTAGAAGTGGCCGGCCGACGTGGAGCCGATCTCGCTCACACTCTCGATGGCCCCCGCCGCCGAGCCGCGCGAAAGGGTGAGCACGCGCTGGATGCCCGCCTGCCCCTCATTCGCGACGAGGGCGTCGCCGAGCCGCACGAGCAGGGTGGCGATGCCGCCGTTGTCGCCGCTGCCGACGTGCGTGAGCTTGGCATCGATGTCGGCGTGCAGGAACAGCTGCGCCACCGTGAGGCCGTCGCCGGGCTCGTGGGGTGCTGCGTCGCGCGCGGTGAGGTCGATGAGAGAGAGGCGCGCGACATCCGACAGGAAGTCGTCGGTCGCGGCGAGGGAGCGAAGGGCGGCCTCGACGGCCTCGTGGCCGGGCCGTTGGCCGAGTGCGGAGACGGCGGCCACGCGCACGGTGTGGTGCTCGGCAGGATCGGCAGCGAGCCGCAGGAGCGGTGCGAGGGTCATCGTCGCCCGTACGAGGCCGAGGGTCTCCACGATCCGGTAGCGCGCGCCGGGCTCGGTGACGCCGAGCAGTGCGCCCTCGAGGCCGATGGCTACGGGCTCCGGTGCCGACACCGACCACTGCTCGAGGGTGCGCTGGGCGAGCATCCCGGCGAAACCGCCCTCGGCGACCAGGCCGATGAGGCGACCCACGGCGTCGAACCGCGGAAGGCGCGAACCGAGGGCCCACGCGGCGTGCTCACGCAAAAAGCCGCGCTCGCTCGAGAGGAGGCCTGCCACGGCGATATCGGCCTGCTCGTCGAAGATTCCCGCGAGCGCGTGGGTCGCGGCGATGGCCACGACCTGGTCGTCGCTGGCCAGTGCGGCGGTGAGAACACGGATGGTGCGCAGGCCGCTGTCGCGGCTCGCTTCGAACGCGAGATCGTCGGCGAGACGCATCGCGTCGACGATTCGCTCGGCTTGCTGGACTGCATCCAGGGAGGTGAGGATACCCACGAAAACCCTTCCGGGCCCGCTGACTTTCTGGGTCGCGCGCGGTTGCCCGTGACGATGATACGTGGCGTGGGTGACAGCCCGGATCGGCTAGCGTGAACGGGTCATGTCGTAGTAAGGGGAAGCGTGCACATCGTCGCAATCGGTGACATCGGCGTGGCCGACGAGATGATCCACATCGGCGACGAGGCCATGTTCGAGGCGCTCGTGAACGCGCTTCGAGCCCGCGGTGTCGACCGTGTCACGGGCCTCTCGTCCGAGCCAGCGGAGAGTTCCGCGCGCTACGGAATCGAGGCCGTGCAGCCGTTCGGTTTCGGGGCCGACCGTGACGCCAACGAGGCCCGGATGCGCGACATCCTGTCGGGCGTTCTCGACGACCGTGCCCGTGCCGTGGTCGACGCCGTGCACGCAGCCGACGGCGTCGTCATCGCCGGCGGGGGCAACATGACCTCGCTGTGGCCGCACCACATCTACGAGCGTGCGACCCTCGGTGCGGTCGCGGCGGCGAGCGGCACCCCCCTCGTCGTGACCGGGCAGACCATCGGCCCCGAGCTCGTTCAGCGTGATGCTGAGCTCGTCACCGAACTGCTCTCGAGCGCGCGCCTCGTCGGCGTTCGGGAAGCCTCCTCGCACGCCCTCGTCTTCGGGCTCGGCGTCACGTCGCCCGTCGAGCAGACCATCGACGACGCGAGCTACCTGCTCGACGAGCCCTTCGAGCGCGGCGACTACTGCCTCGTGAGCCTCGCGAGCCATGTGGGCGGCGCCGACCGCGAGGCCGTCGTGCAGTCGGTCGCGGAACTCCTCGATGCGCTCCGGATGCCCGTGCGCTTCCTCGCGCACTTCGGGTCGCTCACGCCAGGGCAGTCGCGGGGCGACTCGGTGATGCACGACCGCGTGATCGCGGCCATGGCCAGCCCAGCATCCGTGGTCACCCCTACCACCTCGGTGGAGGCGGCCCGCCTCGCGCGGGGCGCCGCCCTCGTGGTGAGCAGCAGGTACCACCCGGTCGTGTTCGCCGTGCCCGCGGGGGTTCCCGCCATCGGGATTCCCGTCGACGAGTACACCGGCGTCAAGCTTCGCGGAGCGCTGGGCAACTTCGGCCAGTCCAGTGTGCTTCCCGTCGCGGACCTGCTCGCCGGGCACGGGCGGGCCGTCGTGGATGCGCTACGCGCGAGCACCACGGACCGCCGGCCCGAGTACGCCGCGTGGTGGGACCGTGTGGTCGGCGAGCTACGCCGGGACCAGCCCTAACGCTCCCGCGCGGCGAGTCCGGCGGATCGCAAACAGCGCCAGCACGAGGCTGCCGGCACCGAAGGCGAGCAGCGTGAGGGCTGCCACCACGACCGAGCCCGGGTCTCCCCCGGACAGGATGCCCTGCATCCCGCCGACCGCGTACGTGAGCGGCAGGAACGGGCTGACCAGCTGGAACGGCGTGGAGAGCACCTGGATCGGGTAGATCCCACCCGTCGACGTGACCTGCACGGCGAGCAGGAAGAGCGACACGACGAGCCCGGCGCGGCCGAGGCCGATCGTAAGCAGGTAGTGGAACGCCGTGAAGGCGAGCGCCATGAGCAGCGAGAAGCCGAGGGTGGCGGGCAACAGGTTCCAGCCGACGCCGAGCGCACCGTGCAACAGGGCCGTGAGGAGCACGGCCTGCGCCGCGGTCACCGCACTGGCGCGCGCAATGGCCGCCGCGACGAGCCTGCCGTTGCGCGCCGTCGAGGTGAGCGCTCGGCGGGTGATCGGGCGGAGCACGAGGAACACCGCGAGCGCGCCGATCCAGAGTCCGAGCGGGATGAAGAAGGTGGCGACGAGCTGCCCGACCTGCGAGACCGGGTTGTCTGTCGATACCGAGAGCGTCACGGGGTCGGCGGCGATCTTGGCCGACTTGGCCGCGGCGTCAGCATCTGTCGCGGGAATCTGGTCCGCGCCGGACTGCAGCCCGGTCGCGAGGCCGGTGGCTCCGGATGCGAGCCCGTTGGCACCGTCGACGAGAGCCTGCCCGCCCTGCGACAGCTGGTACGCGCCGCTCGCCGCCTGCGAGATGCCGTCGTGGAGTGCACCGAGACCGGATGCGCCCGCCTTGAGGTCGGGGCCCGCCGCCGCCGCGGTGGCGAGGTTGGAGATCCCGCCCTGAAGCTGGGCCGCGAGCACGGGGTCGGTAATGCTCGAGAGGTTGAGCGAGGAGAGGAACGCCGACACCTGCGATACCCCATCCGTGTAGGTGCCGACGCCCGCGCCCAGTTTGCCGAGCTCGGCGGTCTTGTCGTCGAGCTGCGACAGCCCGTACGACAGCGACCCCACGCCATCCGTGTACTGCGAAAGCCCCGACGAGAGCTGGCTTGCACCCGACGACAGCTGCGCCGCCCCGCTCGCGGCGGTGCCGAGCGACGTGCCGAGTTCGCCGAGCGACGAGTAGATGCCGCCGATGTACTGGGCGGTGATGGCCTTGCCGAAGGTATCGGTCATCGTCTGGCCCACGACCTGCGCCACGGAGCCCGTGAGGTAGCTGTGCGCGTCGTCGGTGCGGATGGAGATGTCCGCCTTCTGCGGGTTGTCGCCCGAGAGCGACAGGATCGAGGTGGAGAAGTTCGACGGAACGGTGAGGATGGCGTACACGTCGCCAGCCTTGAGGGCCGCTGCGGCATCCTTCTCGTTGGTGATCGTCCAGTCGAAGCCCTTCGAGCCGGTGAGCTCCGTGACCAGCTGGCGGCCGGCGAACACGTTCTGCTCAGTGCCGTCGGACGCGGTCGTCTTCTGCAGGGTGTCGTTGTTGACGATGGCGACGGGGATCGAATCGAGGGCCTTGTCGCCCTGACCGACGGCCCCGACGAAGAGGCCGGCGAAGGCGAGCGGAACGAGGACGACGGCGGCGACGCCGCCCCACTTGAGCCAGGAGCGTTTCATCGAACGAGTCCTTCCGTGGAGAGCGAGTAGAGGTCGATGGCGATGACCGTCCGGTCAGCGACGGTGTCGCAACGGGTCGGGATCGGCGTGCCGATCACGAGGGTCGTCGTGGCGGGTGCGAGCCGGGCGACTGCGGAGACGAATGCCGTCTCCTCGTCGTCGTTCGCGAACGAGTCGAGCTGGTCGAGCATCACGAGCGGGGTGCGCTCGGCGAGGGCCACCGACGCGAGGGCAACAGCACGTTCCAGCTGGGGCAGCTCGACGAGAGTGCTGTCGGGGGTGACTCGGGCGCGGTCATCCCCCAGCACGGAGTTGACTCTGTCGATCCAACGGCGCGCGCTGCGGGCGGTCGTGAGGAAGCGGTACCAGGGCTGCGTCATCTCGAGGCGCTCGCGCAGCAGTTCGCCGATAGTGACATTGGTCTCGGTGCGCTGGGCTCCCCCGACGTCGGCGAGCGCGACGATCGAGCGCACCTCGGCAGCTTCGGACGGCAGCGGATGCCCGCCCACCTGTGCCCGACCCGACAGTGCATCGAGCCGGCCAGACAGGGTTGCAGCAACGAGGCGGCGGTCGACGGGGTCGCCGCTGGCCATCACGACGGACCCGCGCGGCACGCTGATCGACAGCGGACCCACCGAGTGCTCGCGCGAGCCGGAGAGCAGGTATTCGGCGCTCAGGGCGATGCCGCCCTCGCCGCGCGCCCACTCGACGGCGTGCCGGTGCTCGCGCAGCTGCTCGCCCTCGATGTCGACGTTCGGCAGGATGCGCCCAAGCCACTTCGGCAGCCACCAGGCGGCCCTGCCGAAGAGGGTCATAAGAGCCGGAACGAGGGTCATGCGCACGAGGAACGCGTCGAAGGCGATGCCCACGGCGAGACCGAGGGCGATGGGCTTGATCATCCCGCTGCCCTCCGGCACGAACGCGAAGAAGACGAAGAACATGATGAGCGCGGCGGCCGTCACCACGCGCGCGCCGTTCGCGAAGCCGTGCGCGACCGCGTACTTCGCGTCACCGGTCTTGACGAACTCCTCCCTCATCCCGGAGACGAGGAACACCTCGTAGTCCATGGCGAGCCCGAACAGCACCGCCATGAGGATGATCGGCATGAAGCTCAGGATGGGGCCGGGGTTCTCGACGTTCAGGAGTTCGGAGAGCCATCCCCACTGGAAGATCGCGACGACGACGCCGAACGAGGCGACGACGGAGAGCAGGAACCCGACAGCCGCCTTGAGCGGCACGAGCACCGAGCGGAACACCGCCATGAGCAGCACGATCGAGAGCCCCACGACGATGAGGCCGAACGGGATGAGCGCGTTGGTGAGCCGATTCGAGATGTCAATGCCCACGGCCGTGGTGCCCGTGACCGAGAGGGGGGTGTCGTACTTCTTCTCGATCGACGGCGCGAGGTCGCGGATCTTCTGCACTAGTTCCTTGGTCGCCACCGAGTCGGGAGCGCTCGCGGGCGTGACCTGGATGATCGCGGTGTCGAGCCCCTCGTCGGGGAAGCCCTGCGAGACGTAGGCCACATCGTCGAGGCCGCGCAGCTGCGCGCCGATCGCATCGAGATCGTCGACGATGTTGACGGTCTGCGTGATGTCGATGGCCACGACGAGCGGGCCGTTGTAGCCGGCACCGAAGCCCTCGGTCACGAGGTCGTACGCCACGCGCTGTGTCGAGCCCTTGGGCTGCGAGCCGCCATCGGGCAGGTTGAGGTCGAGGCTGAGCGCCGGGATCGCGAGCGTGCCGAGGATGGCGATGACGCCCAGGGTCGCGAGGATCGGGCGCTTCATGACGCCCTTCACCCAGCGCATCCCCATCGTCTTCTGCTCACCCTTCTCGGCCGCAACCGCACGCTTCCAGGCGCGGCTGCCCTCCTTGGGCGCGAGCCTGCCCTTGGCGAGGCCGAGGAGCGCGGGTAGCAGCGTCGTCGCGACACCGATGGCGATGAACACGGCGACGGCCGCGCCAACACCCATGACGCTCAGGAACGGGATGCCCACGACGAGCAGTCCGAGGAGGGCGATGATCACGGTGAGCCCGGCGAACACGACGGCACTGCCGGCGGTGCCCACGGCCATGGCCGCCGACTCCTCCGGATCCTCCCCGCGCGCGAGCTGCATCCGGTGCCGGGAGAGGATGAACAGCGCATAGTCGATGCCGACCGCGAGGCCGATCATGAGGGCGAGCAGGGGTGCAGAACTCGACACGGTAGTGAAAGCGGAGAAGGCCATGATGCCGCCCATGACGATGCCGACGCCCAGCAGGGCGCTCAGCAGGGGCATCCCGGCAGCCAGCAACGACCCGAAGGTGATGAACAGCACGACGCC
This sequence comes from Rhodoglobus sp., assembly GCA_965227655.1. Lineage (GTDB taxonomy): Bacteria > Actinomycetota > Actinomycetes > Actinomycetales > Microbacteriaceae > Rhodoglobus. The sequence continues at coordinate 2,767,685 of OZ245765.1, read as the reverse complement.
CGCGAACACGACACCGAACACCTCGGTGATCGTGATGGGAACCGAGGTCTCCTGGAAGACCTGTCCGCCGAATGCGACCTGCATTCCCGCGTCCTTGCCGATGGATGCCGTGGCTTTGAGATCGGAGATGGTCTCGTCTGTGACATCCGTCGACGGCCCGTCGAACTGGATCTTGATGATCGCCATGGTCTTGTCGTCGCTGATGGCGTTGCCCGCGTACTGGTCGAACGGTCCAACCACGGAGTCGACACCGGGTACGTCCTTGATGGCCGTCACGAGCTTGTCGATCGTGGCCTTCTCATCGGCGACGGATGCCCCATCCGGAGCCACGACGACGCCCGTGGCGCTCGCCCCGGCGACCGAGGGGAACACGGCCTCGAGCCTGTCGAGCGCCGCCTGCGACTCGGTGCCGGGGATCGCGAACGAGTCCTGCGTCTGGCCGCCGAGGGCGATGCCGCCGCCGAGGATCGCGACGAGCAGCAACAGCCACACGCCGATGACACGCCACGAGTGGCGGAAGGAGAAGCGGCCGAGACGGTAGAGCAAGGTTGCCATTGGTTACCCCAGGAGGTCGGTGAGGATGGTGATGAGAGCAGCCCTGGTCTCGTCGGGTGATTCGGCCTGAGTGAGGTCGAAAGTCTGCACGCTGCACAGCATGTAGGCGGCGCCGCCGAGGGCGATGCCGAAGCGCATCTTCTCCTCGAGGGAGTCGGAGTTGGTCGCGAAGAAGTCCGCGAGGCGGCGCACGAGCTCGTTGGCCCGTTCGATGACGGGCACGTCGACGAGCGACGGCCCCTGGTTGATGAACATGTTGACCTCGAGCCGGTACTCGAGCAGGAAGTCGACGAACGCCTCGAGGAACGCACGCCGGTCGCCGATACCGGCGACCTGGAGAGGAGCGAGCACCACGTTCATCCGGTCGATGGCAGGACCGATGGCCGCCTCGAGCAGGTGCTCCTTCGATTCGAAGTGGTAGAGCACGCTCGACTTCGAGACCCCGGCGAGCTCGGCAATGCGCTGCAGCGACGTGGCGCCGTAGCCGGCGGCGGCAAATTCTGCGAGCGCGATGGTGCGCAGCTCTTCCTGGGTGGACATGCGATCGACGCTACTTGACCGATCGGTCAGATACTGTCCGATCGGTCAGTTTGGCAGTGAACACTCAGCGAACACGCGGGTTACTAGCCCACCAGTGCGAGCGCGAGCGTCGCGAGGGCGACGGTGAGGGGGGCGACGACCAGTCCGAGGCCGATGTACTTGCGCCACGAGAGCTCCACCTCGAGCGACGTCAGTCGGTCGTGCCAGAGCAGGGTGGCCAGCGACGCCCACGGCGTAATGAGGCATCCGGCGTTCACGCCGATGAGCACCGCGGCGATGCGCACGGGGCTGTCCGCTATCGACTCGAACGCGAGGTAGGCGGGCAGGTTGTTGACAACGTTGGCGCCCGCCGCGGCCGAGCCCGCGAGGCGCAGGAGGCTGAGCGGATCCTCCCCGTGACCGGCGAGCGCCGTGAGCAATGCGGGCAGCCCGAGCGAATGCGCGGCCTCGATCACGAGGAACAGTCCGGAGGCGAGCACCACCAGTTGCCACGGCACGAGCCCGAAACGCAGCGCCGAGCGGCGGCGCACCGCGAAGAACACGAGGAGCACGACGGCGGCCGCGAGGGCGGGGATCCAGACCGGGATGCCCGAGATGAGGGCGGGGAGCAGCAGGAGCACGACCACTCCGGATGCCACGAGCAGCACGCGGTCGGGGGCTGCAGCGGGGGCATCCGGGGTGTATCGAGTGAACAGCGCTCGACGGTAGACGACCAGCAGCACGACCACCGGAACGAGGATCGCCACGAGCGCCGGAGCCCACATGAGAGCCGCGAAGGCGAACGGTGAGATGCCGCCGAGGGCATGTTGGGCGAGCAGGTTGGTGAGGTTGGAGACGGGCAGCAGCAGGGATGCCGTGTTGGCCAACCACACGGTCGTGAGGGCGAATGGCAGTGGCGGCAGCCCCACATGGCGAGCGAGGAGCACTACCACGGGGGTGAGGAGCACGGCGGTGGTATCGAGCGAGAGGAACACGGTGCACAGCACGGCGATGAGCACGACGAACAGCCACAGCAGCCACGACCTGCCGAGGCCCCATCCGGCGGCCCGTTCCGCCACGACCCGGAACAGTTCGGCCTCCGCGGCGAGCTCGGTCACCACGGTGATTGCGACGACGAACAGCAGGATCGGCCAGACCCGGTCGGCGACGGCGAGCGCATCGGGCACGGGGAGCACGCCCGTGGCCACGAGCACTCCCCCGACGGCGAGGAGAACGGCACCCAGGATCGCAGATTTCACAACTCACTGTACGACCGCAAGGGGTGGGCCGGATGCGCGCCGCGAGGTAGCCTCTGAGCATGCGCAAGTTCATCTTCAACACGACACTTCTCAGCGCCCTCTTCGGTGGATGGGGTACCGTGCAGGCGACGCGCAAGGGTCCGCGCGACTGGCGGCTCATCCTCATGTGGGTGAGCTGGGGGCTCACGGTGGCGATCGCCGTCGGCACCGTTGTCAAAGAAGCCCAGACGCAGAATGAACTAGAGGACTAAATCATGTGGAACTCGTACTCACCTTTCGACCTCGTGCACAGCCTGGGCATCCTGGTGCTCGGCCTCATCTGGCTCCTGGTCATCGCCGCGATCGTGATCGTGGTGGTGCTGCTCGTGCGCTTCCTGCTTGTTGCGACCAAAGCCGCGCGTATCTATGTGGCGAAGAACTCGCCCGTGACGCCTGCCGCAGCCTCGGCGCCCCCCGCCGCAACTACCCCTGCCGCAGCCTCGCCGACCGCCGTGGCCCCGACCGCTCCGGTCGAGAAGCCCGTCGTGAAGCCCGCGACCAAGCCCCGCACGCCCAAGAGCCCGCCGGCGGTCTAGTGGCCATCAGCTTCCGCACGACGCTCAAGGGCGAGGGATACACGGCCGCGGGCATCGCGGTACCCGAAGACCTCATGGCCCAGCTCGGCCCCGCCAAGCGCTACCCCGTCGTCGTCACGATCAACGGCTCGCACACGTACCGCAACAGCGTCTCCTGGTACAAGGGCGCTTTCATGATCAGCGTGAGCTCTGAGAACCAGAAGCTCGCTGGCGTCAAGGGCGGCGACGAGGTCGACGTCACCGTCGAGATCGACGACGCCCCGCGCGTGCTCGAACTGCCCGAGGAATTCGCGCTCGCCCTGCGCGACGCCGGCGTGCTGGAGGCGTTCCAGGCACTCTCGTACTCGAAGCAGAACAGCTTCGTGGCACCGTGGTCGGCCGCAAAGTCCGACGCCACGCGCGACAAGAACCTCGCGAAGGCGATCGCGGCGGTCGGCTAGCTCAGGAACCCACGCAGCAGCGCGGCCGAGCATCCGGCGCCCTCGTCCGTTCTGGTCTCTTGTCGTTTCTGCGGAGCTTTCGCTCGACACGCCGCCGAGACCGGTAACCAGAGTGACCTAGAGACGCTTTCTCCGCAGAAGCGATCAGTACCGCAGCCCGACCAGAACAGCGGCTCCCCGGCGCGGCGGTCGGCTAGCTCAGGAACCCGCGCAGCAGCGCGGCCGAGCCCTCGAGGTGCTCGGCCATGGCGGCGGCGGCGCGATCCGGGTTACCCGTCAGGATGGCGACCACGATGGCCTCGTGCTGTTCGTTGGAGTGCGCGATGTTGCGCGAGAGCAGCGGGATGCCGTCGAGCAACTCGTTCACGCGCGTGCGGTTGTCCGCCAGCAGCGAGACGAGCGACGGGGTGCCCACGAGCTCGCCGATCGTGAGGTGCAGGCGCGAGTCGAGGCGGCGGTAGTCGGAGACGGTGGAGGAGGCGGTCTCGGTGAGCCGCGTCCACAGGAGGTCGCGTTCCGGGGCGGTCAGGTCACGTGCGGCCGCCGCACGCGCCGCCCCGACCTCGAGGATGTCACGCAGGCCGAGCACGTCGTCGATGTCCGCGGCGGTGGGGGCTGGGGCATCCGGTCCCGCCACCGGGTCGGGGATGGTGTCGCTCACGAAGGTGCCGCCGTACCTGCCGCGGCGCGCGACGAGGTAGCCGGCGTCGCTCAGCGAGCGGATGGCCTCGCGCACGGTGTCGCGACTGACCGAGAAGCGGGCAGCGAGGTCGCGCTCGGGCGGCAGCGCCTCGCCGGGCTGGACGATGCCGAGGCGGATGGTCTGGAGGAGGCGCGCCACGGTGTCCTCGAACGCGTTGCCGCTGCGCACGGGACGGAAGAGCACCTCCCCCAGATCGGTCACAGCGGTGTCACGTACGCCGACGAGATGCCGCCGTCGACGAGGAATGTCGAGGCGGTGATGAACGAGGCGTCGTCGCTCGCGAGGAACGCGACAGCAGCCGCGAGCTCCTCGGGCTCCGCGAAGCGGCCCTTCGGGATGTGCACGAGGCGGCGCTGGGCGCGCTCCGGATCCTTCGCGAAGAGCTCCTGCAGCAGCGGCGTGTTCACGGGGCCGGGGCACAGTGCGTTGACCCGGATGCCCTGCCGCGCGAACTGCACGCCGAGCTCCTTCGTCATGGCGAGCACTCCACCCTTGGATGCCGTGTACGAGATCTGCGAGGTCGCACTACCCATGACCGCGACGAACGAGGCCGTGTTGATGATCGATCCGGACTGCTGCTTGACCATGTGGCGCAGCGCCGCGCGCGAGCACAGGTAGACGCTCTTGAGGTTCACGTCTTGCACGCGATCCCACGCGGGAAGCTCCGTGGTCTCGATGGAGTCGTCGTCGGGTGGCGAGATTCCCGCGTTGTTGAAGGCGATATCGACGGAGCCGTAGGTGGCGGCCGCGGTGTCGAACAGGTTGTTGACCTGCTCCTCGTTGGTCACGTCGACCTGCACGAAGAGGCCGCCGACCTCCTCGGCCGCGACAAGGCCGGTCGCCTCGTTGAAGTCGCCGATGACGACTGTTGCGCCCTCGGCGGCGAACCGGCGTGCCGTCGCGAGGCCGATGCCGCTCGCGCCACCCGTGATGACGGCGACCTTTCCGGCGAGGCGCTGCGTGAGGTCGATCTTGGTAATAGGCATGTCACTCCGTACTGATGAAGACGTTCTTGGTTTCGGTGAAGGCTGCTGCGGCATCCGGCCCCAGCTCGCGGCCGAGGCCGCTCTGCTTGAAGCCGCCGAAGGGGGTGGAGTAGCGCACGCTCGAGTGCGAGTTGACCGACAGGTTGCCGCTCTCCACACCGCGGGCCACCCGGATGGCCCGGCCCACGTCGCGCGTCCAGATCGAGCCGCTCAGGCCGTACACGCTGTCGTTGGCGAGGGCTATCGCGTCGGCCTCGTCGTCGAACGGCAGCACCGTCACGACCGGACCGAAGATCTCCTCCGTGACGCGGCGATCCTGCCGGGATGACGGCAGCACCACTGTCGGCGCGAACCAGTAGCCGGGGCCGGTCGGGGCGCTGCCACGGAACGCGACGTCGGTGTCATCCGGCTGGTAGGCCGTCACCGAGTCGAAGTGCGCCTTCGACACGAGCGGGCCCATCTCCGTGGCCTCGTCGTTCGGGTCGCCCACGACGACGCCCTTGACCGCGGGCTCGAGCAGCTCGAGAAACCTGTCGAACACGCTGCGTTCGACGAGGATTCGCGAGCGGGCGCAGCAGTCCTGTCCCGCGTTTTCGAACACGGAGTATGGCGCCGTGGCGGCCGCCTTCTCCAGGTCGGAGTCGGCGAACACCACGTTGGCGCTCTTGCCGCCGAGCTCGAGAGTCACCGCCTTGACCTGGGCGGAGCATCCGGCCATCACCTGCTTGCCGACTGCGGTCGAGCCCGTAAAGACGATCTTGCGCACACTCTCGTGCGTGACGAAGCGCTCGCCCACGACCGAGCCGCGGCCCGGCAGCACCTGGAAGAGGCCATCGGGCAGGCCCGCCTCGAGCGCGAGTTCGCCGAGGCGGATGGCCGTGAGCGGGGTCCACTCGGCGGGCTTGAGCACCACGGCGTTGCCCGCGGCGAGGGCCGGGGCGAACCCCCAGCTCGCGATGGTCATCGGGAAGTTCCAGGGCACGATGATGCCGACGACGCCGAGCGGTTCGAGGAAGGTCACGTCAAGACCTCCCGCCACCGGGATCTGCTTGCCGAGCATCCGCTCGGGCGCCGCCGCATAGTAGTTGAGCACGTCGCGCACGTGCCCGGCCTCCCACCGGGCCTGCGAGATCGGATGCCCCGAGTTCACGACTTCGAGAAGCGCGAGCTCCTCGATCGCACCCTCGACGGCCGACGCGAAGTCGCGCAGTGCCCCGGCCCGCGCCGCGGGTGCAAGAGCGGACCAGCGTCTCTGCGCCACGACCGCGCGCGCCACGGCATCGTCGACTCCCTCGAGCGTGGTGTGCTCGACGACCCGCAGGTTCGCCTCGGTGGCCGGGTTGATGAGCTGGGTGCTAGGCACGGTACTTCCTTGCTGCCTCGACGAGGCCTTCGAAGAGGCGGATGTCGTCGTCGTCCTGTTCCGGGTGCCACTGCACTGCCACGCCGAACGGAACGCTCGACAGCTCGACGGCCTGGATCGTGCCGTCGTCGGAGCGCGCCGTGACGACGAGCCCCTCCCCCACCTCGTCGATCGCCTGGTGGTGGTACGACTTGCCGAGCAGCCCGCCGCCCACGAGAGTGCCGAGGGTGCTGCCGGCATGCACGTCGATCTCGTTGTCGGCGAAGTTGCCCTCGCCGAGGCTGTAGCGGTTCGAGCCCACGACCTCGGGCAGGTGCTGGTGCAGCGTTCCGCCGAGGGAGACGTTCAGCATTTGCGCGCCGCGGCAGATGCCGAGGAAGGGCAGCTCCATCTCGATGGCGGCGGTGAGGAGGGCATCCTCCCAGGCGTCCCGGTCGAGTCGCGGGGCGTCGGTCTCCGCGTGGGCCACCTGCCCGTAGCGGGCGGGGTCGACATCCTTGCCGCCCGTGATGATGAGCCCGTCGAGGCCCGCGAGCACGCGCGCGGCGATATCGGAGTCCACGGGCTGCGGGGGCAGGAGCACGGCGATGCCGCCGGCCTTGTTCACCGCCTCGAAGTAGACCTTGGGCAGGAACGAGGCCTGCACATCCCACACCCCCGTCTGCGCCTGCTCGAGATACGTCGTGAGGCCGATGATCGGCCGTCGATCAGAAACGTTCGAAACCACGGACCCTCTCCCAGTCGGTGATGGCGGCGTCATAGGCTGCCTGCTCCACGCGCGCGTTGTTCAGGTAGTGCGCGACAACATCTTCGCCGAACGCCTCGACGGCGATCTCGGAGCCCGCGAACAACTCGGTGGCCTCCCGCAAGCTCGACGGAACCCGTGGCGCGTCAGAGACGTAGGCGTTGCCCTCGAATATCGGCTCCAGTTCGAGCTCGTGCTCGATGCCGTACAGGCCGCCCGCGATGAGGGCGGAGACCGCGAGGTACTGGTTGACATCGCCGCCGGGCACGCGGTTCTCCACGCGAAGCGAGCGGCCGTGGCCCACCACGCGCAGCGCGCACGTACGGTTGTCGAGGCCCCAGGCGACGGCCGTGGGAGCGAAGCTTCCCTCCACGTAGCGCTTGTAGGAGTTGATGTTGGGGGCGAAGAACAGCGTCAGTTCACGCAGGGTCGCCAACTGGCCGGCGATCCAGTGCTCCATGAGCTTGGAGAATCCGTACGGCCGGTTCTTGTCGGCCATGACCGGCTCGCCGCCGTCGCCGACCACGGAGAGGTGGATGTGGCAGCTGTTGCCCTCGCGCTCGTTGAACTTGGCCATGAAGGTGAGTGACTTGCCGTGGGCATCCGCAATCTCCTTCGCACCGTTCTTGTAGATGGAGTGGTTGTCGCACGTGCCGAGCGCGTCCGTGTAGCGGAAAGCGATCTCCTGCTGGCCGAGGTTGCACTCGCCCTTCACGCCCTCGCAGTACATGCCCGCGGCATCCATGCTGTTCCGGATGTCGCGCAGAAGCGGTTCCATGCGCGTCGATGCCATGAGCGCGTAGTCGATGTTGTAGTCGCTCGCGGGGGTCAGATCGGTGTACTTCTTCTTCCACGCGGACCGGTAGCTGTCATCGAAGACGATGAACTCGAGCTCGGTTGCCGCGAGCGCCGTGAGGCCCTTCTCGGCGAGGCGCGCGATCTGGCGCTTGAGCACCTGGCGCGGGTCGGGGTTCACGGGGGTCTCGTCGAGCCACGTGAGGTCTGCGGTGACCATCGCGGTGCCGGGCAACCAGGGCGCAAGTCGCAGCGTGTCCATGTCCGGGATCATCGCCATGTCGCCGTAGCCGCGCTCCCAACTGGAGATGGCGTATCCGTCGACCGTGTTCATCTCCACATCGACGGCGAGCAGGTAGTTGCAGCACTCGGCACCATGCTCGGCGAGCTCCTCGAGGAAGAGCCGCGCGGAGGCACGCTTGCCCACGAGTCGGCCCTGCATATCGGTGAACGCGATGATGACGGTGTCGATCTCCTTCGCGGCGACCAGCTCCGAGAGGGCTTCGACAGTGAGGTTTCCTGTTGCCACGTGTGCTCCGCTTCGAGATTCGACTGCGCTTTCCGACCATTACATCACAGCGAGCACCGGATGCTTCGGGCCAATGTAACGCGCAATTAACATCCAAAGGTAGACATCAGGTACCAATAGCCGCCAAGCTCTCCGATAAGCGTGGACGCCGGTGTCTGCTGGCGGTTCCATACCAATCGATTACTGGGAAGGACCGATATGGCAGAGTCCAAGAGCGTGTCCGGCGTCAAGTACACGACGGCCGGCGCCGAATACTTCGAGAAGCGCAAACTCAAGCGCAGTGCGGGTGTCTGGGGACTGTGGGGTCTCGCGGTTGCCGCCGTCATCTCGGGAGATTTCTCCGGCTGGAACTTCGGCATCGACTTCGCCGGGTTCGGCGGCATGACCATCGCCTTCATCATCCTCGTCGCCATGTACTACGGCCTCATCTTCTCCATCGGTGAGATGGCCGCCGCGATGCCACACACGGGTGGTGCCTACTCCTTCTCTCGCTCCGCCATGGGACCGTGGGGCGGACTCGTCACGGGCCTCGCCGAGACCATCGAGTACGTCGCGACAACCGCCGTTATCGTGTTCTTTTCCGCGAGCTACGCCAATGGCATCACCACTGAGCTGCTCGGGTTCGACCTGAGCGGCAAGATGTGGATCTGGTACGGGGTGCTCTACATCCTCTTCATCGCGCTCAACAGCGCGGGGGCGAACATCTCGTTCAAGTTCGCCATCGTGGTGTCGATCATCTCGATCGCGATTCTGCTGGTGTTCTCGGCTATGGCGATCTTCTCCGGCAAGTTCGACGCCGCGTCGCTGTTCAACATCGTCCCAGACCCCGGCCAGACCGCGTTCCTGCCGCACGGTGTGCTGCCGATCCTCTTCGCACTGCCGTTCGCGATGTGGTTCTTCCTCGGCATCGAGGAACTTCCGCTCGCCGCCGAAGAATCGGTGAACCCCACGAAGGACATCCCGCGCGCAGGCTTCATCGCCCGCGGAACACTCATCGTCACGGGCATCCTGGTGCTCGTGCTCAACACGGGTGTCATCGGAGCGGAGGCCACCGGAACCGCGGGCGAGCCGCTGCTCGACGGCTTCCGGGCGATCGTGGGCGACCAGGCCGCCGCCGTGCTCGCGCTGTTCGCCCTCATCGGGTTGCTCGCATCACTGCAGGGAATCATGTTCGCCTATGGACGCAACATGTACTCACTGTCACGCGCCGGCTACTACCCCAAGTTCTTCTCGCTCACCGGCAAGCGCCAGACCCCCTGGGTCGCGCTCGTCGTCGGTGCCGTGATCGGGTTCATCGCCCTCATCGTGCTCGATCTGCTCGCGAACGTCGAAGGTGTCGGTGCCGTCGCGGGCGCGATCATCCTCAACATCGCGGTGTGGGGTGCTGTTCTGGCCTACGGCCTGCAGATGGTGTCGTTCATCATCCTGCGCCGCAAGTTCCCGGATGCGGAGCGCCCGTACAAGAGCCCGTGGGGCCTGCCCGGTGCGTGGGTGGCGCTCATCATCGCCGCGCTCGTGTTCGTCGGGTTCCTCATCAACCCGACCTTCCAGCCGGCGATCATCGCCATCGCGATCGTCTACGTCGTCATCCTCGCGGGCTTCGCGATCTGGCGCCGGCACCACCTCGTGCTCTCGCCCGAGGAGGAGTACGCGCTCAGCGGCGGCCTGCACGGCGACCCGCAGAAAGAAGGGTACGACGCCATGGAGGGTGAAGTCTTCGACGGCCCCGCCAAGAAGTAGGTCATAGGGCCTCCGTCCGTTAGCGTCGAAAGAGCAACGGACGGAGGCCTTTTCCATGCCCACAGACAGCGAGCGCATCGACGAACTAGAGCGCCAGGTGCGCCGGCTCGACGAGATCGTCGCGATACTCCAGCGCCGCGCGGGCCTCGGCCAGCTTGAGACTGCCGGGATGCTCGCCGCCGATGGCGCCTACCCCGACGTCATCGCCGCCATCGACGGCGGCAAGCTCGTCGAGGCGATCAAGCTGTACCGCGACCACGCGAACGTGGGCCTGCGTGAGGCGAAGAACGCCGTCGAGGCGCTCGCCCGCACCCGCGGCGTGTAGCTTCGGCTCCCCGCGGCGGCGGTGCCTCGCGACGCGGAGGTTTTGGTGCGATGCGCCCGCCGTGGGCGCCGCATGGCTCCATAACGTGCGCATGAGCATCCGGCGTCCTGTCCTCAACACACGGCACCCCCGGCCCCCGCGCCTCGAATAGCCGGGGATCACCCGCCTTCGGCCCACCGTCGTCGATGATCACGGGATGATCGAGATCCTCTACAGCCGCGAGCTGGCGGTCTTGGGCATGGGCGGGCAGCTCCGCACGTGGTTCGAACGTGGGCGCGTCACGCGGATCGCGCCCGGCGCCTACGTCCGAACGGAGGAGCTGGCGACTCTCGACACCGACGCACGGTTTCGCCTTCGGACCATGGCGCTGTCACACCTTTACCCCGACCAGCAGTTCTCGCACGATTCAGCTGCGGGCATGTGGAGGCTCCCGACACTCGGCCCCTGGCCTCTCCTCGCCCACACTTCCTCGCCGCGTGCAGCTGGGGGCCGTTCCACTGCCCTGTTCGCCAGACACGGGGTGGGGCTCGATCCACGTGCCGAGGTTGTGGAGGGAGTGCTCGTGTCGTCGTTGGCACGAACTCTCGCCGAGGTCGCCACCCAGCCACGGTTCGGACGCGCGATCGCCATGCTCGACGACGGTCTGCGGGAGCACGATTCGACGCAATATCGGCACGGGATGATCGTCCCCACGAAGCCCGAGATTCTCGAGCAGCTCGATCACTTGGGGAAGGTCCCCGGGTACGCCAGGGCGGTGCAGCGGATCGAGTTCGCCGACGCGGCATCCGGCTCCGTTGGGGAGTCGTTGAGTCGGGTCCAGATGCTGGCGATCGGCGTCGAGATGCCCAAGCTCCAGGTGCCCTTCCATGACGAAGATGGTCTCATTGGCGACGTCGACTTCTACTGGGAGCAGATCGGGGTGGCCGGCGAGTTCGACGGGCACTCCAAGTACGGGGATGCGAGAAGGTACTCGCGCGAACTCAGCGCCCACGACGTGCTGATCGCCGAGAAGAAACGAGAGGACCGGCTTCGCCGCGTCGTGGGAGGTGTCGTGCGGTGGGATTGGGCCACGGCGCTGGACAGACGAGCGCTGGAATCTCTCCTCGCGGAGCACGGAGTGCGGGCGCGGCGAACCGTGCGGCGGTTGTAGTCCCATGCGGAGGTTTTGGCGACCGCATGGCACGAAAACCTCCGCATGGCATCCGGGCCGAGCGGCGCGTGGGCGGGCGGATGGACGAGCGCGGCGCGGAAGCGCCTACGCGTTGAAGCGCGGCTCGCGCTTCTCGATGAACGCGGCCATGCCCTCGGCGCGGTCGTCGAGGGCGAAGAGGGCGCCGAAGGCGCGCTTCTCGAAGCGCAGGCCCTCGGCGAGGGACGACTCGAAGGCCACGTTCACCGATTCCTTCGCGGCGTACAGGGCCGCGAGCGACTTCGACGCGATGAGGGCGGCGGTCTCGAGGGTGTCGTCGAGCAGCGTCTCGGCGGGCACGACGCGCGCGACGAGTCCGGCCGCGAGCGCCTCGGGAGCATCCATCGTCCGCCCGGTGAGCACGAGCTCCATGGCGCGCGCCTTGCCCACGGCTCGCGTGAGGCGCTGCGTTCCGCCGAGGCCGGGGATGACCCCCAGGTTGATCTCCGGCTGCCCGAACTTGGCCGTGTCCGCCGCGATGATGATGTCGCACATCATCGCGAGTTCGCACCCGCCCCCGAGCGCGTAACCGGACACCGCCGCGATCACGGGCGTGCGCAGGGCCGTGAACCGCTCCCATCCGGTGAGCAGCCCGTCGAGGTACACCTGCTGGTAGCGCAGCGACACCATCTCCTTGATGTCGGCGCCCGCGGCGAACGCCCTCGGGGAGCCCGTGAGCACTATGCATCCGATGTCGCGCGACGAGTCGAACGCGGTCGCCGCCTCCACGACCTCGGCCATGAGCTGCGCGTTGAGGGCGTTGAGCGCCTCCGGCCGGTCGAGCGTGATGATGCCGACGCGCCCGCGCGTCTCCACGGTTATGGTGTCCACAGTTCCCTCTCCAGCGGCGCGAAGTACGCCTCCACACCGGTCACATCCTCCACCCGAGCGGGGTTCCACCGCGGGTTGCGATCCTTGTCTATGACCTGCGCCCGGATGCCCTCCGCAAAGTCTGCGGACGCGAGAGACCGCATCGACACCCGAAGGTCCTGAGAAAGTGCTGCCTCGACATCGGGCAGGGATCGCGCCCGCCGCAGCGCCGCGAGCGTCACCACGAGCGCGGTGGGCGATTTGGCGGCGAGCACGTCCGCGATCGGACGACCCGCGACCCGCCGCAGGATCGCGGCGACGTCGTCGCCCGCGAAGGCCTCGTCGATCCACGCGCGCTCGGAGAGGAGGGTGGGGGCTGGGGGTGGGGCCGTGAGCGCTTCGAGAGCCTCGGCGAGTGAAGTCGCCTCGAGAACCTCGGCGAGCGACGAGGTCGGCACGTAGTAGTCCGCGAGCCCGAGGGCGATAGCATCCCCCGGCCCCACTGTCTCGCCCGAGAGCGCGAGGTAGGTTCCGAGCTCGCCGGGAGCTCGGGCCAGCAACCACGTTCCGCCGACGTCGGGAATGTAGCCGATCGTCGTCTCGGGCATCCCCACCTTCGAACGCTCGGTGACGACGCGGTGCGAGGCGTGCGCCGAGATGCCCACGCCACCGCCGAGGGTCACGCCGTCCATGATCGCGACGAAGGGCTTGGGGTAGCCCGCGATGCGGGCGTCCATGGCGTACTCGTCGCGCCAGAACTTCTCGGCAGCGGAGCCGTCGCCCGCCGTGGCATCCCGGTACATCGCGACGATGTCGCCGCCCGCGCACAGCCCGCGCTCCCCCGCGCCCGTGAGCATCACGGCGTCTATCGAGTCGTCGGCTGCCCACTCCTCGAGCTGAGCAGTGATCGCGGTGACCATGCCCTGCGTGAGCGCGTTGATGGCGTGCGGACGGTTGAGCACGATGTGCCCGAGCGCGCCGCGAACGGAGAACAGGACTTCGGCGTCTTCCACCACCCCAGTTAACCCCAGAAGACAGCCATCACGACGAGACCAGCGCCGGTCAGGCCGCCGGATGCCGCAACCGCAGCCCGCGGAGCCGCGCTGCCGCGCATCCCGAACCACACGCGGGCCCCAGCCCACGCCGCAACGATCGCGGCGAACGTCCACCCCGACTGGAAAGTCACGACGTGGTGCCCCATGCCGCCCCAGGGCAGCATGGCGAGCAGCCCGAGCGCCATCGCCCACAGGTCGACGACGTGCGCGCGGTAGGCGTCGATCGAGCGGGACAGTACGGAGCACGGCACTGACACCACCACGAGCAGTGCCGCGCCCCCGATCGCCGCGAGGCCGGAGTGTGTGAGCATCGCGACGCCCATTACGCCCAGCATGAGGGCGTGCAGCGGCACCTCCCGCCGGAGGTGGTGCGCTAGGCCGTCCACACCGTCTTCGTGTTGACGAACTCGCGGATGCCGAACTTACCGAGCTCGCGGCCGTAGCCCGAGTCCTTGATGCCGCCGAAGGGCAGCCCGAAGAACGAGGCGGTGTTGCCGTTGGCGAAGACCGCGCCGAACTCGAGGCCGAGCTGCAACGCGTCGATCTCTGCCTGGTCGTTCGACCAGACGGAGGCGGCGAGGCCGAACTCGGAGTCGTTCGAGAGCGCGATGGCCTCCTCTACCGACGAGACGCGGTACACGCAGGCGACGGGGCCGAAGCACTCCTCGCGGTAGATGCGCATGTCGGGCGTGACATCCGTCAGCACTGTCGCAGGGTAGAAGAAGCCGGGGCCGTCGGGCAGCACACCACCGGTGTTCACGGTGACGCCCTTCGCGATGGCGTCGAGCACCAGGTCGTGCGCCTCAGCGCGCACCGACGGCGTCGCCATCGGGCCGAAGGAGGTATCCGAGGAGAACGGGTCTCCGGGGACCATCGCGGCCATGCGGGCAGTGAACGCGGCGAACCACTCGTCGTAGATGTCGTCGTGGATGTAGAACCGCTTGGCGCAGATGCAGCTCTGACCCGAGTTCTGGGTGCGCGAATTGGCACCGAACTCGGCGGCGCGGGCTATGTCGGCCGAGGGCATGACGACGAAGACATCCGTACCTCCGAGCTCCAGCACGCTCTTCTTGATGTTGCGCCCGGCCGCCTCGGCTACCGCCGCGCCCGCACCCACGGATCCCGTCAGGGTGACGGCGCGGATGCGGCGGTCGTCGATGAGCTTCGAGGCCGCGGCGCCCTCGATGAGGAGCGTTTGGAAGGCCCCGACGGGGAAGCCCGCGCGCTCGAACAGCTCGCCCAGGTACAGCGCGACCTGCGGCACGCTCGACGCGTGCTTGAGCAGGCCCGTGTTGCCCGCCATGAGCGCGGGGGCGGCGAAGCGGATGACCTGCCAGAACGGGTAGTTCCACGGCATCACCGCGAGTACGGTGCCGAGGGGCTGGAACACCACGCGGGCGGCGGATGCCCCGACCGACGCCGCGGGCACGGGCTCTTCTGAAGCCAGATACTCCTCCGCGTGGTCGGCGTAGTGGCGCATGCCGTTCGCCGACTTCGTCACCTCGTACTTGGCGGTGCCGATGGTCTTGCCCATCTCCGTGGAGGCGAGGGCTGCGACGGTCTCGAGCTCGGCGTCCATCAGGTCCGCAGCCTTGTGCATCCAGGCCGAGCGCTGCGCGAACGTCGTCTCGCGCATGAGCGTGTTCGCCTTGTCCGCGAGGTCGAGGATCGCCTCCACCTGCTCCGCCGTGTGCGGCTCGAAGGTCTTCTCGACCTCGCCGGTGGTGGGGTTGACTGTTGCGATCGCCATGATCAGAACTCCTTCGTTTCATACAGGCGCCGCGCGAGAGCGAGGGCTCCCACGACGGGTGGATCGGTGAGCAGCACGACATCGAGCTGCGGCTGGCTCGTGGCGACACCGCGCACGAGCGCGTCAAACAACCGCGGCTGCCCGACTATGACGCTTCCCGCGGCGACGACCGTCGAGCCGACGGCCCCGCGCGCGACAAGCTGGTCGACGAGCTCCACGAGGTTCGCTCCGGCTGCCTCGATGACGGATACCGCACGCGCAGACCCGGCGTCGGCCGCAGCGAACACGGCCGGGGCACGCGGCCCCCAGTTGTCCATGGTCGGTTCGTCGTTAACGGCACGGGCCAACCGCTCCGCGCTGTCGACGCCGAACGCCTCGCACAGCGCGCCCAGGAGTCCGTCATCCGGTTGCAGTGAATCGTGTGCGCGCAGTGCCGCCTTCGTGGCCTCGCGCACGAGACCGGCGGCCCCCGCCTCGTCGCCGATGACCCAGCCCCAGCCGCCCGTGACGACGTAGTCGCCCGACGCGTCCCGACCGACGCCGATGGACCCGGTGCCCGAGATGAGGCCGAGGCCCTCGTCGAGACCGGCGGCGGCGGGCAGGAGCGCCGCGTCATTGACCGCGACCGCGGGATATTTCACCGCGGCCGCGAACTCGCGGGAGATCTCGTTGGTGTCGAGGCCTTGTGCGCCGATGCCGACGGCGACGACCTCGTATCCGGAGGGCACCACCGACGCGATGCAGCGCTCGATCCACGCCACTCCGTGCGCGAGGGGCTCGGCGTCCCAGTCTGCGGACGGCACGACGGTGTCCACGAGCTCGCGGCCCGTGACCGTTTCCACGATCACCGCGGTCTTGGTGCCGCCGACGTCGAGCCCGACCAGAACCGAGGTCACTGAGCCGCCTCGACCTTGGTATCGGAGTTGTGGAACACGAACTCCTCGATCTCCACATTGTGGCGGTGCGCGACCTCGCCCACGAGGATCTGCATGACGAGCGCCTCGAGCACCGCGCGTTGGGCGGGGGCGACCTGTGGCAGCTTGACGGTCTGCAGGTTCGGCCCCTCGGCGACGGTCTCTCCGGAGATGAGGATGACGCGGTGGCCGGCCGCGCTCAGGGTCGCCGCGACCTCGAGCTCGCGGTCGTCGCCGAACAGCACGTGTACGCCGTCGCCCGCGGACTCCATCGAGCCGTGCAGGTACTGGCGCGTGCTCATGCCCGCCGCGTGCACGCGAGCGACCTCGCGGAAGAGCAGCGCTCCGGCTTCGGCCGAGCCCACAGAGGGACCCGCGCCCACGAAGTCGGCTGTCGAGACGCCGTCGAACGTCGCGGCGAGTTCGGCGGCGCGGGCGCCCACGGTCTCCTCGGTCCAGCGGAACAGTGCGGGCAGCTTGGTCCAGCCGAGGTCGATCTCGCCGCCGTTCCACGCGTCGGCGAGCATCCCGAGCCCCGTGACGGTGGCCGTGTAGCCGATGGTCGACGCGTAGCTGTCGGGAATGTTGCCGAGTGAGAGCACGTGGTCGCTCAGGTCGGCCATGGGCGAGGGGTCGTTGTTGACGACGGCGTAGCGCAGGGCGGGATCGATCGAGTCGAGTACCGCGATGGTCTCCGTGCTCTTGCCGCTCTGCGAGATACCGATGATGGGATGCACGTCGCCTGGGAACGGCAGTGGGAAGTCGCCCGAGCCGAGGCGCCAGGCGTGGATGCCGCGCTCGCGCAACGACCACACTGGCGCACAGGCCGCGGCGAGACTCGCACCGATGCCCACGAAGATGGGGCCGGGACCGGTGAACGCCCCCTTGCCCTGCTGGCCGCGCACGTCGTGGGCGATGGAAGCGATGGCCGTCTCCAGTGCCTCGGCCTGCGTCGCCCTCGCGCTCGCGAAGGTGATGTAGCCCCGCATATGTTTCCTCAGTTCTCGTTCAATCGTGCAGTCCAGAACGAACCACAGCCTAGCTTTGGTCTATTGATGTATCAAGAGGTATGTTTAATGTGCGTGGTGGGCGCGCTCATCCGTGTCGTGGTGGGCGTGCATGCCGGGTGCGCAGTGGTCGCTCATCGTCTCCGGGATGTCCATAGCGGGGTTGCGGCCGAAGAAGCCGTGGGGCTTGAGGACGAAACCACACGTGTCCACGGGCATGATCGGCCAGTCCTCCACGCGCGGGAAGTGCGTGAGCCCGAAGGTGTGCCACAGCACGATGTCGGCGTTGTCGACACTGCGGTTCGCCGCGGTCCAGGCCGGCAAACCCGCGCCACCCGGATGCAGGTTGACGAAGTCCCCGGCCGGGTACAGCTCGCTCGGCTCGTACTGGGTCACCCACAGGTGCTTCGTCGAGAACGTGGCGCGCTTGTGGATGTCGCTCTCGGAGTCCGCGAGCAGCACGGGCTTGCCCTCGGGCAGCAGCACCCATCCGACGTCGTTGCCCAGCCGGTTCTGCACTGACGGGTTGGTGATGAGCCAGGCGCGCCCGACGGCGTTGTCGGCCAGGCGCTGGGCATCCGTCTCGTTCGTCAGACGCGTCACGAGCTGGGTGAACCCGGTGCCCGTCGGGTTCTCGGGCCCGCGCGGTACGAGGGCCGCCTCGAGCTCGTCTACCGCGTTGTTCAGGCCGTCGACCATCATGTCGAGGCGCGCGCTGAAGAGGTGCTGGTGGTGGGGTGCGCCGAGGCCGGGGGCGAGCTCGGTCGCGAACTTGTATCCGGCACCGGGGTAGGCGCTCGTGAACACGACGCCCGTGGCCTTCACCTCGAACTCGATAGTGCCGTCGAGGCCGAAATACCAGTAGAAGCCGTAGTCGTAGTTGCCCACGGTCACGAAGAAACTCACGACGAGGCGGCGGTTGCGACGACTGATCGACGACCCGTTCCAGTTGTCCGTGTGCTTCCAGAGGATGCCGGTGTCTTCCTCATGGATACAGATCGCCTGCGGGATGACGTGCGCAGTGCCGTCGTTACCCGCGACCACCGCATCGAGGTATGTGATGTCGCCCACGCAGTCGCAGCCGAGCTCGAGCGAGTTCGCGTAGCCGCCCAAGAGGTACTCGCCGCAGTCGAAGAAGTTCTGGAACCAGCGCTGCGGGCTCGGGTCGCCGTACGGCACCATCATCTCGGCGATGGACGCGCGGTAGATCACCGGGCGGGCAACGCCGTCGTCGTCGATCGTGATGTTGTGGAAGACGAGTCCCTCGCGCTGGTCGAAGCCGATCTGGAGGTTCCAGCCCAGCCACGAGAGCGTGCCGTTCTCGCCGAGGGTGA
This sequence comes from Rhodoglobus sp., assembly GCA_965227655.1. GTDB lineage: Bacteria > Actinomycetota > Actinomycetes > Actinomycetales > Microbacteriaceae > Rhodoglobus. Next base: position 2,749,092 of record OZ245765.1, on the reverse strand, counting down.
AGCTCGCGCCATCCGGCTGTGTGATCTCGATCGGCTTGACCCCGGGCCGGTCGGGCCCGCGCCAGCTCTCCAAGTGGAAGTTGCCGTCTTCCTGCGGCACCGGCAGGTCCACGTAGTCGACGACCTCGAGCACCTCCTTCGTGACAACGTCGAACATGACCGTCACGCCGTCGACCGGATGCGCCCAGCCGAGGTCATCCGGAGTGTTCATGACGAACGTGAAGCAGCGCTGGATGCGACGACCGGTCTCGGCCTCGCTCAGGACCCCCGCCGAGAGGGGGTTGATCACGAGCGCGCTGAAGTCGGTGAGCCCGCGCTTGAGCATCGCCGCCTGCCAGTCCGCGTTCTCCTTGATCACCTCGACGACGTGGAACTCGTCGATCACCACGGGCACCTGCCCGTCGACGGCGTGGTCGAGCTTGCGGCTGCTCACCACGCGATCCTCGGCGATCGAGACTGTCACGTCCCACGAGTCGTTGGTCGCCATGTCGACGAGCATGCTGCGCACGCGGCGCTCGGCGGAGCCCTCGGCGAGAAGCACTCGCTTGTCGGGCTCGACAAGACCCACGTAGGAGAAGTGCACGTCGGGCCCCGCGAAGCCCTCACGCTCGAGGATCGTGCGGTTCGCGGCGATCTCCGCGGCGGTGAGGGTCGCGAGGGAGGCGGTGATGGTCATAGGAGCTCCAGGGGCTAGGCGGTGCGAGAGAAGACGGTGCGCAGGCGATAGCGGTCGCCCGCGTACCGGATGAGCGACGAGAAGATCGGGCGGTCCGCACCGTCGACGACCACTTGCCGCATGACGAGAACCGGGGTGCCGGGCTCGACAGCGAGGTGCGCGGCGAGATACGGATCCGCGGATTTCGCCTCGATGGTCGACTCGGCGCGCAGCAGGTCGAGGCCGGCACGGGTGAGCTCCTGGTAGACGGATGCCCGCGTGAAGTCGATGGCGTCGAAGCCGGGTACGAGCGCCGCAGGAACGCGGGAGTCGTCGAGCGCGATGGGCACCTGACTGAGCATCCGCACACGTTCGAGGTGGAACAGCGGAGTGCCCGGAGCAATCGAGAGTTCCTCGGCCTCGTCGATGGTCGCGGGCAGGATCTCGGCCCGCAGGATGCGCGAACTCGCGATGAGGCCCATGCGCTCGGCAGTCTCGCTGAACGACTCGAGGCTGTTGGGCCATTCCTTCTGCTGCCCCACGGCCACGAACCATCCGCGCCCGTGCGAGGAGTGCAGCACACCCTCGTCGACGAGCTTGAGCAGTGCTTTGCGCAGCGTCACTCGGCTGATGTTGAGCTCGGCGCACAGTTCGCGCTCGGGGGGCAGGCGCGCGCCGGCAGGCAGCCGCCCCTCGGCGATCTCGCGCGTGATGTGGTCAACGGCCTGAAGCCACAGCGGATCGGGGCTGTCGATCCTCGGCGCCGCGGGCGCGAGCGTCACGACTCCACCTTCTCCCACACGCCGCTCGTCATCGAGCGGTAGCACGCGTCGAGAATGCAGTTGACGATGTATCCGTCCTCGAACGTCTCATCCGGCTGCTCGCCCTTCTCGAACGCGCTCACGAAATGGCGGAACTGCTGCGAGAAGCCGTAGGCGCGCGCCTCCTCGGGCACGGGGTAGACCCAGCCCGTCTCGGCATCCGACTTCTCGACGAGGTACCCAACGGGGTTCTGGATGAATCCCCACACGGGAGTCGCCGAGCTGTCGGTCACGAGCCTGCCGGCCGAGCCCACGAACTCGTGGCGCAGCTGCATGCCGCCCTTCTCGATCCACGACGACTCAACAGTGGCCATCTGGCCGCCGGCGAACTTGAGCATCGCGACCGCCGTGTCCTCCCCCGTGGTCTTGTCGCCGTGCACGAGTGTCGCGCCCCAGGCCCACACCTCGGTGATGGGATTGTCCTTGCCGAAGAAGTGGCGGGCCGACTCGACGGTGTGGCAGCCCATGTCGAGCAGGGCGCCGCCGCCGGCGGTCTCCGCATCCCAGAAGTGGGGCGCGTGCGGTCCGGAGTGGCCCTCCCGTGCGCGCATGGTCAGCAGCTCGCCGATGCCCCCGGCCTTGACCACCTCGTAGGCCTTGACGACGTTGGGTGAGAACACCGAGCACTCGGCGTAGGCCGCCCAGATTCCGGCTTCCTTCACGATGTCGAGGATCTGCCTCGCCTCGGCACCGGTGCGGGCCAGCGGCTTCGTGCAGATGACTCCCTTGCCGTGCTTGGCGGCGAGGCGGACGGCCTCGACGTGCACCTCGTTGGGCAGGGCGATGATGACGAGCTCGACCGCCGGGTCTGCGCACAGCGCCTCGATGGAGTCGTACTGGTTCGGGATGGGCCCCCACGGCTCTGACCACTTCGCGGCGAAGGCCCGCGCGCGGTCGAGAGTGCGCGAGTAGTTGGCGACCAGGGTGGCGTTTCGCACATCCTGCAGGCCGTCGACGTACTGGTCGCTGATGAAGCCTGACCCCAGGATTCCGATGCCGACCACGTGCTGCCTCCCTGCTTGCGTCCGACCCTCGGACGCAAACCACATAGTAGCTAGTGGTTCACACTTGGTCTACCAATAGAAAAATAATAGATACCTCTTGCTACCTCTTGTCACCCCGCCTTATAGTCGCTCATACAACGCGTCGCCCTAACGTGTTGAGCTTCATCCCGAAGCACCAAGTGTTGAGAGGAGACACCATGCGTTCCAAACTTGCACCGCTTGCGGCCCTGACCGTCACAGCAGTAGCGCTCACGCTCGCCGGCTGTTCGACCGGCGGAGATGCCGGAACCGACGGCGGAGACGTCACGACCATCACGTTCGGCAACTGGCGCGTCGAGGACCAGACGCTGTGGGAGCAGAACGTCATCCCGGCGTTCGAGGCCGCCCACCCCGACATCAAGGTCACGTACCAGCCCACCGGTACCGATGACTACAACGCGGCGATCCAGTCGCAGATCGGCAGCGGCACCGGCCCCGACGTGATCATGTGCCGCCCGTTCGACGTGAACCGCGCCTGGATTGAGGACGGCTACTTCGACGACCTCACCGGCCTTGACGGCATCGACGGATTCACCGACACCGCCCTTGCAGCGTGGCAGGGCAACGACGGCAACCCGTACTGCGTCCCGATCGCCTCCGTTCTCGCGGGCTTCTACTACAACAAGGCGATCTTCAAGGAGCTCGGCCTCGAGATCCCGACCACGGCCGCCGAGTTCACGTCCGTTCTGCAGGCCATCAAGGACAACGGCAAGTACACGCCGCTCGCCCTCGGCTCCGCAGACGGCTGGCAGCTCTCATACAACGTGCTCGACAGCATCGGCCCGAACTACTGGGCCGGTGAAGACGGTCGTCTGGGCCTCATCGACGGCACCAAGAAGCTCACCGACCCCGAGTTCGTCGACGCCTTCCAGGCCGTCGCCGACCTCAAGGCGTTCATGCCCGACGGATACCAGTCGCTCACCTACGAAGACCAGATGCAGCTCTTCACCCTCGGCAAGGCAGCGATCATGCCCGACGGTTCGTGGGATGTCACGGCAGCAACGGCCACGGGCCTCGACGTCGGCGTCTTCGGACCGCCCGCCGTGAACGCCGGCGACCAGCGCTACCTGCAGGAGATGCCCGACCAGGGCGTCGGCCTCAACGCCGACAGCAAGAACAAGGACGCCGCGAAGACGTTCCTGTCTTGGCTCGCCTCGAGCGACTTCCAGAGCATCTACGTCGACAAGGTCCCCGGATTCTTCTCGATGGGCTCCACGCCGGTGAAGTACACCAACGCGCTTGCCCAGGAATTCGCTGACCTGAAGACGGATGCCCTGCTCACGCCGCGCCTCCAGCTCGACCGCCTGAGCGCCGGCAACCCGCCGCTCGACGACAACACCTGGGCCGTGCTCCAGACCGTCTTCAACGACGGGGTCTCCGCGAAGGATGCGACCTCGAAGCTGCAGACGGACCTCGACAGCTGGTACGTACCGGCCAGTTGATCCACCGGGCGGCCCGTGCCAGCATCATCGGCACGGGCCGCTCTTCCTTCTGTTACCACTAGCCAGGGAGCATCCATGATCCGCACCGGCACTCGCTACCGTCTGCTGGCCCTCTTCGTGCTGCCAGCCCTGCTCGTCTACGTCGGGTTCTCGGTGTACCCGCTGCTCAGCTCGGTGGCCCTGAGCTTCTTCGACTCCGACAAGGGCTCGAGCGGCTTCATCGGTCTCGGCAACTACGTCTACCTCTTCACCGACCCCTACGTGAGCGAGCGCTTCTGGAACGCGCTGCGCAACAGCGTGCTGTTCTTCGGCATCCACCTCGTCGTCGAGCTGCCGATCGGCCTCCTGATGGCCGCGCTGCTCACCTCGAACTCGATCCGCCGCTCGCGCGGGGTCTACCGCACGCTGCTGTTCATCCCGGCGACCCTCTCGGTGGTCATCGTCGGCTTCCTATGGCGGCTCATCATCAACCCGCTGTGGGGGCTCGTGAGCTTCCCGCTGCTCGGCGACGCCGCGACGGCCCTGCCGACCATCTCGCTCATGTCGGTGTGGCAGTACATCGGAATCCCGATGATCTTCCTGTTCACGGCCCTCATCGCGATCCCCGAAGACATTCTCGAAGCATCGCGTATCGACGGTGCCCGCGCGTGGGCGACCTTCTGGCAGATCAAGTTCCCGCTGATCCTGCCGCAGTTCGGCCTCATCGCGATCCTCACCTACATCTGGACGTTCAACGGATTCGACATCGTCTACGCCCTCAACGGATCAGCCCCCGGCCCCAACTACTCGACAGACATCCTCGGCACGATGTTCTACCGGACCTTCTTCGGATCGAGCGGACAGGTCGCCGACACCGACCTCGGCGCCACCATCGCGTCTGTCGTGTTCTTCATCATCCTCGTCACCACCGCCGCCTACTTCGTGGTGCTGCAGCGCCGCCTCAAGACCTACGAGCTCTAGGAAGCCATCGTGACTACCGTCTCCTACAAGCAGCGCCGCGCCCGCCTCCAGAAGGGCGACGCGGCCTCCGCCACCCTCACCCACGCCCTGCTGATCGTGTTCGCGATCATCGCGATCGTGCCGATCCTCGTCGTGGTCATGAACTCGTTCAAGACCACGATGGGCATCTTCGGGGCCCCGTTCGCGCTTCCCGGCATCGACACCTTCAATCTGCAGGGCTATGTCAACGTGTTCACGCGCGGCAACTTCGCTCTCAACTACGCGAACAGCGTGATCGTAACCGTGGCGACCATCGCCGCGACGATCGTGCTCGCGACGGGCGCCGCGTGGGCGCTCGTCGAGTACAAGGTGCGCATCACTCCCCTGCTGACCGGCTTCTTCATCATCGGGATCATGCTGCCGATCCGGCTCGGAACCGTGCCGATCATCAAGATGATGGTCGCCACCCACCTCATCGACACGCTCGTCGCGCTCGTGCTCGTCTATACGGCGATGCAGCTGCCGCTCGCGGTGGCGCTCATGATGACGTACTTCCGATCCGTGCCCGGAGAGCTGAAGGAGGCCGCCCGCATGGACGGGGCCGGCGAGTTCAGGGTGCTCGGTATCGCGCTACCGCTCGTGCGCCCAGGGCTCGCGGCCGTGGCATCCATCACCATGCTGCCGGTGTGGAACGACCTGTGGTTCCCTCTCATCCTCGCGCCGTCGAAGGCGAACCAGACCGTCACGCTCGGGGTGCAGCAGTTCGTCGGGCAGTTCCAGAGCGACTACCCCGCGCTGCTCGCGGCCCTCACCCTGGGAGCCCTGCCGCTCATCGTGCTGTTCACGGTGTTCTCCCGGCAGTTCATCCAGGGCCTGTCGGCCGGATACGGCAAGTAGGGCCAGGTGCGCTAACGGCGGGGGCCGCGGGCGAAGAACGTGCGCAGGCGGTAGCGGTCGCCGCTGTACTGGATCTTGGAGGCGAAGAGCGGCTTGTCGGCGGCGTCCACCACGAGCTGGTTCATGACGAGCAGCGGCTTGCCGACCTCGAGGTCGAGGTGCTGGGCCGCGTACTCGTCGGCCTCGCGAGCCTCGATGGTGGCATCCGCTCGCACCGGGGCAAGTCCCGCGCGCAGCAGTACGTCGTAGAGCGACGCGGTGCGGAAGTCGGTCTCCTCGAAGTGGGGCACGAGATCGGCGGGGATGCGCGTGAAATCGATGGCGATGGGCACATCCCCGAGGTACCGAACGCGGTCGAGCGAGAACAGCCGTGTGCCGGGAGCGATCGAGAACTCCTCGGCCTCATCGATGGACGCATGCCGCGTGGATGACGCGAGCACCGTCGAGCTCGACGTGAGGCCCATGCGCGCCGCAGTCTCGGTGAACGACTCGAGGCTGTTGGGCCACTCCTTGCTGGAGCCCGCCGAGGCGACATACCAGCCGCGGCCGTGCGAGGCGTTGAGCAGTCCGTCCTGCACGAGCTGGTTGAGCGCCTTGCGCAGCGTGACACGCGAGATGTTGAGCTGCTGGCACAGTTCGCGCTCCGGGGGCAGGCGCATTCCCGGCTTGAGCACCCCGGAGTCGATCTCCGACGTGATCAGGTTTACCGCCTGGATCCACAGTGGTTCTGGATAGTCCGGGCGGATGGAACCAGTGGATTCCAGCACAGTCGACACGTCCCATGTATACCACCCAGACCAGTGTTTATCAGTGGACACACCGCCCACAGGGGCGGTTTCGGAGGCCTTCTGGTACCCTGAGGGAGCTTGCTTGCGTGTCCCGTGCATATCCGGGTAGCGCTGCCGGTCAGTGTCCGGTCGAATGGGCCCTCGTGTTAGCTAACGCAGCGAGGGGGCGACTGAGGCGAAACCAGGGGGTTTCAACTGGCCTGAGGTGCCCATGAGGTCGCCCGTGGACAAGACCCGAAAGAGACATTTTTTGAATCGCATTGAGCCGCTGAAACGCGCCCTTACCCTGTGCGCGGTCGCGACGATCACCATCGGCGTGAGCGTTCCCGCCGCCGCCATCGCCGGCCCCAACCTCGGCTACATCGCCGAACCGACGTCCGAGCGCGCGGCAGTCGACGCCCAGAGCTTCGCCTCCGCCTACGCCGCCGAGGCCGCCCCGGTCGTGCGCGACGCGTTCGGCGTCGAGACCATCGTCGAGGAGCCCGTGCTCATGGCCACCTCCACGGTCACCGGCACCCTCGCCCAGTGGCCCGCCAACACCACCGCTATCAACGACGTCTACGGCTACCGCGACGGCGGCGAGTTCCACGGCGGCATCGACATCATGGCGGCGGGCGGATCCACCATCATGGCGGCCTCTCCCGGCACCGTCGTGACTGTCGCAGAAGACGACGGATGGGGCGCCTACGTCAAGATCGACCACGGCGGCGGCATCTACACCCTCTACGCGCACATGATCTCCGGCTCGCAGTCGGTCTCCGTGGGCCAGTTCGTGAACGCGGGAGACGGCATCGGCCTCGTTGGCCAGACCGGCTACGCGAGCGTTCCCCACCTGCACTTCGAGGTCTACGCGGGCGGCTCCCGCGTCGACCCGCTGCCGTGGCTACCGTAGGGGCCCGCTAGAAGTACGTCCGCACCAGGTCGACGACGATCGGGTCGGTCTCGTCGACGCTGCCGATCACCGGGATGAGCCGCCACTTGTCGAACGCCGTGCAGGGATGCGACAGGCCCAACCGCAGCACGTCGCCGACCTCGGGCGACTCCCCCGCCAGCGGCAGGTACCCGTGCTGGTCGTTGAGCTTGGACAGCGCACCGTACTGGGTAGTCGGAAGATCGAGGTCGTACGGGAAGTCGCGCTTTCCGCCGTCGAGTATCGCGAGCGCGGATGCCGGCCGCGAGAGCACCCGCGCCCACCCGTGCATGGCCGACCTCAGGCCGGGTAGCGGCGTGATCCCGCGATAGAAGCCGTCGTCGTGCAGCTGATAGGCGCCCGACCGCAGCACCACTGTCGCTCGACCGACGAGCGGGCCGAGGGCTTCGGCGACGAGGTCGAAGTAGGCGCTGCCGCCCGCGGTCACTATCGGTTTCCCCTGCCAGTCAACGGCGTCGTGCACCTCGACTATGCGGCCGAGGTAGCCGCGGACGGCGTCGGTGTCCGCCGTCGAGCGCGTGGTCCCCGCTGAACCCTCGTAGCCGCCCACCCCCACGAGCCTGAGCTCGGGGGCCGCGTCGACGGCCGCGGCAACGGCGAGAGCATCCGCGACGCTCGATGCTCCGGTGCGGCCCGCGCCCAGTTCGACCACGACGTCCACCGGGCGCGCTGCCCCGGCCAGCCCCGCGCGCATGAGTTCGACGACCTCGACGCTGTCGACCCAGCACGTGAACTCGAACGTGGGGTCGGCGAGTTCCACCCCGAGCCAGCGCAGCGCGACAGGGTCGATGAGCTCGTTCGCGAGGATGATGCGGCGGATGCCGAACGACCGCGCGAGCTGCACCTGCCACGCGGTGGCAAGCGTGATGCCCCATGCTCCGCCGTCGAGGAGCTGCTGCCAGAGCTGCGGGGCCATCGTGGTCTTGCCGTGCGGGGCGATCTCCAGTCCGCGCGCGGTGAGCCAGTCGCGCATGACTGCGACGTTGTTCGCCGTGGCCGCGCGATCGATGGTGATGAGGGGCGTCGCGAAGGCGGAGAGCCGCGGTTCGGTGGCGAGGAACTCGCGCTGAGTCATCCCCCAACTCGACGCGGGGAACGACTTGGCCCACGGCCCGAGCGCGACGTCCTGCATGCGTTCAGGCTAGCGTTGGCGGCATGACCCGTCTCGGTATCACCGTCGACTATTCCGACGATTTCGCACAGTCAGCAACAGAGGTCACCGAGTTCGAGAACGCGGGCATCGACGTCGTCGCGGTGGCGGAGGCGTACTCGTTCGACGCCGTCAGCCGTCTCGGCTACCTCGCCGCGATCACTGAGCGCGTCACGCTGCTCTCCGCCATCCTGCCGATCTACTCGCGCACCCCCGCGCTGCTGGCGATGACCGCGGCAGGCCTCGACTCCGTCTCGGGCGGCCGTTTCGAACTGGGGCTCGGATCATCCGGCGCGCAGGTCATCGAGGGCTTCCACGGGGTCCCCTTCAGTGCCCCACTCGGCCGCCAGCGCGAGATCGTGGAGATCTGCCGCTCCGTGTGGCGCCGCGAGAAGCTCGAGCACGCGGGCAAGAACTACACGATCCCGCTGCCCGGCGGGCTCGGCAAGCCGCTCAAGCTCATCAACCAGCCCGTTCGGGAGAGCATCCCCATCGCGCTCGCCTCGCTCACCCCCAAGGCAGTCGAGCAGACCGCCGAGATCGCCGACGGATGGCTCCCGCTCTTCTTCCACCCGAGCAAGAGTGCCGCGGCCTGGGGTGACGCACTCACGGCGGGCGCGGCACGGCGCGCGCCCGAGCTCGGGCCGCTCGACGTGATCGTCACGGCACCGTTCCACATCGGGCCGGGCGCCGACCAGGCCCTCGCCGCCTACCGCGACCGCATCGCCCTCTACGTGGGCGGCATGGGTGCGGTTGGCGCGAACTTCTACAACGACCTCGCCGTGCGCTACGGCTATGAGGACGAAGCGGCGCGCGTGCAGGAGCTCTACCTCGCGGGCGAGAAGACTGCTGCAGCAGCGGCACTCCCCGAGGATCTCGTGCGCGACACGGCCCTCATCGGCACCGAGTCGGAGGTGCGCGAGCGCATCGCCGCCTTCGTCGACGCGGGAGTGACGACCCTCATGATCGCGCCCGTCGCACCCACGCGCGCGGGGCGGATCGCCGCGGTAGAAGCCGCGCGCTCCTTGCTGTAACGCGTCTCAAGAGCAGCCCGCCGCGGCCGCGGCGGGCTGACGTGCAGAGATCGCGGGTGCCCGTCCAGCCGCCTTGACGAACTCCATACACTCGTCGCGCCTGCGAAACGCGCCTCCGGAACGCGCCTCCGGAACGCGCCTCCGGAACGCGCCTGCGGAACGCGCCTGCGGAACGCTCCTCCGGAACGCCCCCTCGCGCATCCCGAAACGCGCGCCTCCGGACGCCCGTCGCGCCCCCGAGCAGACGTATGGAGTTCGTCAAGGCACCCAGCGAAAGGTGCCGGCCCCGACGCGGGTGCGAGGCGAGGAGTGGCTAGGCGGCGAGCATCCAGCCGCCGGCTCCGACCATGTGCACGAGGGGGCGTCCGTCGCTGTTCACGAGCGTGCGCATCCGGTCGAGCATGCGCTGGGCGAGTTCGCGCGGAACGCGGGTTCCGCGCACGGCCAGCTCGCGCAGCACCTGGCCGAGAGTGAGGGGCGAGTCGTGCTTCTCGAGCAGCGCCCGCAGCATCTCGAACTCGATGGGGGTGAGCGGGATACGCTCGTCGCCGCGCCACACCTCGGCGGTGGAGTCGTCGAGCACGAGGTCGGCGTAGACCTTGCTCGTGGGCGCGAGTCCCAGCCGGCGCACGAGCGGACGGAGGTGGTCGACGACCTCCTCGAGGCCGAACGGCTTCGTGATGTAGTCGTCGGCGCCTGCCGCGTATCCGGCGATACGGTCATCGGTGGATGCCCGCCCGGTGAGGAACACGACGGGAGTGGTGACGCCACTCGCGCGAAGGGCAGCCACGACCTCGGTGCCACGCAGATCGGGCAGCATCATGTCGAGCAGCACGATATCGGGTTCGAACTCGGGGACCGCGGTGATCGCGCCGGACCCGGTCGGGACCACCTTGACCTCCCAGCCCTCGAGCTCGAGGGCGAGGCGGAGCACGTGCGTGAGCGGCTCCTCCTCGTCGACGACCAGGATCCGAACGGCTCGTGTCGTTGTCATGGTCCTACTCTCGGCCCGAAAGCTGTGAACCGCATCGGCCCCGGGAATGAGATCCCCTACTCCCCGGGGAGTAGCTCCTAGGGAGTCGTGCCGACGACGGGCTCGCGCCGCCCGGCAGCGCGCACGGCCCCGATGCTCGCGACGATGACGAGGACGATCCCGACGCCGTCCTGAAGGGTGATCCCCTGCCCCAACACGAGGAAACCGGCGGTCACGGCGAGCGCCGGCGACAGGCTCATGAGGATGGAGAAGGTGGCCGCGGGCAGGCGGCGCAGCGCGAGGAGCTCGAGCCCGTACGGGATGGCCGACGACAGCACAGCCACGGCGACACCGAGCAGGAGCACCGTCGGGTGGAACAGCGGCGGCCCGGCGGTGACGACGCCGAACGGGATCATGACTACCGCGCCGATGCTCATGGCGATGGCGAGGCCGTCGAGCCGTTCGAACCGCTGGCCCGTGCGCGCGGACAGCAGGATGTAGCAGACCCACATTCCGCCGGCCCCGACCGCGAATGCGACGCCGACCGGGTCGAGGGTGTCGAGACTGCCCTGCCCGAGAATTGCGACGCCGGCGAACGCGAGCACCGCCCACAGCCACGCCGACGCCTTGCGGCTCACGACGACGGAGAGGATGAGTGGCCCGAGCACCTCGATCGTGACGGTTGTGCCGAGCGGCACTCGCGCGATGGCCTCGTAGAAGAGCGCGTTCATGAGGGCGAGCGCAAGGCCGAAGGCGACGACCGTGAGCCAGTCGGCGCGCGTGCGGCCGCGCAGCTTGGGCCGGAAGATCGCGAACAGGATGGCCGCCGAGAACGCCAGGCGCAGCGTCACCATGCCAAGCGCACCGACCTGCGGGAACAGGGTCACGGCCGACGCCGCCCCGATGTCTTGGCAGATGAGGCCGATGAGCACGAGGCCCGTGGCACCGAGCGTGCCACCCCGGCGCGGGGTGGGCGCCGTGGTCATGGGAAAATCATCCCATGACCCTCGGACACCTCGACCTCGTCTCCGCGCTCGCGCATCCGGAGCTGCTCGCCGAGCCCGTGGGGACCTTCCTGCGCTTGCTGCCCGCCACGCTCGCCGAGACGATCGAGGTGGCATCCATCGATCCGGATCTCGCCGATACCGCAGCGTTCTGCGAGCGCTACGACGTGGGGCTCGACATCTCGGCGAACTGCGTGATCGTCGCGGGCCGCCGCGGCGAGAGCATCCGGTATGCCGCCTGCATGGTGCTCGCGACCACGCGCGCCGACGTCAACGGGGTGGTGCGCCAGCTGCTGGATGCCCGCAAGGCGAGCTTCGCGTCCATGGACGACGCCGTGGCCCTCTCGGGCATGGAGTACGGCGGTATCACGCCGCTGGGCCTTCCCTCCGACTGGCCGATCCTGGTGGACTCGGCGATTGTCGCGCTCCCCCAGATCGTCGTCGGGTCAGGCCTTCGCCGCAGCAAGATCGCGATGCCCGGATCGGTGCTCGCCGCACTGCCGGGCGCACAGGTCATCGAGGGCCTGGCCACAGCCCGCTAGGGAAACTCCAAGCCGGGCACGGCAGGGTCGAAGCATGATCGCCGCGACCGACCCGACGGACCTCGGCGGAATCGTCGGCTTCGGCGCCACACTCATGGAGGCGATCGGCGCGTGGGGCGTCGGCCTGTTCACGCTGCTCGAGACCGTGTTCCCGCCCATCCCGAGCGAGGTCATCCTGCCGCTCGCGGGCTTCCTCGCACAGCAGGGCACGTTGAGCTTCCCGCTCATCATCGCGACGAGCACCCTCGGTGCGTACCTCGGCGCCCTCCTGCTCTACCTGCTGGGCGCGCGCCTGGGCCTCGAGCGCTCCATCCGGCTGCTCGCGACACTGCCGCTCGTCGACCGCGAAGACTTCGAGCGTGCCGCCGACTGGTTCGGCAGGCACGGACGTGCCGCGGTCTTCTTCGGCCGCCTCATCCCCGGAGTGCGCAGTCTCATCTCGCTGCCCGCGGGAGCCGCCCGGATGCCCCTGCTCACGTTCTCACTCTTCACGCTCGCCGGCAGCGCTGTGTGGAACACGCTGCTCATCGCCCTGGGCGCTGCCCTCGGCACGCAGTACGAGCTCGTGGAGCGCTACTCCTCCTACCTCAACTACGCCGTCGTCGCCGCCCTCGTCGGAGTCATCGTGTGGCTCGTGGTGCGCCGCGTACGAAAGGCCCGCGCCGCATAGTTCAATAGGGGCATGAAATCGCCAGACGTCAGACGCTGGACGGGCGTCTCCGCCTTCGCCGTTGCCGTGTTTCTGGCGGTGGAGTCGATCACCAAGCTCACGATGGGCCGCCGCCCCGAGCTCGATGACGGCGCCGCGCTCATCGCCTACGTGCAGGCCACGACGGTGCAGACCTTCATCGTGATCCTCGCCGACACCTTCCTCATGGCCTTCCTCATCGTGTTCCTCGCGAGCTTCCGTCAGCTCGTCAACCGCGCGCGCCCGGACCTCGAGTGGATAGCCGACCTCACGTTTGGCGCGGGCCTCGTCTTCATCGCCGTGACCCTCGTGGGCGACGCCATGGACGGCGGTGCTGCCCTCGACGTCATCAACCTCACACCCGACTCGTCGTCGATCCGCGCACTCATCGAGGGCCACAGCATCATGTTCGGGTCGACGGGCGCCGTGCTCCTCGCCCTCGTGTCCGCGACCGCCGCCTACCTCACGTTCGCCTCGGGCGCGGTCCCCCGCTGGACCGGCATACTCGCCGCCATCACCGCCGTATCGAACCTCGTGTGGGCACCCATGGGATTCGACGGCACGTCGCCGAACGGTTTCTTCGCGGCGGGTGGTGTCGGCAACGCCCTACTGGCGATCTTCCCGTGGCTCGTGTGGGTGTTCTGCGTGGGGGTGACGACCGTGCGCGGCGGGCGGCATCCGGTGGGCGTTACGCCGTAGGAGCCGTGGCCTTGCCCGCCTTCGCCGCGAGGTGCGGGCCCGCGAGCACCGGCTCGTAGGCGCGCTCCCCGTTGGGGCCCTCGCAGCCCGGAAGGCACTCGACGAGCTGCGAGTAGTTCGCGTTGTGGAAGAACGGCATGCTCTGACGACGGTTCGACTTCTGGGAGCCGACATCCGGGTTGATCACGCGGTGCAGCGTCGAGGTCCAGCGGTCGTTCGTCCAGCGGGCCATGAGGTCGCCGATGTTGATGACATAGGCGCCGGGAGTGGAGGGGATGTCCACCCACGAGTCGGTGGCGCCGTCGTGCACCTGCAGCCCGCCGCGGCCGAGCTCCTGCCGCAGGATCGTGAGGGTGCCGTAGTCGGTGTGCGCGCCCGCCCGCAGCACGCCCTCATCCGGAGCGGTGTCCTGTTCTGGGTAGTTGATGGCGCGCTGCGAGACCGGCGCCCTGTCGACCTTGTCGGCGAAGTACTGCGCGTCGAGACCGAGGCCGAGCGCGAAGATCGACAGCAGCCGGTCGGCGAGCGTGCGCATCTCACCCAGGTAGCTCTCCCACGCGGGCTGCAGGCCCGGCAGCGCTGCGGGCCAGGCGGGAACGGCGAACAGGCTCGCCTCGACGGCATCGACGGGAGTGTGGCCGGGAGCGAGGCCGCCACTGATGTTGAGCGACTCCTTGAGGTCACCCTTGTCCATGGCGTCGAGCGAGTTGGCGAGCGACTCGGCGAGCATCGGGAAGTAGCCGAACTGCCCGTCCGCCGGCTTCTCGATGGTGAGCTTGTCGTCGAGAGGCAGGTCGAAGAAGGCCCTCGTCAGCTGCCAGCACCGGTCGGCGAGCGCATCCGGAACCCCGTGGTTGACCACCTGGAAGAAGCCGACCGTGCGCAGCACCTCGTCGATCTCGCGCCCGACGAGGGCGGGGTCGCGGTCGATGTCGATGGTCGGAACTTCGAGGTTGGCAGGCATGTCTCGACTCTACCGAGCAACTATTCGGCCACAGTAGCCTCATGGATGCCCGTCTCCGCGTCGCCGCCCGCCTCTGGTACGCGGCCACCGCTGTCGTAGTGCTCGTCGGCTTCGTCCTGCAGTTCTACCTGCTCTTCACGGGCGGGGCGGACGCCAACTCCGGCGAGGAAGGCTCGGGCATCCCCCTCGGCACCCGGTTCGTGCGCCTCTTCAGCTTCTTCACCATCGACAGCAATGTGCTGGTTCTCGTGCTGTGCGTGCTGCTCGCGCTCCGGTTCGAGCGCACCAGCCGCCTGTGGCTCGTGCTGCACCTCACCACACTGCTGAGCATCGTCGTGACGGGCACCGTCTTCGGGCTCATTCTCGCGCCAGGGCTGCAGCTGCGCGACGAGGCTGTCATCGCCACCAACCTGTTTCACCTCGTGAGCCCGCTGCTGTTCACCATCGGCTGGCTCGCGTTCGGGCCTCGCCGGCAGTGGCGCTGGAGCCTCGTGCCGCTCGCTTTCGTCCTGCCCGTCGCGTGGCTGGTGTACACCTTCGTGCGCGGTGCGATAGTCGGCTGGTACCCGTACCCGTTCCTCGACGTCACGATCTCGGGCCTGCCGACGGCGCTCATCGGCGCGGGTCTGGTCGTCGTCTACGCGGCAGTGCTCGCCGTGATCGTGCTCGTCATCGACAGATGGGTGCCCGCGCTCGGTTCGCTGCCGAAGGCCGCTGAGGGCTAGCTGATCCGGCCGAGCGGATCTGCTCGACCGACGCCGATCACGCCAGCGGAAAGGAAATCTCGACCGACAGGCCGTGGCCCGGCCGGTTGTCGAGCACGATGGTGCCACCCGACACGGAGACGATGCCCGCGACGATGGAGAGGCCGAGGCCCGCGCCGCCACCCGTGCGGGCCTCGTCGGCTCGCGAGAACCTGTCGAAGGCCAGAGGCAGGAACGCCTCATCCATGCCGCCTGCGGTGTCGTCGACTCGCAGCACCGCGGCCCTGCCGTCGAACACGAGGGAGAGCTCGATGACACCGCGCTCCCCCATGGCCGCGAGGGCGTTGCCCACGAGGTTGTCGCACACGCGCCCGAAGTCGGCATCGCTCACGGCGACCGTGCGGGCATCGGCCGGCTCACTCCAGTACTCGATCCGAATGTCGCGCCCGCCCACGCGCTGCCGCCCGCGGTCCGCCGCATCGGCCAGCTCGGCGGCAAGCTGCTGCGCCGTCGACGTTCCCGGAATCGCCTGCGCATCGATACGGGAGAGCTCGAGCATCGACGTCGCGAGCGCCGAGAGTCGCGCGAGCGTGCGCTGGGCCGCCGCGACGTCGTCGCGCATCCGGGGAAGGGTGTCGGCCTGGAGCTGCGCGAGCTCGAGCTGGGTCTGGATGATCGCGAGGGGCGTGCGGAACTCGTGGCTCGCATCCGAGACGATCTGCCTCTCACGCTCGGCCGACGCGCGCAGCCCACCGATGAGCTCGTTGAGGGTGCTCGCCAGCTCCGAAATCTCGTCGTGCGCGGGGCCCACGGGGAGCAGCTCCGTGCCGGGGCTCGCCACGAGCGTCGCGGCGCTCCGGCGAAGACGGCCGACAGGGCCCAGTGCTGCTGTGCCGATGAACCACGAGGCGGCGCCGAACGCGAGGTTGATGCCCGCGATGCTCACGATCAGCAGAACAGCTACCTGGTTGAGCACGGATGCCTCGAGGTCGTCGCCGTTCGCCGTGACGACGTTCCACACTCCGGCCGTCGTCTGCACCGCGGTCACGCGCACGAGAAACGTGCCGGTGCCGACGCTGACCTTGCGCGTCTCATCGGGATGGGCGAGGAGAGCATCGAGGTCTGCGGCGAGCGCATCCGGAAGCGTAGTGACATGGACGGTTCCGTCGGGCGCGACGACCGCGACGAGCTGACCGGCTCCGGGCGGGTCGACGTCGTCGGTGCCGTCGGCCCGCAGCGCCGTGAGGTACGGCCCCTCGACGTTCTCGAGCACGCGCACCTGCCCGTCGCTCACGATGCGCTGCACCTGCGTGAAGATGATGATCCCGGCGACTATCGAGATCAGGATCGCGATGAGCAGGCTGCCGCCCGTGATGCGCGCGCGGATCGTGAGGCGGGAGAGGTTCACGCGGTCGCCGCGATCAGCTGGAACCCAACGCCGCGCGCCGTGACGATACGCACGGGCGACCCTACGGTGTCGAGCTTCTTGCGCACGTAGCTCACGTACTGGTCGACGATGTTCGGGTCGATGTACGACACCGAGCCCCAGATCGAATCGATGATCTCCGCGCGCGGCATGACACGCGCCGCGTTCTCGGCGAGCAGCCTCAGCAGGTCGAACTCGGTGCGGCTGAGCCGCAGCTCCTTGCCGCCGGCGGTGATCTCGTGGCGCGTGAGGTCGATCTGCAGGCCGCCGAGGTCGAGCTTCGAGGCGCCTATCGCGTCGCGACGGCGAAGGGCGCGGAGGCGGGCGGCGAGCTCGGCGAACTCGAACGGCTTGGTGAGGTAGTCGTCGGCGCCCGCATCGAGCCCGCGCACGCGGTCGTCGACCGCGTCGCGCGCGGTGAGCAGCAGGATCGCCATGCCGCTGGTGTGCTCGCGCAACCGGCGGCACAGTTCGAACCCGGACATGCCGGGAAGCATGACGTCGAGCACGGCGATGTCGTACGG
Organism: Rhodoglobus sp.; assembly: GCA_965227655.1. GTDB lineage: Bacteria > Actinomycetota > Actinomycetes > Actinomycetales > Microbacteriaceae > Rhodoglobus. Next base: position 2,731,868 of record OZ245765.1, on the reverse strand, counting down.
CTCCTCCGTGGCGAGGGTGAGGCCGTCGATGCCGTTGTCGGCGAGGTCGACCGCGTATCCCTCGCCGCGCAGCCCTCGTGCGAGGAGGGCAGCCATCTCGGGCTCGTCCTCGACAACAAGGATGCGCAGGGCCACGCGGTCCACCTTTCCTCGTGACTCGATGGTACGGCTAGGCCGCGACGGGCTCGAGAGCTGCAGCGCGGCGCTGGCGTGAGACCTTGATACCCAGGTACGTCGCAACACCCACGATGACCACGAGGAACACGACGCTCGTCACCGTGGTCCCGAGCCCCAGGCCGCCGTCGGCCGGGTCCTGGGAGAGCAGGTCGCCGAGGGAAGCGCCGAGCGGCCGGGTCAGGATGTACGCGGCCCAGAAGCAGAACACCACGTTGGCGTGGAACACGAACCGCGCGATCACGATGACCCCGATGAGCGACGCGAACAGGATGACCCCCACGAGGTAGCCGAGCCCCAGCCCCTCGGTGATGAGGTCGCCCGCCGCGGTACCGAGGGCGAACGTGAAGAGGATCGCGACCCAGTAGAACGCCTCGCGACGCCGCGTGACGATGGTGTGGATCGAGAGCGTGCGCTCCCGGTAGAACCAGATACCGAACGTCACCGCGAGCAGCACGCTGAAGATGATCGTGCTCGCCCACAACGGCAAGCCCGCCACATCCGTGAGGTTGTCGGTGACGAGCGTGCCCACGACGCTGATGAGCACGACAACGGTCCAGTAGACACCGGAGGTGTAGCGGCGAGTGGCGAACTGCGCGATGAGGGCGGCGATGAGCAGCGCACCCATGATGTACGTCGTCACCTGCAGGCCGAGGCCGACATCGACATTGAGGTAGTCGGCGAAGGTCTCTCCCGTGGTCGTGGAGAGAATCTTGATCACCCAGAAGGCGAAGGTGATCTCGGGCACCCTGTTGAACAGGATCGTGCGAACGTGCTCAGGCAGCGTGGCGTGTGTCATGCCCACAGGTTCCCGGCACCTGCTTGGTGTCAGCCCGTGATCGGGGGCGCATCCGGTGAAGGTTCTTTCAGGAACCGTGCCGCGACTGCGCGCACGACCGCCGAGACGAGGAGGGCGACGGATGCACCGAGCAGGGCTCCGGCGACGACATCCGAGAGCCAGTGCACGAGAAGGTAGTTGCGACTCACGGCCATGAGGGGAATCCACACCGCAGCGAGCACGCGCGCCCACACGTGCGGAAAGGCGATCAGGAGGGCGATGGTGATCGCGGCCGCCGTCGTCGTATGCCCCGAAGGGAATGACGTCGACCCCGCCGTCACGAGACCGTCGGTGGGCCTCGGTCGCGCGATGCCCAGCTTGATCACCGACGCGAGCCCGGATGCCACGGCCACGGTCAGCGCGACGGAGACGGCCCCGGCAGCATGGCCGCGCAAGAACAGCCCCGCCGCGAGCACCACCGTCACGATCGTCATCGCGAGGGTTCCGCCGGCGACGTTGAGGAAGCGCGCGACCACCTCGGCGGGACCCCACTCGTGCGCGAGCAGGATGTCGTGCCAGGGCTGGTCGAGTCCGAACGGCAGACCGCGCCCCACCGTGGAGACGAGGATGCCGCCCACGAGCACGACCGCTACTCCGAGGCCGCCGAGGAACGCGGCGGGCGGTCGTGAGGAGTGCATCCCTCGAGGCTAGGTGCCGAACGACGCGACGGGCCGCGCTGCGCCTGAAAAATCTCTCAGGGAACGTGCACTCCTGCGGGCACCGGGAGCGGGCAGCACTGACACGATGACCCCGTGCCGTCCACCCTCGCTGACCGTGTGCCCCAGGTCACCGCGCTCTTCTGGATCCTCAAACTGCTCACCACCGGGATAGGCGAGACCTCGTCCGATTTCCTGGTCAAGACGTTCGACCCGGTCGTCGTCGTGCTCGTCGCCGCTGTCGTCTTCGCTGCAAGCTTCGTGCTCAAGATCTCCGTGGGCCGCTACACGCCCTGGCGCTACTGGCTCTTCGTTCTCATGGTTGCGGTGTTCGGAACCATGGTCGCCGACGTCACGCACCTTGCCCTCGGCGTGCCCTATGCGGTCTCGACGGCGGCATTCGCGGGCCTGCTCGCGGTCGTCTTCGCAGCCTGGGCGATCACCGAGCGCACGGTCTCGATCCACTCCATCACGACGCGACGGCGCGAGGTCTTCTACTGGGCGGCAGTGCTTGCGACCTTCGCGCTCGGCACGGCCTTCGGCGACCTGACAGCCGTCACCCTCGGGCTCGGCTACCTCGGATCGGGTCTCGTCTTCACCCTGCTGTTCGCGATCCCGCTCGCGCTCACGAGCCTGCGGGTCGCCGAGATCACCACGTTCTGGATCGCCTACGCGCTCACGCGCCCGCTCGGCGCCTCCTTCGCCGACTGGATAGCCGTCGACGGCAGCCGCGGCGGCCTCGACGCCGGCACCGGATTCGTGAGCATCATCGGGCTCGCCCTCATCGCCGTGATCGTTGGCGCACTCCAGCGCCGACACGGTTCGCAATCACCGTCACCCCTTCGCGACATTCTCCATACTTAACGGAGGAGAATCCCAGTGCTGCCCGAGAGCCGGGACGGCGGAGGGGACCGGATGACCACCATCACGGCACCCGTGGCCCGCACTGCCCCGACCCGCGGCCGCCGCGTCCGGCCCGCACTTCTTCTCGGCGGTGTCGGGGCGGTCGTCGGCTTCCTCGGATCGTGGATCCCGTCGTACTGGGGCGATGAGGCCGCGAGCGTCATGTCGGCGACGCGGTCGTGGCCGAGCCTCGCGGCCGAGCTCTCCACCATCGACGGGGTGCACGGGCTCTACTACGCCTTCCTCAAGCTGTGGGTCGGGCTGTTCGGGACCTCGGAGCTCGCCACGCGGCTGCCGAGCGCCCTCGCCGCCGGGGTGATGGTGGCGGGCATCGTCGTGCTCGTGCGCCAGTTCGGTGACGCGCGTCTCGCCGTGCTCGCGGGCATCGTCGCGATAGCGATCCCCCGCACCACGTTCATGGCCGCCGAAGCCCGCTCCTACGCGATGGGGGCCGCCGCCGCGGTGTGGCTCACGGTGCTGCTCGTCACGCTCGTGCGCCGTCGGGCCTCCACCGGCCCGTGGATCGTCTACGGCATCGCGGTCGCCTGCAGCGCGTACCTGTTCCTCTATTTGCTGTTGCTGCTCGCCGTGCACGCCGCGTACGTGGTGTTCTCCCACCGCGAGGCGCTGCGCGGCTGGGCGGTCGGGGCCGTCGCGGCGGTCATCCTCGCGGTGCCGATCTTTCTCATCGGCTATGACCAGCGGGAGCAGATCGACTTCCTCGCGCGTCGCAACTACGCGACCATCGACAACGTGCTCGCCAACCAGTGGTTCAGTAGTCCCCTGGTGGCGGTGTTCGGCTGGGCGGCGGTGCTCGTCGTCGTCGTCCGGATGCTCCGCCGGCGCCGCGCGACGCCGCTCACGGTGCTCGCCCTCGCGTGGTTGGTGCTGCCGAGCGCCGCGCTCCTGCTCGGCAACGCCCTCATCGCCCCGATGTACAACGTGCGATACCTGAGCTTCAGCACTCCCGCGGCCGCGATCGCGATAGCCCTCGGGATCGCCGTGGTCGCCCGATCCGTGCGCAGTTCCCGTGCCCGGCTTCGCATTGCCGTCGCGCTTACCGTCGTGTTCGTCGCCCTGTGCGTGCCCGTCTACCTCTCGCAGCGCACCCCCTGGGCGAAGGACGGCGGCAGCGACTGGCGGCAGGTCGCCGACTACGTGCAGGCCAACGCGCGCGCGGGCGACGCCATCATCTTCGACCAGGCGACGAAGCCGTCGCGTGATCCTCGCCTCGCTCTGAACCTGTACCCGGCCGGCTTCGCCGCGGTGCGCGACGTCGCCCTCATCACGCCGTACGACGAGACGGACGGGCTCTGGGATGTCGTCGCGCCGAACACCGACACGATCCGACTCACCGGGGTGCGCGACGTGTGGGCCGTCGAACTCCTCACGGGCGCGGGGGTGCCCGCCGACGTCGCGCGGCTGGAGATGATCGGCTACCGGGTGACCTCCACCGCCCTCATCCATCGCACCACGGTGTACCACCTCGTCAAGGAGTGACCGGGGGAACAGCCCTCCGCCCGGCCGACGATCCCGCCTCCTGAGAGCAGCCTCAGCGCTCGAACGTGACGTGGACGACGCCGCTCTCGGCAACCTCGGACGTGACCGTGTAGTCGCGATCGAGGTCGTGCAGGTCATCCCACAGCCGCAGACCGCGTCCGAGCACGATCGGCGAGAGGGCAACGTGCAGGCGGTCCACGAGACCGGCAGCGAGGAAGTCGCGCGCGACACGCACACCCCCGCCGACCCGGATGTCGCCGTCTCCCGCCAACTCACGCGCGCGGGCGAGTGCCTCGTGCGGGCTCACCGCGAGGAATTCGAACCGAGTGCCGTTGGCGAAGTCGATGGGCTCCAGCTCGCGGTGGGTGAGCACGAGCACCGTCGAGTGGAAGGGCGGTTCGTCGCCCCACCAGCCGCGCCACTGCGGGTCATCGGGGAAGGAGTGGAGGCCGAACATCCCGGCGCCCATGATCTCGGCTCCGATGCCCTCGAAGTACGCGGCGGCGTAGCGGTCGTCGACCCCCGTGGTTCCCCCACCCGAGCTGTCGTGGAGTACGCGCTCGCGGAATGTTCTCGTGCCGGTGTAGGCCGCGACGAGCCTGCCCCAGTCATCGCCCATCGGATTCTCGGGCGTCTGGTCGTTCGTCGCGGCGATGCCGTCGAGCGAGAGGTTGAGGTCGATACGAACTGTCATGGGATCCTCCGGAGTGGACTATACCCGGCGCCTGTGCCGCAGTGGGCGGCACAGGCAGTTCAGAGCGCCTACTCGGTGAGGACCGTTCTGAGGGCATCGACGATCCGAGTCGCACGGAGGTCGTCGATGGCCTCCATCTGGTTCGTGAGGAATGCAAACCCGACGCCGAACTCCGGGTCGGCGAAAGCGCACTGGCCGCCGGCGCCGTCGTGGCCGAATCCGCTCGGGCCGAGGTAGCGCCGGGGCTCGCTGTCGAGCTGGAAACCCATGCCCCAACGCGGCCAGGGGCCCGGCACATCCCACACCGGCGCGCCCTCGGTCTGCACCCTCGTCGCTTCCGCGATCACCGCGTCGTCGAGCAGGCGCACCCCCTCCGTCTCTACGATGGTTGCGGACCACGCTGCGGCAAGGCTTCGCGCGGTGGCGATTCCGCCGGCGCCGGGAATCTCGGCCGCCTGGATGGCCGGGCTGTTGAAGCCGCCGCTCTGCGTGATGAGCTCAGGGGTGAAGGCACCACCCAGCGTCATCGCCTCGTGCGACCAGTCGATCCGGCCGGGAGTTCGCGCGGCCTCGAGTTGCTTCGTCAGCTGCGCGAGAGTCGAACCGACCTGCATGTGCGCGACTCGGTCATGCAACGCCGGGGGAAGCCCGATCCACGCGTCGAGGTCCAGCGGTGTCGAGATGAGCTCCGCGAAGTACTGGCCGACGCTGCGTCCGGTGACGCGACGGATGACCTCTCCCGCCAGCCATCCGTGCGTGATGGCGTGGTAGGCGTAGCCGGTGCCCGGTTCCCAGAGCGGCTCCTGGGCGGCGAGCTCGCCGACGACGTGATCCCAATCGAGGATGTCGACCGACGTCAGAGGCACACGCGGCGCAGACAGGCCTGAGCGGTGCGACAGCAGTTCCTTGACCCGAACGCCCCCCTTGCCCGCGGCCCCGAACTCCGGCCAGTAGTCGGTGACGAGAGCCTCGTAGTCGAGTCGGCCCTCTTGCACGAGGCGTGCCGCGAGGATGGAGACCAGACCCTTGGTGCAGGAGAAGATGACGCTGAGGGTATCGTCCGCCCAGGGCTCGCGAGTGCGCTCATCGGCAACCCCGCCCCAGAGGTCGACGACGACCTTGCCGTGGTGACGGATGGCAACCGCCGCGCCCATACTCGGCTTGTCGGCGAACGCCGCCTCGAACGCCGAGCGGACGGGCTCGAAGCCCAGGGCAACTGATCCATGGATGACGGCGGTCATGCGATTCTCTCCGAGCTGTCGAGCAGTGTGATCGTGGTGGAGTCGGCATCCCACACCACAGGGATCGGATCGGACAGCGAGCCGACGAACTCGCCCTCGGTGGTCGAGTTCTCGAACGCCAGCAGCACGGGCGCCCCCTCGCGGTTCCGGATGATGCGGCCGCTGTAGAGGCGTTCGTCAACGACGAGCTGGGCATCGTCGACAGCGAACGGCCCCGTGGGCGATGGCGCCTCGAGCGCCCAGATGCCACCCATCTCACCGGACCGGGCGCCCGCCAAGGCAGGGCCGTCGCAGGAGAACAGCAGAAGTGTGCGTGCATCGATCGTCACGATCTGCGGCACCTCGAGGTGCTTGAAGCCCGCCCCGACGGAACTGAGGGGAGGCTGTACCGTCCAGGTCTCGAGGTCGGCCGAGGTCGCGTGCGCGATGACTCCACGATCGGACTCATCCCCTGCATTCGCGCGGGCGGTGACGAGCATGTGCCAACCATTGCCCGCAGGATCCGCGTAGACCCAGGGATCCCGCCACGCCTCCTCTGGCCAACTCGAATCGCCGAGCTTCTCATACCAGCGCGGGTCGGCCTCCGTGATGGGGCCCGCTGCCTTTGTCCACGTGTGCAAGTCGGTGGAGGTGGCGACGCCCACGGTTTCGATGTTGGCGTTGCTGTCGGCTGACAGAAAGCGCGAGCCCGTGTAGAACATCCGCCACAGGCCATCCGGCCCCTGCAGCACGCTGCCGGTCCAGATGGCCGTCTCGTCGAAGTCGCCAGGCTGCCCCGGCTGCACCACGACCCCGAGATCGGTCCAGGTCGTCAGGTCGACGGATGTCGCGTGCCCCACCTTCGCATTGCGGTGTCTGAGGTGCTGGTTCCCGAGCGATTTCGGCGCGCGGAGGTAGTACATGTGGAACAATTCGCCGTCGTCAGCGAGCCAGAAGTCCCACACCCAGTGGGTGTCGAGCGTGAAAGTCATGTGTTGTCGTTTCGGTAGGAGGGCACAGCGGCGCTGGCCGTGTCGGCCCCATGGCGGTGGGTCAACCCTTGACGGCGCCCTGGAGAAGGGCGGCAATGAACTGCCTCTGGAAGATCACGAACACAAGGATCGTGGGCACGATGATGATGAGCGCCCCGGCGTTCAGCAGCGGAATGCTCGAGTAGTACTGGCCCTGGAAGAAGGTCAGCGCACCAGCAACGGTTCGGTTGAGCGGGTCGGAGATCAGCACCACCGGCAGCAGGAACTGATTCCACGTCCACAGGAACAGCAGGATCGCGAGCGCCGACAGCGCCGGGCGCGCGAGCGGCAGCTGGATGCGCCGGAACTCCTGCAGCGTCGTCGCCCCGTCTACTCGCGCGGCCTCCGAGAGCTCTTGCGGCACGCCCAGGAAGTGCGCGCGCATCCACACGACGCTGAACGGCATGTAGAGGCCGATGAGCGGAAGGATGACCGCCCACTGGGTATTGAGCACGCCGAGCGCCTGGATCTCGTAGTACAGCGGAATGATGAGCGCCTCGAACGGGATGGTGAGACCGAGGATCAGGAAGAGGAAGACGAACCGCCCGCCCTTGATTCTCAGGTTGCCCAGCGCGTAGCCCGCGAGCGTGGCGAAGAGCAGGCTGATCGGCACCACGAAGATCACGATGAACAGGCTCGAGCCCATGAGGCGCCAGACGTTTCCGGTGTTGAACGCCGTGACGAAGTTGATCCACTGCGGGTCGGTCGGGAAGGTCAGCCCGGTCGGGTTGGTGTCGGCGGGCTGGAGCGCCGCCGACAGCATGTTCACGAGCGGGATCAGGGTCAGCACGAGCACCACGACGAGGATGACCCGCCCGATGACGACCTCGGACTTGGTGACGATCATCGGTCGTTCGCTCTCGCTAGTCGCTGGATGGGGAGCACGCATGCGAGCACCAGCGCCATGAGCACGATGCCGAAGGCGGAGGCCAGGCCGACCTCGCTCTGGGTGAAGCCGATGCGGTAGATGGAGATACCGGGAACCAGGGTGGCCCGGCCGGGCCCGCCCAGGGTCGTCGTGTAGATGATGTCGAAGCTGCTGAGTGCCGCGATGATCGTGATGGTGACGAGCACCGCGATCTCCTGGCGCAGGCCGGGGATGGTGATGGTGAAGAACTCGCGCCACCAACTCGCTCCGTCGAGACGCACGGCCTCGTACAGCGACTGATCGATCTTCCCGATGCCCGTGAGGAACAGCACGGTGCACAGTCCCGTGAGCACCCACGACCCGATGAGGCCGACCGCGGGAAGTGCGGTCTGGAAGTCGCCGAGCCAGGGGCGTGCGAGGAATCCGAGGCCTATCGCGTTCAGAACCTGGTTCACGGCACCGGTCTGCGCGTACATCCACGACCACGCGATACCGGCGGCCGCCAGCGGAATGATCTGCGGCAGGAAGAGGATGGTCTGCGAGAGACTCGAGAACGGGCCCGGCTTCATCGAACGGATGAGGGTGGCGAGCACCAGTCCCGCCGCCACGGGGATGACCGTGAAGAAGGCGATGAGCACGAAGGCGTTGCCGATCGAGCCGAGGAGCGTGGCATCCGTGAAGACGCGGATGTAGTTGGCGAACCCTACCCACTCCGACGGGCCGACGCCGTTCCACTTGTAGAAGGAGTACTGCACGCCGAGGATCAGCGGGTAGATCACGAACGCGCAGTACGCGATCAGGGCGGGAAGGGCGAAAGCCCAGCCCAGGAGGATCCCCCGCCGGGCCGCTGAACGAGCAGCGGCCCGGCGAGGCGCAATCGAAGTCTTCACGCCGGCAGTCCTTCACCACGCCAGGCACGCGATTCCGTGCGGCTGGCGCCTCGATTTCGATTACGGTCTGTCATCGATCAGCCAGCGAGTTCGTCTGCGTAGAACTTCTGGACGGCCGTGACGAAGTCCTGGCCGCTGATCTGCCCGGTCACCAGAAGCTGCGACTCGGGGATGATGGCGCCGGCGTAGATGCCAGCGGTGGCGTTGGCCATGAAGTCGACCTGGCCGTTCTCCGCTGCGATCTGAGCCGACATGGCAAGCGCATTCTCGATGAGCGATCCCGCAGCGACCTTGGGCTGCGCCTGCGACGGGTCGCCGCCGGGAGCCGCACCCGTGACGTCGGTCACGATCTGACGGGCCTTGTCGTTGGTGTGGATCCAGTTCAGGAAGAAGACGATCTCGTTGAGGTGCTTCGATCCGGCAGCGACCGAGAACGAGTTCGCGGCGCCCATGGCGACATGGTTGCCGCCCTTCTCGGCCGGCGGCACGAGGAAGAACGACACGTCGTTGCCCATCTTCGCCTGGGTGTCGGCCGCGGCCCAGTTGCCGTTGAAGGTGAAGAGCCCCTCGCCTGCCTGGAAGCGGCTCACGAACGTGGCGTAGTCAACCGAGTTGATGTCGCTGTTGAAGTAGCCGGCATCCGCCCACTTCTTGATCAGCTCAGCACCCTTGACGTTTCCGGGGGTGTCATACGTCGCACCGGGCACGTTGAGGATCCAGTCCATCATCTCCTTGGGGTCCGCGTACTGGTTCATCGCCGCCTGAACGACGAAGTTGACGACGCCATCCTTGTCGCCCTCCATCATCGGAAGCACGCCGCCAGCCTTGGCGATGGCGAAGTCCTCCTCGAGCTCGGCAAGCGTGGTCGGCGGAGCGTCGATGCCCAGCTGGTCGGCGAGCTTCGTGTTCATGTAGATGCCGGTGATGCTGTAGCCGAGTCCGAGCTGGTAGAGCGAGCCCGCGCCACGAACGCCGTCCTCACCGACACGCAGCGGAGCAAGCTGGGCTTCCGACCACTTGTCCCAACCGTAGGCGTCGAAGTAGGGGTCGAGGTTGGCGAGCAGGCCGTCCTTGACCGTGTCACCGATGGTGGGGAGGCGGATGAGGTCGGGAGGGGTGTCGCTGGCGAGCAGCTTCGGCGCGTTGGCCGTGAGGTTGGCGAACGTGTCGCGAGTGACGTTGAAGGTCACGTTCGGGTACTGCTTGGTGAACTCTGCCGCGAGGTCGTCGGTGAGGGGGAAGCCCGTCTCATCGGCGATCGTGAGCACCACCGGATCGGACGTGAGCTCGGTGCTCACAGCCACCGAGTTGGTGGGGGCCGGGCCGGAACCGCCAGGGGCGCATCCGGCCAGTGCGAGTGTGGCCGTTGCGGCGATCGCCACGACTGCCACAGGTCCGCGACCGAAACGGGCGCGAGGTCGAGAGAATGCCATCTCGTTTGACTCCTTTGTCTTCTGTGATTGATGCAGACCGTCGGCCTTCCATCAACACCCGAGGTGGGTGCATCCGGGCCTGGGATTCGGGCCGGTGTCGAGGATCTCCCCCAACTGGTGCGTGCTAAATGGGTTTAGCATGACTTATAGTGAGCGCAAGCGATAGCGATGTCAAGTCGGATTTTCGACGAGGTCGGCGATCGCTACGATTCGGGAATGGGAAAGGACGGCTCGATGGCGAGCAAGCGTGCGACGCTCGCTGACGTTGCGCGCCTCGCGGGCCTCTCCCCCACCGCGGCCTCCATGATCCTCAACGGCAGGCCTGATACCCGCCTCTCGCAAGACGCGCACGACCGCGTCAACGCGGCCGCCCAGGCGCTCGGGTACCGGCCCAACATCGCCGCTCGGGGCCTTCGAACCGACAAGACGCTCACCATCGGATTCATCTCCGATGTCGTCGCGACCACCCGCTTCGCGAGCGGGCTCATCAAGGGAGCCCTCGAAGCCGCCGAAGCCGCCGGGCATGTCGTTCTCGTCCTGGAAACGGGAGGCGACCCCGCCCGAGAAGCGGAAGCGATAGCCGCGGTGCTCGATCGTCAGGTCGACGGCATCATCTTCGCGACCATGCGCGCCCGTGAGCTCTTCATACCCGAACTACCCATCGGCACGGCCGTCGTCATGCTCAACGCCACGAACCCGCGGTATTCCACGTCGGTGCTTCCGGATGAGCACGCCGGCGGTGAGGCCGCCGTGCAGCTACTCGTCGACGCGGGCCATCACCAGGGCATCGCCCTGCTGGGCCAGAACGACGAGGTCGAGCGAGACACGTTCCGCTCGGCCACCGTCGCACGACGTGTCGCCGGCATCCGCAAGGGCATGGCCGATTCTGATCTGACATTCGTTGCCGAAGAATCCATCTGGCTGTGGGAGCCGGATGAGGGCTACAAGGCGGCTCGCGCTCTTCTCGCGCAGCGTGACGACGTCAGGGCGATCCTCTGCATGAACGACCGGATTGCGTTCGGCGCGTATCAAGCGCTCGCCGAGGCGGGGCTCCGTGTACCCGAAGACGTCTCGATCGTGTCCTTCGACAACGACGAACTCGCCGCCTACCTCCGACCGGGCCTCACCACCGTCGGCCTCCCCCACGAGGCGATGGGGCGCAAGGCGGTGGAGCTTCTGCTCGCTGGCGACGGGAGCGGTGAAGTCCTCGTCGCGATGCCGATAGTAAAGCGGGCCTCGATAGCGAAGGCCGGGGCCTGAACCGCGATCCCGCGCTCAGCTCTGGCTTTGTTCTAGCTGCGTGTCCGGCGTTCCCAGCCGCGGCATCGCCATCAGTGGTATCGGCGAGGGGATCCGCGCCTTCTCTCCCCTAGCGAGGTTCTGGGCCTGACCGCGAATGTATCCCGGCACATGTTTCTCGATGGACTCGTGGGGCCGAATCGTTCGCGTGGCCTCGACTATCTGGTCCAGCGTTGATGCAATCGTTTCACGCGAGAGGTCGGCCGGGAGATCCCACCTGCCTGCCTCGGCGACGAGGTCGTCGATCGTGATCTCGGGAAGCTGGGAGACGCCATTGATGCTCATGGCGAGGGCAGTTCCGAGCGAGTGGTCGAGGGCCAGTGGCGCGGCATCGTAGAAGGGCGCAAGCCGCGTTCGCCCCTGCGCGTCGTGGAGAAAGGAGAAGTTCTTTGCGTGCGCATCGGTGTTGCCCGCGGCGACGTTGAGCGTTGTGTACCGCAAGAGCTTGAGGCGATCTCGATACCTCTCTGCGTTGACGACAGATCGGTTGAGGTCGAGCAACTCGGCGACGGCCTTGAGATTCGATGCCGGGTTGTTGCGCTCGAACTTGTCATTGCCGCCCCAAGGCAGCCCGATCGCTTGGGCCGCATCCTCCTGATGGAGACGTTCTATCTGGCCGTCTGGGCCGCGCCGACGATCGTACCTCTCGATAACGAGCACCTCGAGATCCCGGATGCGCTCGACCCAGGTCTCAAACGTTGCGAGCCCGAGTTGTTTCGCGATCTGGAGAACGTAGTGTTCTGACTCCACAGACGAGCGGTATTGAGCTTCCACCGGCTTGAGAATGTGCGTCGAAGCAAGTGATCCGTTGCCCCGAATCCATCGTCCTCCCTCTCGAGTCAGAGTGAGCTTGCGCTGGAAACCGGGAAGCGCCGACCCGCCCCCACCGACAAGGAACCCAGAGGCACTACTGAGGAGGGCGGCCACCTCGTCCGGCGTGAGAACTTCGGGAGGGATGGGGTCCGGACGGTGGCCCACTCGAAGGGCGCCAGCCAGATCTGACCCGACGTATCGAAGGAGTCCCACCAGGTCACTGCTGACCGTTTTCGCGCTGGTCGCAAGTTGATTGAGATGACGACCCTCAGGCAGAAGCGCACCGAAGAATGATTCCGTTTGATCGGTGTTGGTGAAAGACACCCGAAGGTTGCGGCTGAGCACGGGAGAGTTCAATCCCCAGCGCTCTTCGGCATCGTCAGCCCATCGGAGCATGGCCTTGTTCTCGACCGACGTCAGCTCCCCGATGTGCGTGCCGAACAGGGTGACAGGGAGGTCGCGCTCAGACATCGTCAGACCAGCCACTATCCAGCGTCTCTGCGGCCAATACGATTCCGAGCTTCCGAAGCACGTCGAAATAGCCTTGGTCGATGCGTTTGGGTTTTCCCGCTTCAAGTTCCGAGAGATAGCGCTGGCTAATGCCGAGGGCTTCCGCCAGCTGCCTCTGGGTCAAGTTTGCGTCGCGCCGAATGCGCTGGACAAAGCGCCCCAGGTCTTCGGGCGTCTCGATCAGCGCGCGCATTCCAGTCCCCCACTACCGTTCGGTAATCAAATCGTATCTGACTACAGAACGGTAGTCAACGATCTCCTGATTACCGATGGGTAGTCAGTCGCGCGGGAACTACCGAACGGTAGTCGCGGTTGCCACACTCGGATCGCCGGCAATCGCGACCACATCGTGACCGCAAAGAGAAAGGGTTCCGCTCGATTGAGCGGAACCCTTGTCTTTGCTGGCTAGGTGGTACACCCCCCGGGACTTGAACCCGGAACCCACTGATTAAGAGTCAGTTGCTCTGCCAATTGAGCTAGAGGTGCTTGGCCCACACGGTGAAGTGTGGGCCGACGAACAAGGTTAGCATGACATCAGACGATCCGAGGAGACACATGACCGAGCGACTCGAGGCGGGGGCCGTGGCGCCCGATTTCACCCTCACCGACCAGGACGGCGCATCCGTCTCCCTCGCCGATTTCCGCGGCCAGAAGGTGATTCTCTACTTCTACCCCGAGGCCATGACGCCCGGATGCGAGAAGCAGGCGTGCGACTTCCGCGACAACCTCAACTCGCTCAAGAGCGCCGGATACACCGTCGTCGGCGTCTCGCGCGATGACACCGCCAAGCTCGCCACGTTCCGCGACAGGGACTCGCTCAACTTCGAGCTGCTGAGCGATCCCGACCGTGCCGTGCACGAGCAGTACGCCGTGTGGGGCGAGAAGAACATGTACGGCAAGACCGTCGTGGGGGTCATCCGGTCGACGTTCGTGATCGACGAGAGCGGTGTCATCACCCTGCCGCTCTACGGCGTGAAGGCCACGGGGCACGTGGCCTCGCTGCGCAAGAAGCTCGGGATCGACGCCTAAGCGTCGCGCTGGGTCGTTGCCGCGACCACGGGCGGCGTGAAGAGCAGCACGAGCACGATGAGTGCGGGGATGAGCAGCAGCCAGCCGATGGCTGGCTGCGCGAGTACCCCCTGAAAGCAACCGATCGCGACGGCGCCCTGGAGCACTTGGACGACGATCGCCGCACCCCTCGTCCACGCCCGGCCGCGCAGCACGTTGGCGGCGATGAAGCCGATCCAGACTGCAGCGATCGCGGTGAGCACGAGCAGCGCAACGGCGCTCGCGAGCGAGTCGGGAGTGGCGGTCAGGAGCTCGACGACGAGGTAGATCGTGGCAGCCGCGAGCAGCGCGCACTGGGCGAACAACAGGACAACGAGAAGCAACACGAAGGGGTGCCTCGCGTGTACCGCAGGCCGTTCACTCACAGCGTCACCCCCAGAAAACCATTGATTTGCATCTACCGTTATGAGAGTCTATGTGAGGTTGATTTCCAGCTCCCAGTGTCGCGAGCGGGTCCCGAAAGACTAGAACCCGATTTCTCCAGGCGTTGCATATGCCTGTCCCGCGGTCCTACCCACACCGCACGCACCGAAGGAGTACCACCATGGATTGGCGCGACAAAGCTGCCTGCCTCACCGCAGACCCCGAACTCTTCTTCCCCGTTGGGAACACTGGCCCTGCCGTCGACCAGATCGACAAGGCCAAGGCCGTCTGCGCACGCTGCTCCGTCACCGAGATGTGCCTCCAGTACGCGCTCGACACCTCGCAGGACTCCGGTGTCTGGGGCGGCCTGAGCGAAGACGAGCGCCGCGCGCTCAAGCGTCGCGCAGCTCGCGCGCGCCGCGCCTCCTAGGGTCTCGACTCCGCTCGACCGTCGGTCGGCTCCGCTCGAACACTCGCTCTATGAGCGGGTGTTCAGCCATGTCAGGGGCACCTCGATGGTCACCTCGGTGCCGCTGCCCATGAGAGTGTGCCAGTCGATGGTGCCACTCAGTTCACCCTGGATGAGCGTGCGCACGATCTGAGTTCCGAGCCCTGAACCGACCTTGCCCTCTGGCAGGCCAACGCCGTTGTCGCGGACCTTCACGGTGAGGAGGTCATCCGTGCGCTTGGCGACGATCTCGACCTCGCCGTCGGCCCGACCGGCCAGCCCGTGCTCGACAGCGTTCGTGACGAGCTCGGTGAGGGCGAGGGCGAGGGGCGTCGCGTACTCACTCGGCAGCGGGCCGAAGCTGCCCGTCGACTTGGGGTGAACTGTCGTGTTGTGGCTCGACGCCACCTCAGCGATGAGCATGAGCACGCGGTCGAAGACGACGTCGAAGTCGACGTTCTGGTTGAGCCCCTCCGAGAGGGTGTCGTGCACGACGGCGATGGCGGCCACGCGGCGCATCGCCTGGCCGAGGGCCTCCCGTGCGACGTCGCTGTGCGTACGCCGCGCCTGGATGCGCAGCAGCGAGGCCACGGTCTGCAGGTTGTTCTTGACCCGGTGGTGGATCTCGCGGATCGTCGCATCCTTGGTGATCAGCTCGCGCTCCTGATGGCGGATCTCCGTCGCATCCCGGCACAGCACTATCGCGCCCACGCGCTCGCCCCGGTTGCGGATCGGGATGGTGCGCAGCGACACCGTCACCCCGCGCGCCTCGATGTCGGTGCGCCACGGCGCGCGTCCGGTGACCACGAGCGGCAGTGACTCGTCGACGACGGGCTGGCCAGCGATGACCCCGGTCGTGACCTCGGCGAGCGACTCCCCCTCGAGCTCCCCCGCGAACCCGATGCGGTTGAAGGCGGAGAGCGCGTTGGGGCTCGCGAATGTCACGAGGCCGTCGACATCCAGTCGAATAAGGCCGTCGGATGCTCGGGGCGCGCCGCGGCGCGGTCCGCTCGGAGCCCCGAGGTCGGGGAAGTCACCGGAGGCGATCATGGCGAACAGGTCGTTCGCGCACTCGTTGAAGGTGAGCTCCTGGCGCGACGGAGTGCGTGCCTCACTCAGGTTGGTGTGGCGCGTGATGACCGCGATGGGAAACTCGGTAGTCGCCTTGCCGCTCGGGCTCAACCGCCTCAACACCGGCACGGCGCGCACGCGCGTGGGGGTTTCCTCGTACCAGTCGGGGGCCGCGGTATCGACGATGCGCGCCGACTGGAACGCCTCGGTCACCTGCGCCTTCCACTCGGGCTTGATGGCCTGGCCCACGAAGTCGCGGTAGAACAGCGTCGCCGAGCTTGAGGGTCGCGCATGCGCGACGGCGACGAAGCTGTCGCCCTCCCCCGGAACCCAGAGCACGATGTCGGCGAAGGCGAGGTCGGCAAGCAGCTGCCAGTCGCCCACGAGCAGGTGGAGCCACTCGATGTCCGCCTCGCTCGAGCGCCCCTGCGCCTGGACCAGATCACTGAGGGTCGACATGCTCCAAGGGTAGCCGCTGGCCGACGCGCCCTACTTCCGCGGGGCGATCCGCGCCCCGACCAGGTCGCGGATGGCCACCCTTGCCGCCGAGCGGGGTGCCGAGTCGGCGAGGGTGCGACCGCTCAGCACCGCACCATCGAGCGAGGTCTGGTCGTGGGGCACGAGCGCCGGATGCTCGATGCCACCGAACCGCGCGAGGGTCTGCGCGACCTGCGCCTGAGGGTTCATCCCGATCGCCGTCGCCCGCACGCGGTTCATCACAGTCGTCACCTCCGCCGTCGTCGCAACCTCCACCATGTCGCCGTAGGCCCGCAAGAAGCGCGAGAGACCGACCGGATCCGCCGCCCTACAGCGAGGATCCGGTCGGCGTCACGCACCGCGGTGACGGTCGCGGCGTTGCGCCGCGGGGCGAACAGGTCGCTCGAGAGCTCCTCGTCGTTCTCGAGGCTGCTACTCGCGTCGAGCACGGTGAAGTCGGCCCACGCGCGGCACTGCGCGATGACCGCAGCCACGCGCGCCGCAGAGAGCTCCGGCCAGCGGCTGGGCCGCCCGATACCCGTGAGCACGCGGAAGCCGCCGAGCGGCGACTCGTAGCGCTGCGCGATCCGCTCAAGCTCGGCGGTGGTCAGCGCGTCGCTCGCGGCGAGGCGGCAGGCCGCGGCGAACCCCGGTGCCTCGTCGAGCATGCCGAGCGCGGGCGCGACCGAGGCACCGTGGGAGTCGACATCCGCGAGCACGACCGAGTGGCCGAGGGCGGCGAGCTCGGACGCCACCCCGATCGCGAGGGTGGTGCGACCGGGGGCACCGGCCGGCCCCCATACGGTGATCACCGTGCCGCGGGCCCTCGGCGCCGAGACCTCGGTAGGGCGGATCGGGCCGGCTATCGCGAGCTCGACGGTCGACCAGGGGGCCGTGGCATCCGTCGTCTCGTACAGGCCGAGGGCGGCAACGAAGCGTCGGTCGGCGTCGGATGTCGTGAGCGCGACCACGCGCGTCCCGTGCTCGTCGCACGCCGCGAGCACCTGGTCGTCGAGATAGCGCGGGTCGGCGGCGACAACGAGGGTGTCGGGGTGCAGCGACGAGACGAACGAGGCCGCCTCGGCTGCACCGGATGCCCGCCCCAGGAGTTCGTGGCCGTGGCGGGCGGCCTCGCTCGCCAGTGGCGCATCCAAGGCAACGGGCAGGGCCAAGACGAGGCGCGCCACGTCAGCGCACCGGAATGGATGACGGCACGAGCGACACTGCCGCCTCGTTGGCGAGGGCGTCGAGAACCCGTGCGACCCGGCCGGTGGGGACGAGCACTTCGACTCCGGTGGTCGCGGCGTCGGAGGTGAGGGAGTCCGACTCGATGAGCCGCACTATCGTCGCGCCGCTCACGATCACGGACGGCGGGGCGAATCCGCCCCCGTCGACCTGCCGCGCAGCCCATACGTCGACGACACCTCCGGGTCGCGCGGACTCCGCGAGCGGGCCGTCGATATCGAGCACCACCGACGCGAGCCTGAGGCCAGCGGAGCTTCCCACGGCGTCGACGGGGATGAGGTCGCCCTCGCCGATGAAGCGCGTGACGACGACACCGTCGGCGGGCACGTCGGCCGGTGAGAGGTAGTGGTGTGCGACCTCCCCCGGTCGCATCTCGACAACGACGAGGTCGTCGCTTCCCACCCGGTCGCCGGGGGCGAGGGGTGCTCGCGCCGACAGCACCTGCACTGTGCGGTCGGAAGTGGAGACCACCGCGACGACGCCCGCAACAGAGGCGACGACGAGACCGATGCCGATGAGGAGTCGCGGGTCGATGCTGAATCGTCGGAAGCTGCGGACCATGCGGCAATGCTCACGGGGCGCCCTCGGTCCCGTCGAAAGTTATCCACATACGGCCCACGAGCTCCCGCACCGGCTCATAATCGTGGAATGAACGACGAGAGCCCTATCGGGCAGCTCGCGCGGTTCCTCTCCCTATCGGACGCCGCAGAGTTGCTCAGCGTTTCCACCAAACAGGCGTACGCCCTCGTCCACTCTGGCGAGCTCCCCGCAATCCAGGTCGGCGCAGCCCGCCTCTGGCGTATCGAGCGCAGTGTCATGGAGGCGTACATCGAGGCGCGCTACGAGGAATCACGACGACACGCCCTCTGGAATCAGGCGGACTTCGCCAACGTGACCGCGTTCTCGTTCCGCGACCTCTGAGCACTCCCCGCAAGACCGCTAGAGGCGGACGAGCTGCACCGCGGCAAAGGGAACGATCCGGACGTCGCGCACCGCAGTCTCCCGCCGTGGGACACCCCTCTCGTGCACAGCCAGGTCGAGATGGTCACGCCCCACCCGGTCGAGCGTGCCGTGCAGGTCCGCCGTCACCAGCGCGATGTCGACGGGCCTACGTCGACGGCACAGGTCGCGCAGCACGAAGACCAGTCCGAGCCGATCGGAGAGCGACGGCACCGCGGGGCCATCGAGACTGTGCGAGACGAGCGTCGACTCGAGGGCCACGCTCGCGAGGGCCGCGATCGGAACAATGCACTGGCGTGAGCGGGTTCCCTCGGTGATCACGTCGACGGAGAACCAGTCGCGTCCGAAAGCGACCGGATGCACCACCATCCGTTGCCCCGACACCAACGTCACCGCCAAACGCAGGCTCGCGCCCCCGCGCGACCCGCTGAGCGACACGAGGCGGTCGCGCACCGATAACCGCCCCAGCCGCAGCCGCTCTTCCTCGTCCTCGAGGTCGAGCTCCTCCGCGGTGAGCTCCTGTTCGAGCTGCGACTCGAGGTCGTCGAACAGGTCTTCCCAGCGCATGGTGGATAACTTAATCCCGACATTGACGAGTAATGAGTACTTTTCCACATAGCCAGTCATTGATAATGGAGGCGGGGACTCATGGGTGATGACGTAACCCCGCTGCCGAGGCGCTGCGCCTCGGGCATTCGGATCCGCTATTTGGGAGAGACCCATGAGTTCAGCTTCATCAGAACGAGCACGCGCCGTGTCACCCGGCGGAGGCCAGGAGACACTGCCCTCGAAGGTGATCCGTCCGCGGTTCGTCCCTGACGAGTTCTTCGGCCACCAGCCCACGGCCTCGGCCGACCTGCCCGATCCCGCGCCGCTCATCGAGAACCTCACGCGTTGCGTCGTCGAGATTCTCGCAGGAGCTCGCGAGCTCGAGCAGATCTCCCGCTGGGTTACCGACGATGTCTACCGGCACCTGCTCAAACGCGTCGTGCTCTCGGCCCGCTCACGTCAGGCGGCGGGCCGCCCGGTGTCGCGACCCAGTTTCAGCATCGGGTCGATCACGCAGTGCGTCCCGCGCGATGGGGTAGTCGAGGCCGTCGTCATCGTGCGAGGCCGGGCGCGCACGAGGGCCGTCGCCCTCCGGCTGGAAGGCCTCGACCTGCGCTGGCGCGCCACCGCCATCAACGTGCTGTAGTTCTCAGCGGCCCTTCTTGTCCTGGGCGCGGCGCTCGGCGCGATTCGTCGGTGCGGCCTCGGGGGCACCCTCGGCGCGCTGGCCGAAGGCACCACGGGCGGCCGGCTGGGCGGGGGGAGCCTGCTGCGGGCGCTGCTGCTGGGCGGCCGCCTGCTGTGCGCGGGCGGTTGCCGCACCCTCGAGCTGGCCACGCTGGTTGCGCACCTCGACCTCGCCCTGCGCGTCGGCACTGGGTGCCGAGTAGCTGAGCTGGTTGGGGTTCGACGCGGGAGCTGCGAGACCGCGGGCCTCGACCGAGGCACCGCCCGTGACCTCGACCTCGAGGTTGAACAGGAAGCCCACCGACTCCTCGCGGATCGACCCCATCATGCTCTGGTAGAGAGCGAAGCCCTCGCGCTGGTACTCGACGAGCGGGTCGCGCTGCGCCATGGCGCGCAGGCCGATGCCGTCTTTCAGGTAGTCCATCTCGTAGAGGTGGTCGCGCCAGCGGCGGTCGATGACCGACAGCACGACGCGGCGCTCGAGCTCGCGCATGGCGGGCTCGCCGAGCTGACGCTCGCGGCGCTCGTAGGCAAGCTGGGCGTCCGACAGGATCTCCTGGGTGAGGAACTGCGTGGTCACTCGGCCGCGCGTGCCCGCCTCAGCCATGACCTCATCGACCGTGAGCGAGATCGGGTACAGGGTCTTCAGTTCGGTCCAGAGGGCATCGAAGTCCCAGTCGTCCGAGTGACCCTCGGCGGTGTGCACCTCGATGACCTCGGTGATGACGTCTTCGAGGAAGTGCGTGACCCGGTCCTGCAGGTCGTCGCCCTCGAGGATGTGGCGGCGGTCACCGTAGATGGCCTCGCGCTGGCGGTTGAGCACGTCGTCGTACTTGAGCACGTTCTTGCGGATCTCCGCGTTGCGCGCCTCGACCTGCGACTGCGCGCTCCGGATGGCGCGGCTGACCACCTTCGACTCGATGGCGAGGTCATCCGGCACATTGCCGCGGCCCATGAGCGCCTCGGCGGCACCGCTGTTGAACAGGCGCATGAGGTCGTCCTGGAGGGAGAGGTAGAACCGGCTCTCGCCCGGGTCGCCCTGGCGGCCGGAACGTCCGCGCAGCTGGTTGTCGATACGCCGCGACTCGTGGCGCTCCGTGCCGAGCACGTAGAGGCCGCCGACCTCGATGACCTTGGCGGCCTCGGTCTCGACCTCGGTCTTGACGGAGTTGTACACGCCGTCCCACTCGGCCTCGTACTCATCCGGCGTCTCCACTGGGCTGAGCCCGCGGTTGTTCATCTGCGCCACCGCGAGGAACTCGGCGTTGCCACCGAGCATGACGTCGGTGCCACGACCCGCCATGTTCGTCGCGACGGTCACGGCGCCGAGGCGGCCGGCCTGCGCGATGATCGCTGCCTCGCGAGCGTGGTTCTTGGCGTTGAGCACCTCGTGGCGCACGCCCTTCTTGGCGAGCAGGCGCGAGAGCAGCTCGCTCTTCTCAACGCTCGTGGTGCCCACGAGCACGGGCTGGCCCGTCGCGTGGCGGCGAGTGATGTCTTCCACGACCTGCTCGAACTTCGACTGCTCGTTCTTGTAGACGAGGTCGGACTGGTCTTTGCGGAGCATGGGCTTGTTGGTCGGGATGGGAACAACGCCGAGCTTGTAGGTGCTCATGAACTCGGCGGCCTCGGTCTCGGCCGTACCGGTCATGCCCGAGAGCTTGTTGTAGAGGCGGAAGTAGTTCTGCAGGGTGACCGTGGCGAGGGTCTGGTTCTCGGCCTTGACCGCCACACCCTCCTTCGCCTCGATGGCCTGGTGGATTCCCTCGTTGTAGCGGCGGCCCATGAGGATGCGGCCCGTGTGCTCGTCGACGATGAGCACCTCGCCGTTCATCACGACGTAGTCCTTGTCTTTCTTGAACAGGGCGCGGGCCTTGATCGAGTTGTTGAGGAACGAGATGAGCGGGGTGTTCGCCGACTCGTACAGGTTGTCGATGCCGAGGTAGTCTTCGACCTTCTCGATGCCGGGCTCCAGCACGCCGACCGTGCGCTTCTTCTCGTCGACCTCGAAGTCGACGTCCGGGATGAGCTTGGTCGCGAGGTTCGCGAACTCGGTGAACCAGCGGTTGGCCTCGCCGGATGCGGGACCGGAGATGATGAGAGGCGTGCGGGCCTCGTCGATGAGGATGGAGTCGACCTCGTCGACGATGGCGTAGTAGTGGCCGCGCTGCACCATGTCCTGTGCCTGCCACGCCATGTTGTCGCGCAGGTAGTCGAAACCGAACTCGTTGTTCGTGCCGTAGGTGATGTCGCACGCGTACTGCTCGCGGCGCTCCGCCGGGGTCTGGCCAGAGAGGATGACACCCGTCGTCATTCCGAGGGCGCGGAAGACGCGGCCCATGAGCTCGGACTGGTAGCTCGCGAGGTAGTCGTTGACCGTGATCACGTGCACGCCGCGCGAGGCGATGGCGTTGAGATAGGCCGCGAGGGTAGCCACGAGGGTCTTGCCCTCGCCCGTCTTCATCTCCGCGATATTGCCGAGGTGGAGGGCAGCGCCGCCCATGAGCTGCACGTCGAAGTGGCGCATGCCGAGAGTGCGCTTGGCCGCCTCACGCACGGCCGCGAAGGCCTCGGGCAGCAGGTCGTCGAGGGATTCACCGTTCGCGAACCGCTCACGCAGCTCGACGGTCTCGTGCTTGAGATCCTCGTCACTGAGGTCGGTGAAGTCGTCTTCCAGATGGTTTACAGCATCTGCATAGTTCTTCAGCCGTCGAAGAAGACGACCTTCACCGACGCGAAGAGCGCGCTCGAGAACGTTGGCCACGATTACTCCAGTTCTGGTGCGAGCCGATGAGGCTCGTTACCGACCTGTAATGGTACCAACAGCCGCCGGGCTAGCGCCCTCCGCTGCGCCCCCGCGAGGAAATCTTGGGGAGTTCCCCAGCCTCCTCCTCGAGCGCGATGACGCCGTAGTCCCAGCCTTTGCGGCGGTAGACGACGCTCGGGCGGTCGGTTTCGCTGTCGATGAACAGGAAGAAGTCGTGGCCGACGAGCTCCATGTGGTCGACCGCGTTCTCCTTGGTCATGTGGCTGGAGGGGAACACCTTGTCGCGAATCACGACGGGCGTGTAGTCCTGCTCCTCCTCGGCAACCGCCTGAACGGGGATCTCCCCCGTCAGGACGCGGTCGAGAACCTCGGGGCTGGCCGGAGTGATGTCGATGACGCTGAAGCCGTCAGCCGACGCCTCGCGCAGCGACACCGGGCGGTGCTGGCCACGGTGCACCTTCTTGCGATCCTTGGCCTGGCGCATCCGCTCGACGAGCTTGGCGATGGCGAGGTCGAACGCGACGTACTTGTCGGAGCCGGATGATTCAGCCCGCACGAGCGGGCCGGGGCCGACGAGGGTGAGCTCCACGCGGTCGTCACCGCTCGACCCGCGCGTCTCGTGGTGGCGCGACACCTTGATATCGAAGGCGATCGCCTTCTCCGCCAGATGGTCGATCTTCTCGGCCTTCTCGATGGCGTATTCACGGAACCGGTCCGTGACCCCCAGGTTTCGTCCGCTGACAGTAATTTCCACGGCGACCTCCCAGCCTTATCGGCGCTGCCCTGTGTGGCTGGCCGCCCGGTTGGAGGCGGTCCATCATTGTGCGCCTTTCGCCCCACCGTAGTCCTGCCCACTGCGCTTGTCACGCCATCGATGCAACCTCGGAGTGAACGCTAGGGTGGCGGCCCCGATGACCGTTCCCCCCGCCTGAGAAAGGGCCCGAGCGGCCTCGTCGAGCGTGGCTCCGGTGGTCAGAACGTCGTCGACGATCACGAACTCGCGGCCCGCCAGATCACCCCGCGCAGTGAACGCCCCCCGCAGATTCTCCGAGCGCGCTGCGGCCCCGAGCGCCTTCTGGGAGGCTGTGGCGCGGGATGCCCGCAGCACACGGGCAGGACGGCGGCGAGTTGCCACCAGGAGCAGCACGACGGGCTCGTAGCCGCGACGGCGACGGGCCGAACGACTCGACGGCACCGGAACGAACTCGGCGGAGGTGCCCGCCGGGGTGGCGTGGGTGAGTGCCGCATCGAGCGCACGCGCGAGCCGCCCGACCGTATCGGTGCGGTGGTGCTCCTTGAACTGCAGGAGCGCCCGGCGCACCGGACCCTCGTAGCGAAGGGCGGTGATAGCGCGGAGTCCTGCGGGAGTCGCGCGCACCGCGGGGTGCGGCAGCAGCGCGGCAATGCACTCGTCGCACAACGCACGGTCTGGCTCGCCGCATCCGGCGCACTCGACAGGATGGAGCACCGCCCACGCATCGAGGAGCAGATTTCTTAGGGACACCCGGCAACTATGGATGGGCGCACACCCGTGTGGGGCAGCTTCGCGGGAACGGTGGAGAACTACTGCTTGGTGGCGAGGAAGTCGGCGTGGATGCCCGTGACCACCCAGCCCTCGCTCCCCCGTGGGCGCCAGACGTCTTTGCTGGTCGTGAGCACGCGCAGCCCGTCGGCGCCGCCGTTGCCGCCCGCGATCGCGATCGCACCCTGCACGCGGCCGAGCGACACGCTCTTGCCTCCGATCCCGAACGCCGTGATGAGCGCGTTGCCGCCTTCGCCCGCCGAGATCGTGGCAACGGTGTGATCGTCGACCCAGGTGGCGTCGAGCGGGGTCGCGGGGTCGACGGGCAGGTAGACGGGCTCGCCCAGACCGACGGGCACGTTGTCCTGGCGCACGATGCCCGAGACGACGAGGCGCGGTCCGACCGGGGTGGAGAGCAGCAGCAGCAAACGAGCCCCGTCGCGCGAGACATCCAGGGACACGATCGACGAATCGGCGGGCAGCCCCGACTGGAACTGGTCGTTGAGTGTGCCGTCCACGCTGAAGGTCGCGAGAGATGCGGCGCTCGACGACTGGGCTGACCAGATGAATCGGAACGGATCGACGCTCGGGATCGTGAGCCCCGGCCGGTCGTCGATCACCGTCGCCGCGTTGTCTCCCGCGAGCGCCGCGTAGACGGCACCACCGGCACCCAGGAAAGCCACGGTCTGTTTGTCCGACGAGAGCACGGCACCAACGGCCCCTGCGGCAACCACCTGGTTGGTGAGCCCGGTGAGGGGGGTAACCCCGGTGCCGCCGTCGAAACCGAAGGCCGTTCCGGTGCCGACGAGCACGGCCGGGTCGACGAGCGGGTTGACGAGAGCACGGCTGCCCGCGACGTTGGGCGCGACGAGCTCGAGCCCGCGGACGGTGAGTTCGACACTCTGGGTGTCGAGGGTGGCTGCCAGTTGCTGGCGCATCCGGTCCCGCACCTCGTCTGTGGAGGAGAGCGCCTCCGTGCTCAGATCGACGACTGTCGAACCCGATTCGGTGGTGAGGGCCACGAGCGTCGTCGCGGCGGGGAACGAGGTGGTGACCACCTGCTGCAGCGACGATGAGGGCCCCGCGAGAAGCGCATCGACAACCTGCCGCGACGTGGTCTGCCGCGACGGGAACCAACGCACATCCGGCACCAGATAGCCGTAGCTCGGATCGAAGAAGTACAGGAACTGCTGGCGGAACGCGACATCGAACGCGGCTTGCGACAGCACGATCCCGTCCGCTGCCGTGCTGATTCGCCACTCGCCGTTCTCCTGCGCGAAGGAGAAGGGGAGGGTCTGCTCCGAGGTCTCGCGCTCCTCCTGGTACTGCCCGAGGTCGTTGACGATCGCGCGGCTCGAGAACGTGTAGGTCATGGTGTTGTCCGCCACCTGCTCCACGTCGAAGCCGCCCGTGCGGATGATGGCGCTCGCGTCCGGATTCCACGTGGCGGCGAGAGAGGTGGTGAGGAACTTCTTCGCCACCGCGTAGCCGCCCTGCGGCGCGCTCACGGCCTGCATGAAGTCGGTGAGGATGTCCTGCTGCGACGACCCCGGGATCGGGTCCGACGGCAGAGAGACGAACTCGGGCTGGTCCTGGTCGTTGATGAGGGGGCCGTCGTTGACACCCCCCGAGGTCGGGATGCCCACGCATCCGGCGAGCGCGACGACGAGGGCGCCCGCCATCACCGCGATCACGGCCCTACGCATGGGTCACCTCGATCGGGATCTCGTCGTCGGGCGGAAGCTCGAGGGGCGAGCTCGTGAGCACGGCGCCGCGCACGCGCGGGAGGGTGAGCCTGAAGCACGATCCCTCCCCCTCCGACGACCACACCTCGAGCCATCCGCCGTGCAGCGCCGCGTCCTCCAGTGAGATCGCCAGGCCGAGGCCCGTGCCGCCCGTGACACGCTGGCGCGAGGGGTCTGCCCGCCAGAACCTGTCGAAAACGCGCGCCATCGCGGCGGGGGTCATCCCGACCCCGTAGTCGCGCACGGCGATCGCGACGCCGTTCTTGTCGCTGTCCACGTATAGCACTATCGGCTTGCCCTCGCCGTGGTCGATCGCGTTGCCGAGCAGGTTCTGCAGGATCCGACGGATGCGCCGGCCGTCGACCTCGGCCTCGAAATAGCCGCCCGGCGCGACGAGCCGCAGCTGCGAGCCCTTCTGCTCGGCGAGGGATGCCACGCTCTCGATCGCGTCTTCCACGAGCCGCACGAGGTTCGTCGGCTCGGTCTCCATGTCGACAGCGCCCGCGTCGTAGCGGCTCATCTCCAGGAGGTCGGCGAGCAGTAGCTCGAACCGCTCGACCTGAGTGTGGAGGAGTTCGGCGGTGCGCGCGGTCGCGGGCGGGAAGCTCTCGCGCTGGTCGTACAGCACGTCTCCCGCGAGCCGGATGGTCGTGAGCGGCGTGCGGAGCTCGTGCGAGACATCCGATACGAACCGTTGCTGCACTTGCGAGAGGGCAGCCAGGCGCGTGATCTGGTTCTGCAGCGACGCCGCCATGCCGTTGAAGGAGCGCGCGAGAGTGGCGAGCACGTCGTCGCCCTTCACCGGCAGGCGCACCTCGAGCTGCCCCGCCGCGAGCTTCTGGCTCGTCTCCGCGGCAATCTGTACGGGCCCGACGACGAGGCGCACGACGAGGTAGGCCACGGCGGCGATGAGCAGAACAATCGCGAGCCCGCCGAGCACGAGGGTCTGCTGCACGAAGCCGAGCGTCTCTTGCGCGTCACTGATGTCGTAGACGAGATACAGCTCGTACTGCGCTCCCGCAATGTCGAGGGTCGACCCCACGACGATGCCCGGATGCACCGTGCCATCGGTCTCGTTGGGAAGGGCCACCGATTGGGAGTGGGTGCGGGACTGGGTCGAGTCCTGCACGGCCTCGCGCAGCTCGTCGCTCACGAGGTCTCGCGTGTTCTGTCCCACGGCCTTCTCGGTGGGATTGGGCGAGCCGGCCTGTCCCGGCGTGCGCAGCAGGGCGAGAGTCGTCGAGCCCGTGTTGGTCGCGGTTCGCAGGATCGCGCTCAGGGCGTCGGCAGTCGTCGCGTCGATGTCCTGCGCGCCCGCCTGCTCTGCCGCTTGGTCGAAGAACCGCTGGCCCGCGAGCGTCGCGCTTGCCGACGTGTTCTCGAGCGTCGCGCGCCTCGCGTCGAAGAGGTTGGTGCCGATGCTGAAAGACATGTACCCGCCGATGATCGCGACGGCGACGCTCGAGAGCAACACCGTGATGGCGATCGTGCGCAGCTGGAGCGAGGAGCGCCAGAGCCTCCCGAGCTCCTCGAACCACGCGCGCAGGTCGAAGTCGCGCATTGCGCTAGGCGGTGCTGCCCGCGCGATAGCCGACGCCGCGCACCGTCATGACGATGCTCGGGTTGTCCGGGTCTTCCTCGACCTTGGCCCGCAGGCGCTGCACGTGCACGTTCACGAGGCGCGTATCCGCCTTGTAGTGGTAGCCCCACACCTGCTCGAGCAGCATCTCGCGCGTGAACACCTGCTGCGGCTTGAGGGCAAGGGCGAGCAGCAGCTCGAACTCGAGCGGCGTGAGGTTGATCTTCGCCTCTCCGCGCCTGACCTCGTGACCCGCGACGTCGAGCGTGAGGTCGCCGATCTGCAGGGTGCCCGTGGTGGTCTGCGGTGTCGGGCGCAGGCGCGTGCGCACCCGTGCGACGAGCTCCTTGGGGTTGAACGGCTTCACGACGTAGTCGTCTGCGCCGCTCTCGAGTCCCTTGACGACATCCGACGTGTCGCTCTTGGCCGTGAGCATGATGATCGGAACGCCCGATTCCTCCCGGATGCGCGCGCACACCTCGATGCCGTCGATGCCCGGCAGCATGAGGTCGAGGAGCACCAGATCGGGCTTGGCGCTGTGGAACGCCTCGACGGCCTGGAGCCCGTCTTCGCAGAAGAAGGGTTCGAACCCTTCGGCGCGCAGCACGATACCGATCATCTCTGCCAGCGCGGTGTCGTCGTCGACCACCAGAATTCGCGCGTTCACTTGTCCTCGCAAAAAGCCTTCGGCTCGTCGCCGGGGGCCGGCGGGAGCTTTCGCACAAGAGTAGCCGAGTGTGAAAGCATGATGAGGAACGCCCAGCGATTCCAAGGGAGACCGCGTGACCGACAGCACTTCGTGGCAGCCGCCTGCCGGCCCCGCACCTGCCGCAGCGCCCTCCCCCTACGCGGGTCCGTCCGCGCCTCCGCCCGCGGGCGCGACTCCGGGATGGACCCCGCCGCCCAAGCCCGGACTCATCCCCCTGCGCCCCCTGACCCTCGGCACGCTGCTGGGTGCTGCGTTCCAGGTCATGCGCCGCAACCCGCGCCCCACGTTCGGCTTCGCGATGGTCGTCACGGGCGCCATCTACCTCGTCGGGTTCGGTGTCGTCGGCGTCATCGCCTTCTTCACGTTCTCGCGCATCCAGTTCGCCACGGGGTCCGACGCCCAGACGATCGCGGCCGGCGCCTTCGGCACCGTGCTGCTCTCAGCCCTCGTGCCCGTCGCACTGGCGATCGTGGGAAGCGCGATCCTGCAGGGCATCATCTCGCTCGAGGTCGCGCGGGCGACGCTCGGCGAGAAGCTCCGCCTGCCGGGCCTGTGGCGCGCGGCCAAGGGCCGCATCGGCGCGCTCATCGGCTGGTCGGCCATCATCTCCGGTGTCGTCGTCCTCGCGATCGTGATCGTCGCGGTCGTCATCGCGCTGCTCGTCGCCCTCGGCGGCGTCGCGGGCATCGTCATCGGCGTGCTGCTCGGCTTCCTCTTCGCCGCGGTGGCTGTGGCGGCAGCGGTGTGGCTGGGCACGAAGCTCGCCCTCGTACCGAGCGTGCTCATGCTCGAGCGTCTGCCACTGCGGCAGGCCATCCGGCGCTCGTGGTCGCTCACCACCGGGGTGTTCTGGAAGACGTTCGGCATCATCGCGCTCGTCTACGTCATCATCCAGATCGCGACATCGATCATCTCCGCACCGCTGCAGATCTTCGTGTCGTTCGGCTCCACGCTCCTCAACCCGAACAACGCGGAGGCCGGCAGCATCGTGGCCTTCGCCGTCATCTACATCCTGACCATCGTGTTCGGCATCGTCTTCGGCGCGATCGGCTCGATCGTGCAATCGTCGACTCCGGCCCTCATCTACATCGACATCCGCATGCGCAAGGAAGGACTCGACCTCGAGCTCACACGTTTCGTCGAGGCCCGACAGGCCGGCGACGCGTCAGTGCAGGATCCGTACCTCCTGAAGGCCACCCCTTCGGCGGCGCCGAGCGCGCCGAGCACGTCGCCCTGGTCGTGATCGCCGCGTTCCTGCCGTCAGACGTGCCGGTCGATCCGGATGCCCCTGACGCCACCCAATGGCTCATCACCGAGCTCTCCAAACCCGCGTACCAGGCGGCGAAGCCGACCCTCTTCGACCGGATCTCCCAGGCAGTCAGCGATTGGTTCGCCTCCCTCCAACTCGGATCGGTGAACGGTCCGCCCGCGCTCGGCTTCGGCGTCGTGATCGCCCTCGTGGTGGCCGCGCTCGTCGTCGCCTTCCTCATCTTCGGCCTGCCGCGGTTGAACCGTCGCAGTGCGGTGACCGGATCACTGTTCGGCGAGGACGATGCGCGCAGCGCCGCGCGCATCCGGCAAGATGCGGAGCGGGCGGCAGCCGAGGGCAACTACTCGACAGCGGTCATGGAGATGTTCAGGTCGATCGCGCGCGGACTCGCCGAGCGCACCCTCGTCACCACCTCCCCCGGCACCACGGCGCGCGACTTCGCCGTGCGGGCGGGCCTGAGCTTCCCGGCGCTCGCTGAGCAGCTCGCGGAGTCGGCAGCAGCGTTCGATGCCGTGCGCTACCTCGACCGCACCGGAACGCGAGAGCAGTACGAGTCGATAGCCTCCCTC